>JAWVZN010000003.1:0-91955 GCA_033722155.1 Gemmatimonadota bacterium | reverse complement strand
GGGGCCCGGGCCCTGGCGCGGGAGGCGGCCCGGCGCCACCATCGCGTCCGTACCCGCTTCGATCACCTCGCCGAGCGGCTGGGGACGGCCAGCCCGCTGGCGATCCTGGAGCGTGGCTACGCGGTGGTCCACGCCCCCGACGGCTCGGTGGTCACCGACGCGGGCGACCTCGCCGTGGGGGAGGCCCTCGAGATCCGGCTCGCCCGCGGCCGCGCCACCGCCGAGGTGACCGACGTCGAACCCGAGGAGGAGCCATGAGCCAGATCCCGATCGAGGAGGATTCCAACGGGCGGTCGGACGAGGGCTCGGCCGGCGAGTCGGTGGAGCGGCCGCCGGAGGGGCCGGCCGGGGAGGCGACCGACGAGGCCCCGGTGGAGGAGCGTCTGCGTCGCCTCGAGTCGATCGTCCAGAAGCTCGAGAGCGAGGCGGTCTCGCTCGACGAGTCGATCGCGCTTTTCGAGGAGGGAGTCGAGCTCGCGGTGGGCATCCGCCGCCGGCTCGAAGCGTCGGAGGGGCGGATCAAGCGGATCATCGAGAAGTCCGAGGGGCTCTTCTCCCTCGAGGACTTCGATCTCGAGTAGCCCGGTGACGGGGACGCTCGAGGCGTTCACCGAGGCCGAGCGGCCCCGGGTGGAGGCGGCCGTCGCCGAGGCGATCGCCCGCCTGGCCCCGCCGGTCGGGGCGGTGGCCCGCTACAGCGTGGGAGGGGGCGGCAAGCGGCTGCGCCCGCTGCTCACCGTCGCCTCCCATCGCGCCGTCGGAGGGGCTCGAAAGGGGATCCACGCCGTGGCCGCCGCCGTCGAGCTCGTCCACACCTACTCGCTGCTCCACGACGACCTCCCCACGATGGACGACGACGGGATGCGGCGGGGCCTCCCCACCGCGCACGTCGTCTACGGGCCGGCCGCGGCGACCGCCGCGGGGGCCGCCCTCCAGCAGCGGGCGTTCCTGCTCCTCGCCGACGCCGCGGGGAGGGACTTCGAGCTGGCCCCCGCGCTCCCGCGACTGATCCGCCGGCTCGCCCGCGCGGCCGGGGTCGAGGGGATGGTGGGGGGACAGTACCTGGACCTCGAGGCGGAGGGACGCGACGTCGACCCGGCCGGCCTGGAGGCGATCCACCGCGCCAAGACCGGCGCGCTGATCTCGGCCGCCTGCGCGATGGGCGCGATCGCGGCCGGGGCCTCCGAGGAGCGGGTCGACGCCCTCTCGGACTACGGGGCGAGCCTCGGCCTCGCCTTCCAGGTCGTCGACGACCTGCTGGACGAGCTCGGCGAGCCGAGCCGCACCGGAAAGGCCGCCGGAGCCGACGCCGCCAGGAGAAAGGCGACCTACCCCTCGGTCCACGGCATCGAGGGAGCTCGCGACCAGGCCGAGGCCGCGGCGGACGTCGCCCGGGACGCGCTGGAGCGTCTGGACGGCGACGCCGAAGGGGTGAACGTTCTGCGGGAGTACGTCGACTTCGTCGTGGAGCGGCTGCATTGAGGAGGTGCGGAGCCCGATGATGCCGGAGCGGGAGCAGAAGCTCGATCTCGTCACCCGGGAGGAGAGCCCGTACAACGCCGGGACGCCGATGCGGGCGCTGGCCGGGCCGCGGACCCCGAGCCGGAGCTTCTACGTCCGGAGCCACTTCCCCGTGCCCGACCTCGACCCGGAGACGTGGCGGCTCCGCGTCGAGGGGGAGGTGGAGGAATCGCTCGAGCTCTCGCTCGACGATCTGCGCTCGCTCCCGGCCCGCTCGCTCGCGGTGACGCTGGAGTGCGCGGGAAACGGGCGCCGGGCGATGGATCCCTTCCCAGGCGGGACGCCGTGGGTCTTCGACGCGGTCTCGACCGCCGAGTTCACCGGCACCCCCCTGTACCGGGTGCTGGACCGCGCCGGGGTCTCCCCCGGGGCGACCGAGATCGTGTTCACCGGTGCGGACCGGGGCGAGGTGGAGGGGGGGCGCGAGGTGCCCTTCGAGCGGAGCCTTCCCGTGGCGGTGGCCCGGGATCCCGACGTGTTGCTGGCGTGGTCCATGAACGGGGAGCCCCTGCCGCCGCGGCACGGACGCCCCGTGCGCCTGGTGGTGCCGGCGTGGTACGGGATGGCCTCGGTGAAGTGGCTGGTGCGCGTACAGGCGAGCGCGAAGCCCTTCCGGGGATGGTTCCAGGCCGAGCGGTACGTGTATCGGGGGCGGGAGGGGCGGCCCGACGGCACCCCGCTCGCCCGCAAGCGGGTCCGGGCCGCAATCGCCCGCCCGGTCGACGGCGAGACCGTATCGGAGGGGCCGGTCGACGTCGAGGGAACTGCGTGGTCGGGGGGCGTCGCGATCCGGCGGGTGGAGGTGAGCGTCGACGGGGGAGCGAGGTGGCACGAGGCGCGGCTCGGCGAGGCCGCGGGCGTCCACGCCGCGACCCCGTGGCGGTGGACGTGGGAGCCGGAGGCGACAGGGCGTCACGTGCTCGTGGCCCGGGCGACCGACGCGGCAGGCGAAATCCAGCCGCTCGAGCCGCTCTGGAACGCGCTCGGCTACGGGAACAACGTGGTCCAGCGCGTCGAGGTCGAGGTGCGGTGAGAGCGATCTCCGGCCGCCGCCGGACGTTTGGCGCGGCCCCTCCGGGCGGCTTAAGTTGACCCCTTCATGGACGCCATCCTCGAACGCATCGAAGGTCCGGACGATCTCAAGGGGCTGTCCCGCGACGCGCTGAAGCGCCTCGCCGAGGCGGTTCGCCAACGGGTGCTCGAGATCGTCGCCAGGCGGGGTGGCCACCTCGGGGCCCCGCTGGGCGTGGTGGAGCTGACCGTGGCGCTCCACCACCTCTACGACAGCCCCCGCGACAAGATCGTGTGGGACGTCGGCCACCAGTGCTATCCCCACAAGATCCTCACCGGCCGGGACGAGTGGATGGAGGATCTGCGCCAGGCCGGAGGCCCGAGCGGGTTCTGCCGCATCGAGGAGAGCCCGCACGACGTGTTCGGGGCGGGCCACGCCTCCACCTCGATCTCGGCGGCGCTCGGGATCGCCACCGCCCGCGATCTGGCCGGCGAGGAGTTCGAGGTGGTGACGGTGACCGGCGACGGGGCGATGACCGCCGGTCTCGCCTTCGAGGCTCTCAACAACGCGGGCGCGGCCGAGAGCGACCTGCTGGTGATCCTCAACGACAACCAGATGTCGATCGCGCCGAACCTGGGGGCGATGCACGAGTACCTCACCAAGATCACCACCAACCCGCTCTACAACCGCCTTCGGGACGAGATCTGGGATCTGACCGGCCACATCCCGAAGGTGGCCGACGAGGTGCGCGGCTTCGCCCACCGGCTGGAGGAGAGCGTCAAGGGGCTGGTGACGCCGGGGATGCTGTTCGAGGAGCTCGGCTTCCGCTACTTCGGCCCGATCGACGGCCACGATGTCGACGAGCTGGTCGACACCCTGGAGAAGATCAAGGGGCTGCGCGGCCCGCGGATGCTCCACATCCTGACGGTGAAGGGGAAAGGGTATCCGTTCGCCGAGGCGGACCAGGTCGCCTACCACGGCGTGGGGGCGATCAACCTGGAGAGCGGGAAGGTGGAGGGGCCTCCCTCGCCGCCGAAGTGGACCAAGGTGTTCTCCGACACCCTCGTCGAGATGGGACGCCGCGAGCCGGACGTGTGCGCCATCACCGCGGCGATGCCCGGGGGCGCGGGGGTGCAGGCGTTTCTCGAGGCGTTCCCCGACCGCGGCTTCGACGTGGGGATCGCCGAGCAGCACGCGGTGTGCTTCGCCGCCGGGCTGGCGCGCCAGGGGAAGATCCCGGTGTGCGCCATCTACTCGACGTTCCTGCAGCGCGCCTACGACCAGGTGGTCCACGACGTTTGCATCCAGGACCTCCCCGTCGTCTTCGTGCTCGACCGCGCCGGGCTGGTGGGAAACGACGGGCCGACCCACATGGGGGCCTACGACGTCGGCTATCTGTCGGTGCTCCCCAACATGATCCTGGCGGCACCGAAGGACGAGCACGAGCTGCAGGATCTGGTGCACACGGCGATCATCCAGCGCGAGCACCCCTTCGCGCTGCGGTATCCCCGCGACACGATCGGGGAGGGCGTGGACCTCGACCGCACCGACTTCACGTTCCTGCCGATCGGAAAGTGGGAGACGGTCCGCGAGGGGTCCGACCTTTGCATTCTCGCGGTCGGGACGATGGTCGCTCCCTCCCTCGAGGCGGCCGAGGGCCTCTCCGGGGACGGGGTGGAGGCCCACGTCGTCAACTGCCGCTATCTCAAGCCGATGGACGAGGACCTGCTGGAGGCGCTGGGGGAGCGGTTCGACAAGATCCTGACGGTGGAGGAGAGCGCGGTATGGAGCGGCTTCGGCTCCAACGTGGGACGACGCCTGGCCGAGCGCGGGCTCCATCCGGAGATCCGGTCGCTCGGCATCCCGGACGAGATCATCGACCACGCCTCCCGCAAGGAGCAGCTGGAGCGGTGCGGCCTCACGCCGGCGTCGATCCGCGACGCCGCCCGCTCCCTCGCCCGCGTCCCGGCGCGACGGTAGCCCGACGCACCGTGGGGTCCCGCGCGGCGATCGTCGCCAACCTGGATCGCTCCCGGATCCGCGAGATGGTCGACAGGACCGTCACGCTGCTGCGCCACCGCGAATGGACCCCCTCCCTGGAGCCCGAGGCGATCCAGGCGCTGGACATCCCCGCGGAGCCGCTGGAGTGGGATCGGCTCGAGGCGGATCTCCTCGTCACCCTGGGCGGGGACGGCACCCTGCTCGCGGCGGCCCGCCGGATCGGCGGCCGCCCGATCCCGATCTTCGGCATCAATCTCGGCGGGCTCGGCTTCCTCACCGCCGCCTCGCCCACCACGATGGGCGAGCGGATCGTCCCGGTCCTCGAGGGATCGGCGCCGGTGGAGTCCCGGATGACGCTGGTGGCCGAGGTCCGCCGCGGCGGAGAGGTCGTCGCGCGCCACCACGCCCTCAACGACGCGGTCGTCCACAAGGGCGGCAACCTGCGGGTGATGCGCCTCTCCCTCTCCGTCGACGAAGACGCGCTCGGGGCCCAGCTCGCCGACGGCCTCATCCTCTCCACGCCCACCGGCGCGACCGGCTACAACCTCTCGGCCGGAGGACCGCTGGCGATGCCCGGGCTCGACTCCATCCTCGTCACCCCGATCTGCGTGCACGCGCTGGCGATCCGGCCGCTGGTGGCGCCGGCGGACCGGACCCTCGGCGTGCGGATCGATCGCGGCGGGGAGGGGATGTACCTGATCCTGGACGGCCAGGTCGAGATTCCGCTCGCGGTCGGCGACGAGGTGCGGGTCTCGCGGGGCGAGCGGCGGGTGCTGCTCGCGGGCCTCGACCAGAATCGCTACGTCGAGGCGCTGCGCGACCGCTTCTTCTGGGGCGGCCGGGCGGCGAGCGAGGGATGACGCTCAGACGCCTCCGGCTGGCCGAGTACGCGCTGATCGACGAGGTCGAGGTGGAGTTCGGACCCGGGCTCAACGTCCTCACCGGCGAAACGGGGGCGGGCAAGTCGATCCTGGTCGAGGGGGTGGCGCTGCTGCTCGGCGCGCGCGCCTCGACGGACGCGATCCGCGAGGGCGCCGAGCGGGCGGTGGTTGAGGGGCTGTTCGGGGACGCGCGCGGGGGTGAGCGGCTGGTGCGTCGGGAGATACGCCGCGATCGCTCCAACCGGTGCTACCTCGACGGCGACATGGCGACCGCCCGGATGCTGCGGGAGGTGGGGGAGCGACGGGTGGTGCTCCACGGCCAGCACGAGGACCGGTTGCTGGTGAAGGGAGCGGTGCAGCGGAAGCTGCTCGACGCCTTCGCCGGCGCGGAGGGGATCGCCGAGACCGTCTCCGGGGCCGCCGAGGCGCTGGCGGCGCTGGAGGCCGAGCGCGCGGAGCTGGAGGACGCCGAGCGGCGGCGGGCCGAGAGAATCGACTACCTCCGCTCGCAGGTCGAGGAGATCGACGCCGCGGAGATCGAGCCCGGCGAGGAGGAGTCGCTGGCGAGCGAGGCCGAGCGCCTGCGGCACTCGACGGAGCGGCGCAGGCTGGCCGGCGAGCTGAACCGGGCGCTGGCCGAGGCCGACGACGCCGTCGCGCCCGCCCTGGCGGGCCTGGAGCGCCATCTGCGACGGCTCGCCGAGCTCGACGCGGACCTCGCCCCGCTGGCCGACCGGCTGACGTCGGTCCGTTACGATCTGGAGGAGGTCGGCCGGGAGCTGGGGCGATACGCCGACGCGGTGGATCTCGACCCCGGGCGCCTGGCCGCTGTGGAGGAGAGGCGCGACCTCCTCTTTCGGCTCCGGCGCAAGCACGGCGGGAGCCTCGAGGAGGTGCTCGAGACCGCCCGGCGCATGCGGGAGGAGCTCTCCGAGCTCGAGGCCGCCGAGAGGCGCGCGGCCTCGCTCGACGCCGAGCGGGAGGAGCACTTCCGCGAGCTGACCGTCGCCACCAACGCGCTCGCCGACGCGCGGGAGGCCGCCGCCGATCGCCTGGAGGCGGCGGTCACCGACCGGCTCGCCGAGCTCGGGATGGGCGAGGGCACCTTCGAGATCGACCTCTCCCGCCGTCCCGATCCCGGGGGCGTGCCCCGCGGCGGGGAGCGGTGGGCGTGGTCCCGGGCCGGCCTGGAGCGGGTGGAGTTCCGGATCGCGCCCAACGCGGGCGAGTCCCCGCGACCCCTCTCCCGCATCGCCTCCGGAGGCGAGCTCTCCCGGGTGATGCTCGCGCTGCAGTCCGCGCTTGCCGCCGCGGACCGCACCCCGACCCTGGTGTTCGACGAGATCGACGCCGGGATCGGCGGGAGGATCGCCCATCGGGTCGCGGCGCAGCTGAAGGCGGTCGCGAAGCACCACCAGGTGATCGTGGTGACCCACCTGGCCCAGATCGCGGCCGCGGCCGACCGCCACCTGGTCGTGGAGAAGGCGCCTCGGGACGAGCGGACGGTGATCTCGGCCCGCTCGGTCGACGACGAGGACCGGGTCCGGGAGGTGAGCCGGCTGCTCGGCGGCGATCCCGACCGGGACGTGAGCCGCCATCACGCCGAGGAGCTGCTGACGGGGCGGGCGTGAAAGCGACGCACGGCTCCTCGGATCCGGAGCGGGTCGAGGGGGGGGTCCGATGGGCGACCCTCCCCAACGCCCTCTCGGCGATCCGGATGGTGTTCCTCGTGCCGATCCTGTGGCTGCTCGAGAGCCCCGCCCCGAAGAGCGACGAATGGGCGACGGTCCTGCTGGTGGTAGCGGGCCTGTCCGACCTCCTCGACGGCTGGCTCGCCCGGCGCCGCTCGGCGATCAGCCCGAGCGGCAAGGTCGTCGATCCGCTCGCCGACAAGGTGCTCCTGGGGGGGCTCATCGTGTACCTCGCCGCCACCCGCGGATTCCCGATCTGGCTCGTAGGGCTGGTGATCCTCCGGGACGCGCTCCTGATCGGCGGCGCGTGGCTCTTCTTCCGACGGGAGCAGGTGGTATTCTCCGCGGACTGGACGGGGAAGCTGACGACGTTCTTCCTCGGTCTGCTCACTCTCGCCCATATCTTGCAGTGGAAGTCCGCGTACCCCGCCCTGACCGTCGCGGCGAGCGTGATGCTGGCGCTCTCCTACATTTCGTACGGGAGCCGGGCGTGGCGGTGGAGGAGCGCCGGGCGTGCCTGAGGATGTGGATCCGGCCGGCCTCGAGCGGCTCCGGCGTCTCGGAGGCGAGGCCCTGGCATCGAAGATGGTGGCGCTGTTCTCGGAGCTGGGGGAGGACCGGATCGCCGCCGCGCGGGCCGCGGTCGCCGACGGCGACCTCGAGACCCTCGAGCGGGCCGCCCACTCCCTGAAGTCGAGCGCGGGCAACGTCGGCGCCGTCCGTCTGCAGGAGCAGGCCCAGCGGGTGGAGTCGGGCGCCGAGCGGGCGCGGGACGCCGGCGCCGGGACGGCCGCGCTGGAGCGGGAGATCGCGGAGATGGCGAACGCCTTCGCGGCCGCCCGGGACCGGTTGGAGCGAGAGACGCGAGGGAGAAGCGGATGACGACGATCGCCCACGTGGAGGAGAATCCCGACAACCGGCTCCTGGTGGCGGCGATCCTCGGCGACCGGTACCGGATCGTCGAGTACGAGTCGGGTCCCGACGCGCTCGAGGGCTTCCGCAGGCAGAAGCCCGAACTCGTGCTGCTCGACATCTCGATGCCGGAGATGGACGGAACCGAAGTGCTCCGCCGGATGCGCGAGGACGAGCGGCTGGTCGACGTTCCGGTGATCGCGGTCACCGCGCACGCCATGGCCGGCGACCGGAAGAAGTATCTCTCGAAGGGGTTCGACGGCTACGTGAGCAAGCCGATCGTGGACGAGGAGAAGCTGATCGAGGTGATCGAGGCCCAGCTGGAATGAGGGTGGAGGAGAAGGTCCTCCGGGCGACGCCGACCGCGTGGAGGGGCGGCGCGCGCGTCGAGCGCCAGCGGATGGTCGCCTATCTGGCGCTGCTGGCGGCCGCCGCGGTCGGCTACGTGGCGCTGCGGGGCGCCCCGGGTTGGGGCGGTCCGCGCGAGCACGCGGTACTCGAGGCGATCGCCACCACCCTCGCGCTGTTCCTCGGCGTCCTCGCCCTGGTCCGCTTCTACAGCAAGAAGAACAACGTTTTCCTGTTCCTCGGGACGGGATTCCTCGCCGCCGCCTTCCTGGACGGGGTCCACCTCGTGGAGTCCGCCCCGTTCGCGGCGGGGGCGGCGGCCCAGCGGACGGCGGTCGAGGCGTGGAGCTGGTTCGCCTCACGGACGCTGCTGGCCCTGTTCTTCTGCCTGAACTGGCTCGGCTGGCGGAGGGAGCGGAGGCTGGGGCAGGAGGGTCGGGTGGGCGAGGGGGCGGTCTACATCACCACCGCCCTGCTCACCGTGGCGACCGTGATCGTCATCGAGGCCGCGCCGCTGTCCCGGGGGTGGACGGAGGCGGCGCTCCCCCGTCCCCAGGAACTCGTTCCGGCGGGGCTGTTCCTGTTCGCGCTGTGCGGCTACCTGTGGAAGGCCCACTGGAGGGACAACGCCTTCGACCACTGGCTGGTGGTCTCGCTGCTGATCGCCTTCGTGAGCGAGGCGCCGTTCATGGCGTTCTCTTCCGCCCCCCACGACGCGCTGTTCCTCGCCGCCCACGTGTTGAAGGTCGTGAGCTACCTGTGCGTCGGGGTGGGGCTGCTCGTCAGCGTCTACCTCACGTTCCGGCGGGCCGAGGAGGGGGCTGCCGCGCTCGCCCGCGAGGTGGTCCAGCGGGAGCGGGCCCAGGAGGAGCTCGAGGTGCAGAAGGCGTACCTGGAGCGGCTCTTCGAGAGCGCTCCGGAGGCGATCGTCGTCCTGGACGAGGAGGGGCGGGTCGCCCGGATGAACGACGAGTTCACGCGCACGTTCGGGTGGCCGCGGGAGGAAGCCCTCGGCTCCGCGATCGAGGAGCTGATCGTGCCGGAGGATCGCCGGGCCGAGGCGCGGACGTGGCAGGACCGGGTCGCCCGCGGGCAGAACGTGGGGTACGAGACGATCCGGCGCCGCAAGGACGGAACGACGATCGACGTCTCGGTGCTGGGCACCGCAATCGACCTCGAGCGGGGCCGAACCGCGCTCTACGAGATCTACCGGGACATCACCGCGCGCAAGCGGGCGGAGGAGGAGCTTCGGCAGGCGAAGGAGGCCGCCGAGGAGGCGACCCGGGCGAAGAGCGAGTTCCTGGCCACCATGAGCCACGAGCTCCGGACGCCGCTCAACTCGGTGATCGGCTTCGCGAACGTCCTGCTGAAACGGGCCGGCGACGCGCTCGACGAGCGCGGGCGAGGGTTCCTCGAACGGATCCGGGAGAACGGCCTCCACCTCCTCGACCTGATCAACGAGATCCTGGATCTCTCGAAGATCGAGGCCGGTCGGATGAGCGTCGATCTCGAGGAGGTCGACCTCGAGGAGCTCGTGGAGGAGACCGTCGACCAGTTCCGGGGGCCGGTGCTCGATCGCGACCTCGAGCTGAAGGCCGAGCTCCCCGGCCTCCTCGAGCCGATCCGGACCGACCGGGGCAAGCTGAAGCAGATCCTGATCAACCTGATCGGCAACGCGGTGAAGTTCACCGATCGCGGAAGGATCACGGTCCGCGTGGTCGCCGCCGGGGAGGCGCGGCCGGTGCGGATCGAGGTGGAGGACACCGGGATCGGGATCCCTCCCGACCGCCTCCGGAAGATCTTCGAGGCGTTCGAGCAGGCGGAGACGGGCACCGCCCGCACCTACGGTGGAACCGGGCTCGGGCTGGCGATCTCGAGTTCGCTGTGCCGGCTGCTGGGATACGACCTCACCGTCGAGAGCGAGGTGGGGGAGGGGACGTGCTTCTCCGTGGTGCTCGCGCCGAGGGCGCGTGGGGGCCCCGATCTTGCATCGAAAGGAGACGACCATCCGGCGGCCGGGAGGGCGCTCTCCACGCCCGGCTGACGTTTCGCGGATGTCGAGCGGAGTCGCGCCGGCTCGGATCGGCGCCCCGCTGCGCGCCGTACGGGTGGATTGCGCGCGATTCCCCTTGATTCTGCGATCGAGGTCGTGAATCCCATGGAAGAGCTGAAGAGTTGGTACCGGGAACAGCTGGAGGCCCGGATCGACGCCCTCGAGGCGGCTGCCGAGGCCCTCCTGGTGGAGGATCGGGGGGAGGCGCGGGGCACGATCCGGCGCGTCGCCCACTCCCTGCGCGGCTCCGGCGGCACCTACGGCTTCCCCCGCATCACCGAAGCCGCCGCCGAGGTGGAGGAGGCGAGCGACAGCGAGCTGCCGGTGAAGCTGGAGGGGTTGCTCGACGTCCTCCGGGAGGTGGCCGGCAGAAGCGAGGCGGATCGCGTAGGGCTCCTGGTGATCGACGACGACGACGAGATCGCCCGGATCCTCGAATGGCATCTGGGGAACGACAATCGCGAGATCCACCACGCCCGCACGGCCGAAGAGGCCGAGCGGATCCTCGCCGTGGAGGAGGTCGATCTCGTGGTTCTGGACCTCGTCCTCCCCGACACCGACGGGCGGAACCTGCTGATGCGGTTGCGGGAGCGGCCGTCGACCGCGGCGCTTCCGGTCATCGTGCTCACCGTGAAGTCCTCCAGCCTCGCCAAGAGCGAATGCTTCGCGCTCGGCGCCGACGAGTTCTTCGAGAAGCCGTTCGATCCGGAGGCGTTCGCGACCGCGGTCGCCTCCAAGCTGCAGCGCTACCGGGAGTCGGCGCAGGAATCGCGGCAGGACCCCCTCACGGAGCTTCCGAACCGGGCCGCCTTCCACGAGTCCTTCCGGCTGGCCCAGGCGTTCGCGCGGCGACAGGAGCAGGCCCTCTCGATCGGTTTTCTCGATCTCGACCGCTTCAAGCAGGTGAACGACGCCCACGGACACGCGATGGGGGACGAGGTGCTTCGGCGTGCCGCGACCACGATCGAGGACGCACTTCGCGGATCCGATCTCGTGGCGCGCTGGGGAGGGGAGGAGTTCGTGGTGCTGTTCCCCGACACCGACAGCGAGGGGGCGCTGCGCGCCCTCGACAAGGCCCGCCGCCGGTTTCGCCAGGAGCAGTTCGTCGCGGAAGGGGAGACGTTCCAGCTCTCCTTCAGCGCGGGGGTGGCGCCGGTGCTGCCGGAGGACGAGGCGGACGAGGCGGTGGCTCGCGCCGACTACTACCTGTACCTGGCGAAGTCCACCGGACGCGACCGCGTCGTCTCCGACAGCGCGGACGTTCCCCGACCGAAGCGGCGGGTGCTGATCGGAGAGGACGACGACCTCGTAGCCACGCTGATCCGCCACCGCCTCTCCCAGGAGGGACTCGAGGTCGTCCACTGCAGCGACGGCGAAGCGGTCCTCGACGAGGTCGGATCCAACGGGGACGGATCCGAGTTCTCGCTCGTGATCCTCGACGTGCTGCTGCCCGACATGGACGGCTTCGAGGTGCTCAACCGGATGCGGCAGCAGCGGGAGACCTCCTCGATCCCGGTGATCGTGTTGACGGTGCGAGGCAGCGAGGAGGACGTGGTGCGCGGCCTCTCGCTCGGCGCCGACGACTACATGGTGAAGCCCTTTTCGCCGACCGAGCTGCTGGCCCGCGTCCACCGGCTGCTGAAAAAGTCGTGAGGGTCCTCGTGGTGGACGACGATCCGGAGATCCGGCACGTGGCACGCTTCGCCCTGGAGAAGGCCGGACACGAGGTGGCGACAGCCGCGAGCGGAGCCGAGGGGCTGGAGCGGGCCCGCCGCGATCGGCCCGACGCGGTTCTGCTCGACGTGCTCCTCCCCGACGAGAGCGGCGAAGCGGTGCTTCGGCGGATGCGCCTCGACGACGGCCTCACGCATGTTCCGGTGGTGTTCCTGACCGGTAACGCGGAGGGGGAGCGGGCCGACGCCCTGCGGCAGAGCGACGTCCGGGGGATCGTGCCCAAGCCTTTCGATCCGCTCGAGCTCGCCGGGAAGGTGGAGGAGCTGCTCGGCTCCTCCGGCGCGGGAAGCCGCGGGTGAGCGAGAGCGACGCCCTTTCGGGAGCGTCCGCGCTGCCCTCCGGCACTCCGGGCCGGGGTCGACGGGTGGTGGTCGTCGACGACAGCGCGGTCCAGCGCCGGCTCCTCGCGGAGAGGCTCCGGGGGCTCGGCTTCGAGCCCGTCGTCGCCGCCGACGCCGGCGACGGCCTCCGCGCGATCGCCGCCGACCCCCCCTGCGCGGCGCTGCTGGACGTGGTCCTCCCGCGAAGCGACGGATTCGAGCTCGCCCGGCGAATCCGCGACGAGCTCGGCCTCGCAACGATCCCGCTGATCCTCTTCACGAGCCACGACATGGAGGAGGAGAGCGACGGGCTGCTCGCCCGGAAGGCGGGAGCCGACGCGATCGTGGCGCGTCGGCCGGGCTTCGAGTCGGTGCTCGAGGCCCTGGTCGGCTGCCTGGACGATCGGGTCGGCCCTCCCGCGGAGTCCCCGGTGCTGATCGACCTTCGCGCCCGATTCCTCGACGAAGGTCGACGCCGGGCGCCCGACCTGTTGGACGAGTTCGATGCCGAGACTCCCTCGAAGGCGATCCGCAGGGCGGCCCACCGGTGGGCGGGCCGGGGCGGCACGCTGGGATATCCAAGGATCAGCGCCCTGGCGCGGGAGCTCGAGGCCCTGGTGGCGGCCGGCGATCTGTCGGCGGCGCGAGAGCGCCTGTCGGAGCTGAGGGACGCGTTCGCGGAGGCGAGACCGGCCGCCTCGCCCGGTCCCGCGGAGGCGTTCGCTCCCGGAGTGGCCGCCCGTCTGGAGGGCCTCCGGGCGGGCCTCGTGGGATTCGACGGTCCCGAAGCGGAGCGGGCGGTGGCGGCGCTTCGCGGAGTCGGGGCCGGCGCCGAGTCGCTCCGCTGGTCGGAGGCCCGGCCGGACTCGGAGGCCCTCGAGAGATTCGATCTGATCCTGCTCGCGGTCGGGGAGTCGGAGCGCGCGGAAGAGTGGCTCGAAGCGTCCGGGATGGCGGGTCTCGAGCGACCCACGGTCCTGGTCGGTCCACCGCACTCGTTCCCGGGAGTGGTGGAACGGTGGGGATACCCGGCGGTGCTCGCCCCGTGGACCGACTCGGAGCTGCTCCTCCGCGCGGCGCTGGCGACGGGGGAGGGGAGGGGCCGCACCGCCCCGTCCCGTTCCCCCGGATCGCCCGCTCCGGAGGTGGTGGTCGCCGACGACGACGAGACGATCACCTCTCTCGTGGCCGCCTCCCTCCGCCGGCGGGGTTATCCGTGTCATCTCGCCCACGACGGCCCGACGGCGCTCGAGCTGGCCCGACGGGTCGTGCCTGCGGCGATGGTCCTCGACGTGCAGCTGCCCGGCCTCGACGGCTTCGAGGTGCTGGCCGCGCTGGAGCGCGACCGGCGGACCCGGCGCGTCGCGGTGGTGCTGCTCACCGCCCGCCGACAGGAGAGCGACGTGCTGCGGGGCTTCGAGCTGGGAGCCGCCGACTTCGTCTCCAAGCCGTTCAGTCCGCTCGAACTGGTGGCCCGGCTCGAGCGCGCCGTTCGGGTCCGATGATCCGCGGACGAGGCGGGATCTGGCTCAAGACCGGGGTGGTGGTGGGCGTCTACGCCGTGGCGATCTGGATCGTCTACCGGCAGCTGCTGGCGGGGACGGTCGGATCCGTCGTCCTGGCCCTGGTGGTGGCCTTCATCGTGGTCCAGTCTGCAGCCATCGCGCTCCTGCTCGGCGGCCTGTCGGTCGCCAAGCTGGTCGCCAGCGCGCGGGAGAGGCGGATGCGCAGGCTGGAGCCGATCGTCCGCGAGCGGATGGTCACGTTCCTCACCGCGGACGACGGCGGGGAGGTGGAGACGGCCCGGGCCGCGATCGAGCAGGAGTGGGCGCGCTCCCCGAGGGTGGTGGAGCGGTGCGCGGACGACCTGCTCGCCTCGATAGGCGGCTCGGAGCGCTCGAGGTTTTCGTCGCTCGCCGAGGAGATCGGCCTGGTGGACCGGTGGGTGCGGCGGGCCCGGTCGGCCTGGGTGGAACGCCGCCGTCGGGCGATCTCACGCTTGAGCCAGCTCGACGGCGGTCGGGGCGACGACGTTCTCCGCGACGCCCTGAGGGATCCTGAGCCCGCGGTGCGCATCGAGGCGGCGCGGGCGCTGCTGCGCTCGGAGAAGATAGCCGAGATCGAGCGGGTGTTCGAGGTGGCGACCCGCGAGCCGCTCCTGGTGCGGGCGGTGCTGGTGGAGAAGCTCCGCCCGCACGCGGGCCACCTGGCCGGCCAGGCCATCCCCCGGGCGCTCGATCCCTCCGATCCCCGGCGCGCGGCGGTCACTCTGGAAATGATCGAGGCGTGGCAGAAGTCCCTCCCGGTTCCCGCGGTGGCTCCTCTTCTGCGCCACCCCCGACCGGAAATCCGGGCCCGGGCTCTCCGTTCGCTGCCGTACGTCCTCGTCGACCTCGACACCGAGAGGGAAGTGCGGACCGGGTTGTCGGATCGGAGCGACGCGGTGAGGATCGCCGCCGTCAGGGTCGCCGGCAAGCTGGGGCTCGAGACGCTCGTCCCCGAGCTCGAAAGGCTGCTGCACGCCCGCGATCGCCGGATCGCGGTGGGCGCCGCCTACGCCCTCGCCGAGCTCGACGAGGCCGGACGCGAAGCGCTCGAGAGGCGGGTCCGGGAGAACCACGCCACCGCGTCTTCGGCCGCTCTCGAGGCGCTCGAGCGGCTCCGCACCGGCAGGCTCGCCCTCGCCCGGGTTTGACGATGGAGTGGCTCGACCTCCTGGCGGCCGCCTTCCGGTGGGCGATGATCGGAATCGTCGGCTACATGATCGCCATCGCCGCCGTCTATTTCGTGATGATGGTCCTGGGGTTCTTCGCCCTGCAGCGCTACCACGGCCGGCTCCTCCGGAGCGAGCGCGACGCCCTGTTCAAATCGCCGCTCGTTCCGAAGACGTCCATCGTGGTGCCCGCCTACAACGAGTCGAAGGTGATCCTCCAGAGCGTGAAGTCGCTGCTCACCCTCCACTACCCGAACCACGAGGTGGTCGTCGTCAACGACGGCTCGCGGGACGACACGCTCGACCGGTTGGTCGAGGAGTTCCGGCTGTTCCGCTCCAACCGGATGCCCACCGGCGAGCTCCCGTCGGAGCCGATCCGCGGAATCTACGAATCGCGCGAACCGATCCCGCTGGTGGTGGTCGACAAGGAAAACGGCGGCAAGGCCGACGCGCTGAACGCCGGCGTCAACGTCGCGCGCGGCGAGATCGTGACCGCGATCGACGCGGACTCCCTCCTCGAGCCCGATTCGCTCCTTCACGTGATGAAGCCGTTCCTCGGCGACGAGGATCGGACGATCGCCTCCGGCGGAATCGTGCGGATCGCGAACGGCTGTCGGGTGGAGCACGGGCGGGTCGTCGAGGTGGAGGCCCCCGACTCGCTGATCGGCAGCTTCCAGGCGGTGGAGTACCTGCGGGCGTTCCTGGGCGGGCGGATCGCCTACAGCTTCCTCAACTCTCTCCTGCTGATCTCGGGCGCCTTCAGCGTGTTTCGTCGGGACGCGCTCGTCGAGGCGGGAGGGTTCTCCCGAGAGACGGTCGGCGAGGACATGGAGATGGTCGTGCGCCTCCACCGGTTGTGGCGGGGGCGGCGGAACGGCAACGAACGCGTGGGCGGTCCCCCTTCCTACCGGATCGTGTTCGTGCCCGAGCCGGTGAGCTGGACCGAGGCTCCGCGCACCCTTCGCGCTCTCGGCCGTCAGCGCGGCCGGTGGCACCGCGGCCAGGCGGAGAGCCTGTGGCGCCATCGCTGGATGTTCCTCAACCCGCGCTACGGGGTGGTCGGCATGTTCGGCTTCCCGTACTTCCTGCTCTTCGAGACGCTCGGCCCCACGGTGGAGCTGGCCGGCTATCTGCTGACCGGGGTCGGACTCCTCACCGGCTTCGTCGCCCCGACCCTCGCGGTGCTGTTCCTTCTCGTCTCGGTGGGATTCGGGCTGCTGCTGTCGCTCTCCTCGCTGGCTCTCGAGGAACTCACGGTGCGTCGCTACCCGCGGGCGCGCGACGTGGCCCGCCTCTTCTGGGCCGCCGTGGTGGAGAACTTCGGGTTGCGCCAGATCCTGGCGGGAGTCCGGACGAAGGCGCTCTTCGACGCGATCCGCGGGCGGGAGGGATGGGCCGAGACCGAGCGAGTGGGGTTCCGCACGTAAGGTATCCTCTGGCGCACGGCTCGCCGGGGGGACACAATTCTGAAGGTCAGCGCTGCCGGTAGAAAGCTTTCGACACGCGAATCCCACTGCAGGGCAGAGTCCATGTCCGACGATCCCGTCCAGGACGAAGACCTCGAAGCGGCCGAGCCCGGGAACGGGGAGTCCGAGGGCGCCGGGGAGGGGGCGGCGATGGCCCATCCCGCCTCCGGCGTGGAGGACACCGACATGGACGTCGACCTCTCCTCGATTCCCGACACCCTCCCCCTGCTCGCCGTCCCGGGCCTCGTGCTGTACCCGTACACGATCGTCCCGCTGTCCACCGACGACGAGCGGATGATCGCCGCCGTCGACGAGGCGATGCGGGGCTCCCGGATGGTCGGGGTCGTGGCCCGGCGCGAAACGGAGGAGGGGGAGAGCGAGGGGGAAGCAGGGGAGGAGGAGCGCCCGGAGCGGATCGGACGCGAGGAGATCCACGACGTCGGCACCGTGGGGGTCATCCACCGGCTCGTCAAGCAGCCGGAGGGAAGGATGCGGCTGCTGGTGCAGGGGGTGAGCCGGTTCCGGATCCTCGAGCTCACCCGATCCGATCCCTTCCTGGAGGCGTCGATCCTGGTGCTCCCCGAGCCCCAGGAGGAGCGCTCCGACCGGGTCGAGGCGCTGCTCCGGGAGGGGTACGAGCTCGCCGAGGGCGTCATCGCCGCCAGCAGCTATCTGCCCGACGAGCTGCAGCAGGCGATCCGGCAGCTCACCGACCCCGCGAAGTTCGCCTATCTGATCGCCTCGATGGTCCGGATGGATCTCGAAGAGAAGCAGAAGGTGCTCGAGAGCGACGACCTCGCGGAGAAGCTGATGACCGTCGTCGAGGCGCTTCGTCAGGAGCTCCACGTGCTCCAGATCGGCGGCGAGATCAAGAGTCAGGTCGACGAGGAGATCCAGGAGAAGCAGCGCGAGTACTACCTGCGCCAGCAGCTGAAGGCGATCAAGGAGGAGCTCGGGGAGACCCCCGACGAGGAGCGGGAGATCGAGCGGCTCCGCGATTGCCTCGAGGAGGCCGAGGTTCCCGACTACGTGATGGAGGCCGCCGAAGAGCAGCTGGAGCGGCTCCAGAACGTCCCCTCCGCGAGCCCCGAGTACTCGGTCATCATGAACTACATCGACTGGCTGTGCGAGGTGCCGTGGACCAGGGGGACGGAGGACCGGCTGGAGCTCGATCACGCTCGCGAGGTGCTCGACGAGGACCACTACGACCTTCAGGAGATCAAGGACCGGATCCTCGAGTACCTGGCGGTGCGCAAGCTGAAGGCGGAGATGAAGGGCCCGATCCTGTGCTTCGTCGGCCCCCCCGGAGTGGGCAAGACGTCCCTCGGGCGGTCGATCGCGCGGGCGATGGGGAGGGAATTCGTCCGGATGTCGCTGGGGGGGATGCGGGACGAGGCCGAGATCCGGGGCCACCGGCGCACCTACATCGGCGCCATGCCGGGCCGGATCGTGCAGTCGCTCAAGCGGGTGGGGGTGAACAACCCGGTCTTCATGCTGGACGAGATCGACAAGGTGGGCGCCGACTTCCGCGGCGACCCCTCCAGCGCCCTGCTCGAGGTCCTCGATCCCGAGCAGAACGACACGTTCCGCGACCACTACCTCGACCTGCCGCTGGATCTCTCCAACGTCTTGTTCATCGGCACCGCGAACGTCCTCGAGACGATCCACCCGGCCCTGCAGGACCGGATGGAGATCATCCGGCTGCCCGGCTACACCGATCGCGAGAAGCTGTTCATCGCCAAGCGGTATCTGGTCGGAAACCAGCTCGAGGAGAACGGCCTGGACGAGGAGCGGCTCGAGATCACCGACGACGCCCTGCGGAAGATCATCTCCAACTACACCCGCGAGGCGGGGGTCCGGAACCTCGAGCGGGAGATCGGCAAGGTGTGCCGCAAGGTCGCGGCGAGGGTGGCCGCCGGCGAGATCGAGGAGGCCACCGTCGACGAGGGGGACCTCTCCGAGTACCTGGGGCCCCGCAAGGCGTTCCGGGAGGTCGCGAGCCGGGTGGCGCGGCCGGGCGTCGCGACCGCGCTGGCGTGGACCTCCTCGGGGGGCGACATCCTGTTCGTCGAGGCGACCACGATGCCGGGCAAGAAGGGGTTCACCCTGACCGGCAAGCTGGGGGACGTGATGCAGGAGTCGGCGCAGGCGGCCCTCGCCTGGGTTCGCTCCCACGCTGAGGAGCTGGGGATCGACCAGCAGTTCTTCGAGGGGGTTGACATCCACCTCCACGTCCCCGCGGGCGCGGTGCCGAAGGACGGCCCCTCCGCCGGGGCCACCATGGCCACCGCGCTGGCGTCGGCGGTCTCGGGACGAAAGGTGCGCCCGGATGTGGCGATGACCGGCGAGATCACCCTGACCGGCCAGGTGCTGCCGGTGGGGGGGATCAAGGAGAAGCTGGTGGCCGCCCGACGGTCGGAGATCGGGACGGTGGTGCTTCCCCACCGCAACCGGGAGCACGTGGAGGAGATCGACGAGGAGTTGCTCGAGGGGCTCGAGTTCGTGTTCGTGGAGTCGATCGACGAGGTGCTGGACGTGGCCCTGACGGAGGGGCCGGAGGCGGACGGTGGAGGGCCGGAGGGAGAGTCCGGGGAGCCGGAGACCGAGCGGGAGGCCCCGTCGGAGGCGGCGACGGCGAGCTGAGACCCCCCGGCGCGGGCGATTCCGAAGGGGTGGTGCCCGGGGTGGGGCTCGAACCCACACGGCCTTTCGGCCACGAGATTTTAAGTCTCGCGTGTCTGCCAGTTCCACCACCCGGGCATCCCGCTCCCACGATCCGGCGAGGGGAAGATACTCGCCTTCGCTCCGCTCCGCCCGGACGACCGCGCCGGCCCGGTTTCTCCGGCCGTCGGCCCATGGTAGGTTTCTCGCGATGAGCGCCCGGGAGACGCCGTGACCCCCCACGTCCACACCCCCGAAACGGGGGGGATCGTGGAGCGGGAGTCGGACCGCCGCCGGCTGACGCTCGTCCTCGCCATCACCGCCGTCTACATGGTCGTGGAGGCCGTCGGCGGGTGGCTCACCGGGAGCCTCGCCCTCCTCGCCGACGCCGGGCACATGCTGACCGACGTCGCCTCGCTGGGCCTGGCGCTGGGGGCGCTGTGGTTCGCACGCCGGCCCGCCACCACGCGACACACCTACGCGTTCGCCAGGGTGGAGATCCTCGCCGCGCTGGCGAACGGGCTCGCGCTGTGGGCGATCGTGGTGTGGATCGGCTTCGAGGCGGTCGACCGGATGCAACGGGCGAGCGCCGTGGATTCCGGCCCGATGATGGCGGTCGCGGCCGGCGGGCTGATCGTGAACGGGATCGCCTTCTGGATCCTCCACCGGCCCACCGGCGAAGCAGCGGCGCGCAGCCTGAACGTCCACGGCGCCATGCTCCACGTTCTGGGGGATCTGCTCGGGTCGGTCGGCGCCCTGGCCGCCGGCGGGGCGATCCACCTCACCGGATGGACGGTGGCCGACCCGATCGCGAGCGTGGTGATCGGCGGGCTGATCCTCGCCTCCTCCTGGCAGCTGGTCCGGGAGGCGGTCCACATCCTCCTCGAAGGGGCGCCGCGCGACCTGGACGTCGACGCCCTGATCGAGGACCTCCTGGGGCTGCAGGGGGTGGACGAGATCCACGATCTCCACGTGTGGACCATCACGTCCGGATATCCGGCGCTCTCCGTCCACGTGGTGTGCTCCCACGAGGCCGCGGGGGAGATGGTGCTGGCCCGGGTGAACCGCCTGCTGCTGCAGGAGTACGGGATCGACCACACCACGATCCAGATCGAGCCCGAGATCCCGCCCGGGCACGAGGAGCCGATGGAGCACCCGATCGCCACGGTGGAGTGACACGCTCCCGTCACGCCCGCGCCCGGCGAGCCACCGGGGTGGGGATCGCCGGCAATACGCTGCTCTTCGCGGTGAAGGGGACGATCGGCTTCTTCAGCGGATCGATCGCGCTCCTCTCCGACGCGGTGAACTCGCTGGTGGACGTGGTGGCGTCGGTCGCCATCTGGTGGTCGGTCGAGGTGGCCCACCGGGAGCCCGACGTCGACCACCCCTTCGGACACCACCGGGCGGAGGCGATCGCCGCGCTCGGGGTGGCGATCTTCACCGCGATCCTCGGTTTCGAGATCTTCCGGGCGGCGATCGAGCGGCTGATCGGCACGCCGGAGCCCATCGGGCTGCCCGGATGGGCCATCGGCGCGCTGCTGTTCTCGATGGCCGGGAACCTGGCGCTCGCCCGCTACCTCCGGCGCCGGGGGGAGGCGCTGGAGAGCCCGGCGATCCTCGCCAACGCGGTGGAGTGCGAGAACGACATCTGGACGTCCCTGGCCGCCCTCGTGGGGGTCACCGCCGCCGTCCTCGGCTGGACCTCCCTCGATCCCCTGGCCGGAATGGGGGTGGGGGTGTGGATCGTGTGGGGGGGCTACCGGTTCGGCCGTCAGAACATCGACTACCTGATGGGGAAGAGCCCCGGCGCCGAGCTGGTCGGGCGGATCCGCCGGGTCGCCCTCGGCGCGGTCGGGGTGCGGGGGGTCCACGACGTCCGGGCCCACTACGTGGGGCACCGCGTCCACGTGGAGGCGCACATCGAGGTCGACCAGGAGCTGTCGACGCTGCGGAGCCACGACGTTGCCGAGGAGGTGGCCGACGAGATCGAACGGCTCCCGCGGATCGACCGCGCCTTCGTCCACGTCGACCCGGTTCTCGAGACGACCTACGTGATCGACACCCTCTCCCGCAGGGAGCGGGTCGCCAGCGAGGTGTACGAGCGTCTCGCCGGGGACGCGGAGCGGCCGGAGCTGGGGGAGCTGTGGCAGGCCCTCTCCACCCGGGCGCTGGCCCGGGCCGAGCGGCTGCAGGTGGTGCGGCGCCTCCGGGGGGCGGGATGGCACTTCGCGGACGCGGAGATCGAGGCCGGCGACGTGGACCGCGGTCTCGAGGAGGCGCGCCGGCTCGCCGCTCGGCTGGAGGAGGACGCCGTGGGGACCGCCGAGGCGATCGGGATCGCCGAGGCGCTGGAGGGGGACGAGGTGGAGGCGACCTACCGCCGGGCGACCACCCCGCGGGACGCGGCGCTGACCGCGTCCCTCGATGCGGGTTCTCCGCCGCCTCCCTCCGCCTCCCACCTCCGTTCCCGGATCGACGCCGCCCGGGAGGCGGTGGCGGACCCGAAGGCCCGGCGGGCGCTGGACCGGCTCGCGAGAAGCCTCGGGGCTTGACGGGGCCCCGGACGCGCGCGATAATTAGACATGTCTAAATCATGAGCGAGACACCGAACCACGCATCCGATCGGACCGATCCCCCCGACGGGCCGGAGAAGCCGAAGGGGCTTTCGCGTCGAACCCTGCTGAAGGGCGGGGCGGCCGCGGGACTGGCCGCCCTCGGGGGAGCCACCCTCGGACTGAGCGGGCGGCAGCAGCAGCTCGAGCCCCGGACCGAGGTTCCGAATCTCCACGGGGCGGGGGGCACGGGACCGGTGGAGGACATCTCCCCGGACGGCTTCGACCCCACCGCGTTCGCCACCGATTTCGACTACGGGCGAGCCTCCACCCTCCCCGACGGCCGCACCCTGCGCGAGTACGACTTCGTGGCCGTCGACAAGGAGATCGAAATCGCTCCCGGGGTGTGGTTCCCCGCGTGGACCTACAACGGCCGCGTGCCGGGCCCGACGATCCGGTGCACGGAGGGCGACCGGATCCGGGTGAACTTCAGCAACGCCGGAAGCCACCCCCACACGATCCACTTTCACGGGTTCCACCCGGCGAACATGGACGGGGTGTTCGAGATCGTCGAGCCGGGCGACTCCTTCGTCTACGAGTTCGACGCCGATCCCTTCGGCCTCCACCTGTACCACTGTCACACCACCCCGCTGAAGCGCCACATCCACAAGGGGCTCTACGGCGCGTTCATCGTGGATCCCGCCGAGGGGCGGCCGGAGGCGCGGGAGTATGTGTTCGTGATGAACGGTTTCGACACCAACTTCGACGCGGAGAACGAGTTCTACGCCGTCAACACGGTCGCCTTCCACTACATGCGCCATCCGTTGCCGGCGACGGTGGGGGAGCGGGTCCGGCTCTACGTGATCAACACCCTCGAGTTCGACCTCGTCAACTCGCTTCACGTCCACGCGAACTTCTTCGACGTGTATCGCACCGGGACCCGGCTCGAGCCCGACGAGTTCACCGACACGGTGATGTTCTGCCAGGGCGAGCGGCACGTTCTCGAGCTCGAGTTCCGCCATCCCGGCCACTTCATGTTCCACGCCCACCAGAGCGAGTTCGCCGAGCTCGGGTGGATGGGGTTCTTCGATGTCGCCGAGGCGTGACTCCGGCGGCCTCGCCGGCCCCCTGGTCGGCTTCACCGTCGTCGTGGCGATCGTCGGGGTGCTCGCCTTCCTGCTCGCCCGCGGCGTGGGCCTCGAGCGCGCCGCGCCGCCGATCGAGGAGCTCACGGTCGACCGGATCGAGCTGCCCGAGCCGGGCCGGATCGTGCTCCACGTCGTCAACGGCGGGCCCGATCCCGTCTCGATCCACCAGGTGGTGGTGGACGACGCGGTGTGGGCGTTCTCGATCGAGCCGGAGGCCACCGTGGGCCGGCTCAAGCGGGCGACGGTCGAGATTCCGTACCGCTGGGTCGAGGGGGAAGCGCACGAGATCCAGCTGATCTCGCGCAACGGGGTCACCTTCGAGGAGGAGATCGCGGTCGCCACCGAGACCCCGACCGCCGGCCTCGGGTGGTTTCTCCGGCTCGCCCTGCTGGGCGTGTACGTGGGCGTGGTCCCGGTCGCCCTCGGGCTGGCCACCCACCCGTTTCTCACTCGGTTGGGCGAGCGCGGGCTCGACTTCGTCCTCGCCCTCACCGTGGGGCTTCTCGTCTTCCTCGCGATCGACACCATGGCCGAGGCCGTGGAGCTCGCCGGCGAGGTCGCGTCGGGCTTCCACGCCCCGATCCTCGTGTGGACGGTCGCGATCGCCACGCTGGTGGGCCTGCTCGCCGTGGGCGAGCGGCGCCGGGCCGGTGGGGGAACCCTGGAGCCGCTCGCGCTCGCCGGCTTCATCGCGCTCGGGATCGGCCTCCACAACTTCGGCGAGGGTCTCGCGATCGGAGCCGCCCTCTCCACGGGCGCGGTCGGGCTGGGGACCTTCCTCGTCGTGGGGTTCACCCTCCACAACGTCACCGAGGGGATCGGCATCGCGGCGCCGCTGGCGGAATCGAAGCCGCGGCTGCTCCACTTCGCCTGGCTCGCGCTGCTGGCCGGCGGTCCGGCGGTGATCGGCTGCTGGATCGGGGGGTTCGTCTTCGATCCGCTCTGGGGAAGCCTCTTCCTCGCTGTCGGGGCCGGCGCGATCGTGCAGGTGGTCGTGGAGGTGGGGCGTCTCGTGGCCACGCGCTCCACCGCGGAGATGGGACCGTGGCGGGGGGAGGTCCTCGCCGGAGCCCTGGCGGGGCTGGCGATCATGTACGGTACCGCGCTGCTCATTCCCGCCTGAGCCGGGCGGCGTAGAGCCGCCTCTTCGCCGGGTTGCGAAACGCGATCCGGCCCGCGTTTTCGGCTCTCCTGGTGTGCCCGTTCGCGGCCCCTCGAGGCCCGCGGGAGGAGGCACGATCCCCGGGCAGCGCCGGAGACCCCGCTTTCCGTGACGATTTGGCCTGGACATTGCATCGAGAGAGGAGCGGACACGGGCCGGTCCACCGGAGAGCCCGCGTGACGCCCGCCCGTACGCGCTTGTCCGGACTCCCGATATGCGGTATGATCAACCCCACGCTTTCACTCGAAATGCCAAGAACTTTCGCCTCCCGACCTCCATCCACGCCTAAGCCCCCCGTCCGATGAACTTCCCCTCCCCCCTGTTGCCCCACCGGCGGCCCGAGGAGGTCGCTCCCGGGCGATCCGCGGAGAGCGCGGAACGGCGATCGGAGGCGGCCGATCTGGACACGATCCGGGGGGCGCTGGTCCGACGCCGCTGGACGATCGTGGCCGCGACCGCGGCGGTGGTGGTGGTCGCCGGCGTGCTCACCATGCTGTGGCCGGAGTCCTACGAGTCGACCGCCACCGTTCTGGTGGAGCAGTCGGAGCGCGAGGGGGAGGCCGCGGAGATCCCGGGGCTCGCGGTGCTCGAGCGGGTGGAGCAGATCACCACCCTCGAGACCGAGACGGAGTTGATCCGGAGCCGGCGCGTCGTCTCCGACGCGGTCGACTCGCTCGACGCCCACGTGACGCTGAAGTCGGACGGCGGGACGCACCGGCCGTCGGACTTGCTGAACGGATTCCGGGCGGGTTCCGACGCCCGTCCCGGCGCGTACGTCCTCGCGCGGTCGAACGGATCGTACGTGGTGCGCTCGAAGTCCGACGAGCGAGAGCTCGACACCGCCGAGCCGGGCGACGAGATGGCGTTCGCGGGCCTCTCCTTCCGGCTGCCGGAGGCGCCCGGCTTCGACGAACTCGCGATCCGGGTGACGGCGTTTCCGAAGTCGGTGAGCGCGGTTCGGAAGCGGGTCTCGGTGTCCCCGCCGGCGGAGGACGGTCAGATTCTCGAAATCCGTTGCGAGGCCTCGACCGCCCGGATGGCCCAGGACCTGTGTTCCGCCATCACCCGCGAGTACGTCGGCCTCCGCACCGAGCTGCACCGTTCCTCGGCGGCCCACACCGCCGCGTTCCTGAAGGAGCAGGTCGCCGAATACGAGGAGCGACTCGCGGCCGCGGAGGACACCCTCGAGGCATTCGCGCGGGAGAACCGGGGAGTCGCCCTCGGGGAGCAGGCGATCGAGGAGGTCCGCAACTACGCCGGCGTGCGCGCCCGTCGTGATCGAATGGAGGCCGAGCGGGAGGCGCTGTCCCGGTTGCTCGACCGCGCGGATCGGACGAGCGGAACCCGGGCGTATCGGGACCTCGCGAGCTTCCCGTCGTTGCTCCAGAACCAGGCCGTCTCCCAGCTTCTGACCCAACTGGCCGAGCTCGAGAATCGACGCAGCGACCTCGCGCAGCGACGCAGCCGGGTCAACCCCGAGCTGGCCGCCCTCGACGAGCGGATCGCCGCGATCGAGCGACAGCTGGGCCAGATGGCCCGAAGCTACGAGCGCTCGCTCGGCTCCGAGGTGGCCTCGTTGAATCGCGTTCTGGGCCAGTCGGGCGGCCGGTTGCAGAATCTTCCGGAGCGGCAGGTGGAGATGGCCCGGCTGGAGCGCAAGGTCTCCTCGCTGGGGAACATCCACGAGCTGCTCCAGACCCGGCTCCGGGAGGCGAGGATCGCCGAGGCGGTCGATCGCCCCCGGGTGCGGGTGGTCGACGCCGCCTCGCTCCCCCTGGAGCCGGCCTTCCCGAAGCCGGCGATGAACCTGGTCCTGGCGCTGGTCCTCGGGCTCGGGTTCGGGCTCGCGCTCGCCTTCGTGCGGGAGCACGCCGACACCCGCATCCACGGGCGCACGGCGCTCGAGGGGCACACCGACCTCCCGATCCTCGCCATGATCCCGTACGTGAAGCGGTCGGCCCCGGTGCTCGCCGCCGAGCCGTTGAGAGTCGACGAGACGATCCGTCCGCAGGTGGAGGAGGGGGAGGCCGGCGCCGGCCTCCTCCCCGCGCTGCGCTCCCCGCGGGCGGAGAACCGGCTCGGCCGCGACCGGTTCGCCGGGAACGGGCGCGAGGTCGCGCTCGAGGCGTTCCGCAGCCTCGGATCGGACCTCCAGTTCCTCGCCCGCCGGGTGGTCGACGGCGACCTCCGATCGCTGGCGGTCACGAGCGCCAGCCGCGAGGACGGCAAGACGTTCGTGGCGTGCAACCTCGCTCTCACCCGGGCGGCCTTCGGCGTCCACACGCTGCTGGTCGACGCGGACATGCGCGCCGGCGGCGTGGCGCGCTTCCTCGACCTCGAGGCGAGTCCGGGCCTGAGCGAGCTTCTGGGAGGGGAGACCTCCCCCCGGCAGGCCCGCCGCACGGTGCTGGTGGACGACATCGACACCCTCTCGGTCATGCCGTCCGGCCGGCCGACCCCGCACGCGGCGGAGCTTCTGGAGACCAGCTACTTCGATGCGATTCTGGCCGACGCCCGGGCGGTGTACGACCTGGTCGTCATCGACACTCCTCCGCTCAACGTGCTGCCCGACACCGCCGCCGTGATCGGCAGCGTCGACGCCGCGGTCGTGGTCGTGCGGGACGGGGTCACCGACGGATCGGCGCTCGAGCTCACGCTCGAGAGGCTGCGTCGGGCCGGAGCCACGGTTCTGGGGGTGGTGTTCAACGACGTGAACCTGCCCGGCCAGTACAGCTACGAGACCTACGCCTATCATGCGTGATCCGAATCCGACCCCGGCAGCGATCTCCCTCGCGGCCGCCGTTCTGGCGAGCCTCGCGCTCGTGGCCGCGACCCCGGCGATGGCGCAGCGGGACGGCCGCGAGTCGGTCCGCGCGACCCCGAGCCCCCTGCATCCCGGTGACAAGGTCCGCGTCTTCCTGTGGCAGGAGCCCGACCTGAGCGGCGAGTACCTGATCGACGAGACCGGCGTCGTCTCCCTGCCGATCCTCGGGGCTCGGCAGGTCACCCGTCGCCCGGCACGGCAGGTGAAGCGGCAGCTCGAGGCGGAGTACGACCGCCAACTCCGAAACCAGCCTGCCCAGATCACGTTCCTGCGGAGGGTGCGGATCCTCGGAGAGGTGCGCCAGCCGGGCCTCTACCACGTCGACGCCACCATGACGCTCGGCGACGCGATCGCCCTGGCCGGGGGGGTGACGCCGAACGGCGATGCCGACGATATCCGGATCCTCCGCGAGGGATCGCGGATCCGGGCCAGACTCGACCAGGGAGTCGGCATTGGCGCTGTCCAGTCGGGGGACGAGATCCTGGTCCCGAGGCGGAGCTGGGTCGAGCGAAACGCCACCTTCCTGATCGGTACGATCCTCACGACCTCGGCGATTCTGATCACGAGGTAGACGGCGATGTCCGTCTCCGACGACGTCGTGTCCGCCGGCTCGCCGCGACGCTTCGGCTCCCGGATCCGATGGTGGGAGCTCGTGGCCCTCCGCGCGCTCGCGGATCTGGCGGCGATCGGACTCGCCTTCGCGCTCGCCCGCGGGATCCATCTGGTGGGCATCGAACGCGGGTGGATGGCGGGGCCGGCCTCGGACGGCGCCTCCTTCGCCCTCCTCACCGGCCTCTTCGCGTTGGTGACGATCGCCGTCTTCGCCCAGCAGGGCCTCTACCGGGGGCGGGCGACGGTCCTCAACCTGTGGGAGCTCGAGACCGCCGTGGTGGGCGTGATGCTCTCGGCGGCGCTCGTCTTCGCGCTCCTCTTCTTCCTCGACCTGGTGGGGTTCTCCCGGGGGCTGCTGGTCGGAGCGATCGGGCTCTCCGCCCTCCTCCTGATCCTCGAGCGGAGGGGGATGAGCGCGCTGGCGCGCAAGCTCCAGCTCGCGGGACTGCTGGGGCGGCGGACGCTCGTCTACGGGTGCGACCGGACCGGCCAGCTGCTGATGAAGAAGACGCTCGAGGCTCCCCAGCTGGGCTCCAGGGTCGTCGGTTTCCTCGACGACCAGGTGCCGGTCGGGAGCCAGGTGCGCTGCCGCATCGACCAGACCGATCCTACGCTGTTCGAGGCCCCGGTGCTGGGGCGTTTCGAGGATCTCGAGGAGCTGGTCCCCCGACACGACGTCGACGAGGTGCTGGTCGTCGAGGCCGCCCTCGGCTCCGAGCGGCAGCGAGAGGCGATCCGGCTGTGCGATCGGCTGGGGATCTCCCTCGGGGTCGTGCCGAGCCTCGGCGACGTGCGCTCCGACCAGCTGCGGATCGAGGAGATGAGCGCCATCCCGGTGTTGCGGCCGCATCGCCCGCCGAGCCGGCGGGCCGGCAAGGTGCTGAAGCGGGCGTTCGATCTGGTCGCCGCGTCGTTCCTGATCGTGATCACCGCGCCGGTGTGGGCCCTCACGGTGGCGATGATCCGGCTCGAGGGGGCCGATTCCGCCCTCTTCACCCAGCAGCGGGTCGGGAAGGACGGGACCACCTTCCGGATGTACAAGTTCCGGACGATGCGGAGCGATGCCCCGCCGTACGCCTCCTCGCCGCCGGGCGACGGAGGGGTACCGACGATCACCCGCGCGGGACGGATCCTGCGGAAGACGGGGATCGACGAGCTGCCCCAGCTGATCAACGTGCTGCGGGGGGAGATGAGCCTCGTGGGTCCCAGACCCGAGATGCCCCACCTCGTCCAGGAGTACGGGCCGCTCGAGCGAAAGCGGCTGCGGGTGCGTCCCGGCATCACGGGCCTGTGGCAGCTCAGTCCCGATCGCCACGCGGAGATCCACGAGAACATCGAGTACGACCTCTACTACGTCCACCACCAGTCGTTCCTTCTCGACATGCTGGTGCTGCTGGAGACGCTCCTGTTCACCCTCGGCATCGTCGTCGGGCTTCTCGACCGACGTTCCGCCCGAGAGGGCGCCCCGGCGCTGGCTCCCCAGAAGACGTTGCCGCCCGGTACCGAGGAGGGGTACGTCCTGGTGGCGCTCGATCAGAGGATCGACGGCGCCCTGCCCGGGAGCTGGCGGCTGGTCGTGCCGGCCGCGCTCTCGGTGGCGGACCGGTGGCCGGTCCGGATCGTCGTCGCGGAGAACAACCGCGAGGCCGTCGACCGCATGACGGAGGCGTCGATCGGTCCCAAGGGTGGGGAGGGGAGGAACATCTCGTTTCCGCGCTACCGCAGCCGCTCCGACCTGCGCCGGCTCACCCGGAAGGCGCGCCTCGTGATCACCGATCTCCCGCACGTCGCGGGTTGGACGGAGGAGGAGGAGATCGACCTCCTCTCGGTGGAACGGAGCGGGGTCCGCTGGTGGCCCCGATCGCGGGTTCCGGATCCGATCGTGTCGGATCTCTCGAAGCATGTCACCGTCTACGTCGGGCCGCAGGAAGAGGAGCGGGAGGCCGTCCCCCACCTCTCGGTCGTCTCGTTCACCGGTTCGTGAAGGATGGAGGTACGAAATGACGCCTGAGGAGACGCGCGTGCTCGTCACCGGCGCCGGAGGGTTCATCGGGCACCACCTCGTCACCTTTCTGAAGGAGTGCGGCTACTGGGTCCGGGGAGCGGATCTGAAGCGGCCGGAGTTCTCCGCGACCGACGCGGATGAGTTCCGGATCCTCGACCTGCGCCGCTGGGATCGTTGCCTGGAGGCCACCGAGGGGATCGACGAGGTGTACTCCCTGGCGGCGGACATGGGGGGGATGGGGTTCATCTCGAGCAACCACGCCCAGATTCTCCACAACAACCTGCTGATCAGCACCCACACGGTCGAGGCAGCGCGCGAGAACGGCGCGAAGCGCCTCTTCTTCTCCTCCTCGGCCTGCGTCTACCCCGAGTACCGCCAGACGGACGCCGACGTGACGCCGCTGAAGGAGGAGGACGCCTACCCGGCGCAGCCCCAGGACGCCTACGGCTGGGAGAAGCTCGTGACCGAGCGGCTGTGCGGGCACTACCGGGAGGATACGGATCTCGAGACCAGGGTGGCCCGCTTCCACAACATCTACGGTCCTCTCGGCACGTGGGAAGGCGGGCGCGAGAAGGCGCCGGCCGCCCTGTGCCGGAAGGTCGCCTACGCCAAGCTCACCGGCGATCCCGAGGTGGAGATCTGGGGGGACGGCGAACAGACCCGATCCTTCTGCCACGTCCAGGATTGCGTGGACGGGATCCACCGGCTGATGCGCTCCGACCACGGCGAGCCCCTCAACATCGGGCAGGACCGGATGGTCACGATCAACGAGCTCGTCGACATCATCGCCCACGCCGCGGGAATCGAGGTGGAGAGGAAGCACGTCCCGGGACCGCAGGGCGTGCGGGGGCGCAACTCCGACAACTCCCGCCTCGCGGAGGTTCTGGGATGGACGCCGCAGATCTCGCTCGAGGAAGGCATCGCCCGCACCTACGCGTGGATCGAGAGGCAGGTCGCCGACCGGCTGGCCGACGAGGACGAGCCGGGGAAGGCCGCCGAGAGGGCCGGCGCGGCCTGAGCGATGACGGCCCACGCCAACGTCCTCGGTGTCGGAGTGAGCCCCGTCGACATGGAGGCGGCTCTCCGGAGGATCGAAGGGTGGATCGCCGGGCGCGAGCCCAACTACGTGTGCGTCAGCGGAGTCCACGGGGTGATGGAGAGCCAGCGCGACCCCGAGCTCCGCACGATCCACAACCGCGCCGGAATGGTCACCCCGGACGGGATGCCGCTGGTGTGGTTGAGCCGCCTGGCGGGATTCCGCGAGGTGGAGCGCGTCTACGGGCCGGATCTCATGCTCGCGTGCTGCGAGCGCTCGGTGGAGCGGGGGTGGCGCCATTTCCTGTACGGCGGCGCCGAGGGGGTGCCCGAGCTCCTGACCGAGCGCCTCGAGGAGCGATTTCCGGGAATCGAGATCGCGGGGGCGTACTCCCCCCCGTTCCGCCCGCTCACCGAGGAGGAGGATGCCGCGGTGGTGGAGCGGATCGACGCCGCGAACCCCGACATCGTGTGGGTCGGCCTCGGGACGCCCAAGCAGGAGCGGTGGATGGACGCCCACGTGGGCCGTCTCGGCGCCCCGGTCCTCATCGGAGTGGGAGCGGCGTTCGACTTTCACACCGGCCGCAAGAGGCAGGCGCCGGGATGGATGCAGCGGGCCGGCCTCGAGTGGCTCTACCGGCTGCTGAGCGAGCCGCGCCGGCTGGGGCGGCGCTACTGCGTGAACAACCCGCTGTTCGTGTGGTCGGTGCTGCTCCAGGTGCTCGGCGTGCGGAGCTTCGAGCTCGAATCCATCTCCTGAGCGAGCCGGGCCGATGAAGGCTCCGGCCGCTCGGATCGAGCCCGCGGAGTCTTCGTTGCGGTCGGTGCTCCCCGATCCCTATCGTGACCTCGTGCGTTACAAGCGATTTCCCCCCTTCGGCGGGAACCTGCTCCTGTCGACGTCGTCCCGCCGCGCCGCGCTTTCGGCGCTGGCGCTCTACCCGGCGTGCCGTGCCCGGGCGGTGTGGGGACAGCGGGTGGCGCGGGCGGCGGTCGAGCTCTTCGGGACGGGGGTCCTCCCCGGCCGCGAGGTGACGTGGGAGCCGGAGCGCGAGTGTCCTCTCTGGCCCGAGCTGGTGGAGCAGTGGAGCCGTCGATTCGGACGCCTTCGGGCCACGGGGGTCTTCGAGAGCGTCGGGGCCGGCTTCTCCGCCCTGCTTTCCCGCCAGGACGAGCCGGTGGGGTTCGTGAAGCTGGGGGGAGCGGGGCGATCCATCGGGAACGAGAGAGAGGCGATCCGGGCGATGGGGGGCCACGATCCCCGGTCGTTCGCCGTGCCGGAGGTCCTCGACGCGGGCTCGATCGACGGCTGGCACTGGATCCTGACCGGATCACTCCCCGCCGAGCCCACCCGGGAGCCGGCGGATCCGCCGCTGGGCACGATCCTCGAAGAGGTCCAGGCGGGGCTCTCGGCGCTCTCCCGGCCGCCGGACGCGCCCGCGCACTGGAGGCCGATGCACGGGGACTTCACCCCGTGGAACCTGAGGCGCCTCGCCGACGGGGTGCTCCTGCTGTTCGACTGGGAGCGCGCGGGATGGGGCCCGCCAGACGCCGACCGGGTCTTCTACCTGGCGACCCGCGCCGCGGTCCACGGCGACGCGCCACCGGACGGGGCCGCCCGGGAGACGACCGGCTACTGGCGCGAGGCGATCCTGAAACGGGACCGCGTGCGGGATTCCTGGCTGGCCCGGGGCATTCTCGCCGCCCTCGATCGGATGGAGGCGAAACGATGAGCGAGGAGCGTGGCGTGAGAGCGCAGGGCCGGACCGCCCGCCGGACGCGCCGGGGTGCCTGGCTCGCCATCCTCGGACCGGACGGGAGCGGCAAGTCGTCCGTCCTGGACGGGGTGGAGAGGGAGATCGGAGACCGGTTCGCCGACGTGCATCGCTACCACCTGCGCCCCCACGGAGGGCGTCGCTATCGGCCGTCTTCGCCCGTGACGGCGCCCCACGCCCAGCCGCCTCGAGGGGGGATGGCCTCGACGGCGACGCTCGCGTGGTGGTGGGTGGATTACTGGACGGGCTACTGGGGCGTGGTGCGGCCGGCGGTGCGCGCGGGGGCGCTCGTCCTGTTCGACCGCTATCTCGACGACCTGATCGTCGATCCCCTCCGCTACCGCTACGACGGCCCGGAGCGGGTGGTCGAGATCCTGGCGCGCACCGTTCCGCGGCCCGACGCCCTCGTGGTGCTCGACGCCCCCGTGGAGGTCCTCCGCCGGCGGAAGCAGGAGGTCGGCGTCGCCGAGCTCGCCCGCCAGCGGGAGCAATACCGCCGCCTGGCGGAGGTGGCGCCCGAGGGTCGGTACGTGAACGCGGCGCACCCGCTGCAGGAGGTCGTGTCCACCGTTTGCGCCATCGTGGGCGAGGTGGAGGGATCCCCGTGAGATCGTGGACCCGGAGCCTCCCGTTCCTCGGCGATGCCCCGGCGTCCCGGCGGGTCGAGCCGTGGACGATCGCGGCGCTCCTCGGGGGCGCGCTCGCGGTGGCGCTGGGAGTCCTCCTCGCCCCGCTGCTGGCGGCCGGCATGGTGGTCGTGATGGTGCTCCTCGCCGCCGGGCTCGGCGAGCGAACCCGCCTGTCGCGCTGGTTTCTGGTCGTTCTCGGCGTCGTCCTCGGCGGCTACGCGCTGATGGGACGGGGCTTCGCGTATCTGGGTGCGCCCCCCGTGTTCGTAGGGGAGCTCGTGCTGGGTCTGGGGGGGCTCGCGGCGGTCGTGAGCGGCAGGCTTTCGAGAACGTTTCGATCCCCGGTGGCGTGGGCCGTCGCGGCCTACATGGCGTGGGGGGCGTTCCGCACGGTCCCGTATCTGGAGACCCACGGCGTGTCCGCCCTGCGGGACGCGGTTTTGTGGGGCTACGCGATCTTCGCCGTCCTCACGGCGGCGGCGTTGCTTCGGACCGGCTGGATGGAGCGGACGGTGTCCGGCTATCGGCGGTTCCTGCCGTGGCTTCTCGTGCTCGGCCCCCTGGGCCTGGTCCTGAGCGAGCGGGCCACGGCCCTGTTGCCCTCGGTCCCCGGCTCGTCGGTGGCCCTGGTGGACGTGAAGCCGGGCGACCTGGCGGTCCACCTCGCCGTCGCGGGGGCGTTCCTGGTGCTCGGCCTCTACGGGAGCGACCGCTCGCGCTCCCGGGGGTGGCTGGAGTGGGTGTGGTGGGCGGTGTGGCTCGGCGGCTTCCTCCTGGCCGCCACCCAGAACCGGGGCGGGATGGTGGCGGCCGTCGGCGCGCTGGGGTTGATCCTGCTGCTGCGCCCCTCCTTCCGCTGGTTCCGGGTCCTCGTCCCCGCGTTCGTGCTGGCGGCGACGCTCGTCGCCCTCGACGTGGAGGTGGATCTCGGCGGCGGGCGGGAGGTATCGGCGCGCCAGCTCGTCCGGAACGCAGCGAGCACCGTGGGCCTCGCCGGAAACGAGGGGTTGCGGTCGACGGTGGAGTGGCGGAAGCGGTGGTGGGGCGACATCGTGGAGTACACCGTCTTCGGCCCCCACTTCTGGACCGGGAAGGGGTACGGGGTGAACCTCGCCAGCGCCGACGGCTATCAGGTCACCCGGGACGAATCGCTCCGGAGCCCCCACAACGGCCACCTTACGGTCCTGGCGCGCTCGGGGGTGCCGGGTCTGCTGCTGTGGATGGCCCTGCACGGGGTTTTCGCGGCGAGCCTGCTGCGGGCGTACGGGATCGCGCGGAGAGAGGGCGAGGAGTGGTGGGCCCGGGTGAATCTGTGGATCCTGGCGGGATGGGCGGCGTTCTTGATCAACGGGACGTTCGACGTCTTCCTGGAAGGACCCCAGGGCGGGATCTGGCTCTGGAGCCTCGTGGGCTTCGGGATCGCCGCCATCGAGGTCCAGAAGCGGGAGCGGGACCGATGAAGGCGCTTCTCGTTCACGAGCGCTACATCCGTCCGGGGGGGGAGGACGTCGTGTTCGAGGCCGAGGGCGAGCTGCTGGAGTCGCGCGGACACACGGTGGTCCGCTTCACCGAGGAGAACCGGCGCATCCCGGAGATGAGCAGCCTCGTCGCGGCGGGGGCGACGGTGTGGAACCCGACCGCGGCCCGCCGGATCCGCTCGGTCGTCCGCCGCGAGCGCCCGGACGTCGTCCACTTCCACAACACCTTTCCCCTGATCTCTCCGGCCGCGTACGGGGCCGTTCGGGCCGAGGGCGTCCCGGTGGTCCAGACCCTGCACAACTACCGCCTGGTGTGTCCCATGGCGCGCCTCTTCCGCGACGGGGCGTCGTGCGAGGATTGCGTCGGCAAGAGCGTCCCCTGGCCCGGCGTCCTCCACGCGTGCTACCGGGACAGCCGAGCGGCGTCGGCCGCGGTGTCGGCGATGCTCGCCGTGCACCGCGCACTCGGCACCTGGCGCACCCGGGTCGACCGTTACCTCGTCCTGTCGGAGTTCGCCCGCGAGCTGTTCGCCGAGGGAGGATTGCCGCCGGACCGGATGGTCGTCCACCCCAACCACGTCGAGCCGGACCCCGGGCTGGGGCCGGCCGGGGGCGAGTTCGCCCTGTTCGTCGGACGCCTCGACGAGGAGAAGGGGGTCGATACCCTGCTGGCGGCGTGGGACCGCATGGAAGGCGTTCCCCTCCGGATCGTGGGGGATGGGCCGGAGGCGTGGCGCGTGGAGGCGGCCGCGGATCGGAATCCGGCGGTGGAGTGGACGGGTCGGCTCCCACGGGCGGAGGTCCTCGACAGCATGCGGAGCGCCCGGATGCTGATCGTGCCGTCGAAGTGGTACGAGGGGTGGCCCCTGGTGGTGCTGGAGGCCTTCGCCATCGGTCTCCCCGTGGTGGCGAGCGACCTCGGCGTGATGGTGGAGATGGTGGAGGAGGGGCGCAACGGGGTCCGGTTCCGGCCCGGTGACCCCGCGGCGCTGGCGAAGGTGGTGGAGGAGCTGTGGGGGGACGACGCGGCGCTCGAGGCCATGCGGCGGCACGCGCGCGCGGAGTACGAGGCCCGATACACCGGGGATGCGGGCTACCGGCGGCTGATGGGGGTCTACACGGAGCTCCTCGAGCAGGCCCCGGGACGAGAGCCGGCCGCGTCGGCCCGATGAGCCGCGATCCCGGGGAACGACGGGGCTCGTCGACGAGGGTCGCGTGGGCGCTCTCCCTCGCGGTGACGGTGCTCGTCCTGGCCCTTCCCCTTCTCTCACGGGCCCTCGACGAGCCGGTCGCCGTGTTCACCCGGGATCTCTTCTCGACAGCGGAGATCCCCGTCTACACCGGCTTCGCCTCGAACGCGGGGGTATTCCTGTGGGCGGGATGCGCGGGTGTGGCGATCACGGGATGGTGCCTCGCCGATGGGGCGACGAGCCGGGGCCGCTTCCTGCTGGCCGGCGCGACCCTCACCGGGATCTTCCTCGTCGACGATTTCTTCATGGTCCACGAATGGATCCTGCCCCGCTTCCTGGGGGTTCCCGAGGAGGCGACGCTCGCGGTGTACGGGATCCTGGTGCTCCTCTGGACGGTGGCGTTCCGGGGCCAGGTCCGCGCCGTCGGCCGGGGCGTGCTCTTCGCCGCCCTCGTGCTCTTCGGGCTTTCCGAGGTTTTCGACCTGGTCGAGCCCGAGGCGGTGGCCGCCTGGCGGACGTGGACGGAGGAGAGCCTGAAGCTGTTCGGGATCGCCGCCTGGACGCTCTTTTTCCTGAAGGCCGCGGTTCAGCCGCCGAGCGCCCAAGCGACGGCGGCGTCGAAGAGCGAGAGCCCTTCCGGGGTGAGCAGCCGGAAGGTGTCGTCGTAGAGCCCGAAGTACACCCTTCGTCCCGCCGCGTCGCTGCCGTCGGCCAGGCGGTCGCCGGCGTCGAGGACGTAGTAGACCGGCTGGCCGCCGGCCTCGCCGAACTCGGCGACGACGGTGGCGTCCGGTATCAGGTCTCCCCGAGGGGCCCAGGTGATCTCGTCGAGCTCGATGTAGAAGAGGCGCTCCCCGGCGAGGTCGGCGCGGAGCTCCGTGGGGGCGTCCCCGCGGACGAACACGTCGTCTTCCGCCGCGTGCCAGGCGGTTCCGCCCGAGCCGTCGTTGTCGATCGTCGCCAGCATGTCGAACTTCTGCTGGTTGTCCTCCCAGAAGAAGACCCCGCATCCGACAGGCTTGAGCCGGTCGCCGATCGTGGTGGAGGTGACGGTCTTGCTCATCACGACCAGGGAGCAGCCGTCGGCGTCGGAGGTGGAGAAGCCGTCGTCGTCGCGGATCCTCAACTCGTGGCCCAGCCGTCCGAGGCGGTCGCGGATTCCCTGCTCGGACACGTTGAGGTGTCCGGGATCTCCGACAAGGAAGAGGACGAACCCCGCCCCCGGGGAGGGGTCGGGGCCTGCCCCCCCGCCGCCGGACTCGCAACCAGTGCAGGCCGGGATCGCGAGACCGAGGGCCAGCAGGAGGACGCGCGATCGCGAGGCTCGGTTCGTCATCGCCCGGACGAAGCTGCAATTTCGGGACCACGGCGGCCAGCATCCGGCCCCGGCGGCGGTCCGGCGGTGGACGAGAGGCGAAGCGTTCGCTACATCGGGGGACGGGATGCATTCCACGAATGACCTTCGAATCGTCCGGTACTATCCGCGCGCGCTGGTGGGGGACGGCGGGATCACCCGTTCGGTCTGGCACCACTCGCTGGAGCTCTCCTCCGCAGACGTCGCCGTCCGGATCGCCTACGATGAGGGCTCGGCGCCGGCCACGCCGGGATCGGTGGAGCTCGTCCCGATCCGTCACGCCGGCTGGCCGTGGAAGGTGCCGATCGGCCTCGACGAGTGCCTGGCCGACGCCGACCTCATGGTGCTCCATTCCGCCTGGGTGCTCCACAACGTCCGGGCGGGAGCGGTGGCGAGAAAGGTGGACGTCCCGTATCTGCTCGAGCCGCGCGGGGCGTACGATCCGCGGATCCGCGCGCGGAAGCGCCCGCTGAAGCGGCTCTGGTGGAGGGTGTGGGAGCGGAATCTCGTGATGGGGGCCCGCGCGATCCACGTCTTCTTCGACTCCCAGCGGGAGTACGTCCGCTCGCTCGGCTACGACGGGGACATCGTCGTGGCACCCAACGGGGTCGAGATCCGCGACGAGTTCCGGTGGGACGGGGGCAACGACGGCTACCTGCTGTGGTACGGCCGGTTCGATCCCGAGCACAAGGGGATCGACATGCTGATCGAGGCGCTGGCCCTGCTCGATCCCGGAGAGCGCCCTCCGCTTCGCCTCCACGGCCCGGACGCACGGATCGGGGGGAAGGACGAGATCCGGCGGCGGGTGGCCTCGCTCGGCCTCGAGCGGTGGGTGTCGATCGGCGATCCCGTCTACGGGGAGGTGAAGTACGGCATGCTCGCTCGCGCCAGAGGCTTCGTCTACCCGTCCCGGTGGGAGGCGTTCGGCAACGCGCCCGCGGAGGCGGCCTCGGTCGGCGTCCCCACGGTCGTGACCCCGTACCCGCTCGGCCGCCACCTTGCGGGCCGTGACGCCGCGATCCTCGTGGAACCCGATTCCGGGTCGCTGGCGGATGGGATTCGGGCGACGGGCCGGAAGGAGGCGGCCGAGATCGGCTCGCGGGCGGCGGAGGTGATTCGCGAGGAGTTCCGGTGGAGCGCGGTGACGGGACGCTGGCTCGAACAGGTGGAGGGCTTGCTGTGAAACGGAGTGGAGAGCGGGCGGAGCTGTGGCTCCCGCTGCTGCGGCGGGTCACCCGGGCGTTCCCCCGGTGGTCGGTGTGGAAGAACGTGGAATCGGCCCTCACGGGACACGGCGACGTCGACTCCTTCGCCCCGGCCGAGGATTGGCCGGCGATCGAGCGGGTGTGGCTCGAATGGCTCGACGAGAACGGCCTCCGGCCGGCGATCGTGTGTCGCCACGTCCCGCAGGGGCCCCATTACGTGGCCCTCGATCCCGACTCGCCGTGGCTGGTCCAGTTCGACGTGAAGCTGCTGGCGACCTTCCGGGGGGCGACGCTCATGGACGTCGACGACCTCCAGGAGCTGGCCGAGATCGACGAGCGCGGCTTCCGACGCATCCGTCCCGGCTCGGAAGGGGTCATCAAGCTCGTCTTCAACGGGCTCCGTCCGGGGGGTCGGAAGAATCCCGAGGGGCTCCGGGTCAAGGGCGTCGTCGACCTCCTGGAGAGCGATCCCGAGGGAGTTCGCCTCGCCGCGAAGCTGTTCGGACCCGCCGAGGGCTCGATTCTCGCCGGGGTGGCGGCGGTCCTGAGCGGGGAGTGGAACCGACCGGCGATGGCCGCGGTGGAGGCGTGGGCCCTGGGGAAGGCGCTCACCGAGCCGAAGACCTCGGTCGGCCGGGTATGGTTCAACCAGGTGTCGAAGAAGCGATGCCCGATCCTCCGGGTGATCCGGGAGGAGGACCGCAGGGTCCCCGCCGATCGCGACGACTGGATGCGATCGATCGAGGAGGTCGAGATGCACCGGGTGGTCCGGCGGTGAGCGAGCTCGGGGAAAGCCCGCAGGTGGCTCTCGTCTCCGGAGCGGCCGGCGCCATCGGGGCCGCCACCGTGCGCGCGTTCCTCGAGGAGGGGTACGCGGTGGTGGGCCTCGACCGTGATCCGGCGGTGGAGGATCTCGCCCGGGAGCGCTTCACGGGTCGGGTGGTGGACCTGAGGGCGTACGGGCCGGTGACGGAGGCGATCGAGGGGGAGCGGGGACGGGGGCGGCTCCTCCACGTGGTCGGCGTGGCGGGAGGGGCGCTCCCCGAGGAGCCGGCCACCCAGGACGATCCCGAGGCCCTCTCCCCCGAAACCTTCCGCGCCTCGATCGAGGCGAATCTCCAGACCCAATACCACCTCCTCCACGCCGCCCTGCCGTGGCTTCGGGAGAGCCGCGGCGAGGATCGGTCGATCGCCTTCACCTCGTCGTGGAACGCGCTCACCGGCTGCGGCATGCCGGCCTACTCGGCCGCGAAGGCGGGCCTGATCGGGATGGCGCGCGCGCTGGCGCCTGCGCTCGGCCCGGAGGGGATCCGGGTGAACGTGGTCGCTCCGGGGACCGTTCGTACGCCGCGGACCGAGCGGATCTGGAGCAGGGCGGAGGGACACTTCGAGCGGCTGGAGGCGGGCGCCGCCCTGGGCAGGCTCGGCGAGCCCGAGGACGTCGCTCGGGTTTTCGTCGCCCTCGCGACCCGGCTCACCCACGTCACCGGACAGGTCCTCGTGGTGGACGGCGGCCAGATGGTGAAGCGACTCGATACGGGCCCCGATCCCGGGCGGAGCCGCGGAGGACGCGAAGGCTAGGCCCCGACCGCTTTCCCTTCTCCCGGCCCGCCACCCTCGCTCGCGTACACTCCCCGCAGCACTCTACGATAGGCGAACCACCGAAAGACCCAGATGGCGACGATGCCCAGCGGGATCGCGAACGCCCGGGTGAACCGGGCGGTGGCCGAGACCGCGGTCCGGACGATGGAACCCCACAGCTCGATCCGGGTGTAGGTCGCCTCCCTCCGGGCGCCGATCAGCTCGGAGCGGTAGGGGAAGATGGTCGCCGCCAGGATCTGGGCGACGATCGAGGCGGCCACGAGTCCCTCCACCGCGAACGCCGCCGGCATCAGCCACGCCATCGGGTTGAGGGGCCAGTCGGGTCCGAGCCACGCCAGCACGCAGGCGCCGGTCACCAGCACCACCGTCAGAAAGACGCGGGAGACCTTTCGCGCTTCGACGCGCTCGCCCCGTCGGGCCGCCGACATGGAGCGGGGACCGAGCACCGCCGAGAGCCCCACTGCCAGCACCCAGACCGGTTGGGCGACCACCCGCGCCGCCTCCGCGTATCCCAGGGCGGCCGCGCTCGCCAGGCGGGAGACGAGCGCCGCGGAGACGAAGCCGGTGGCGGGGTTGAGCGCGGCGCCCCCGGCCAGCCACCGCCCCGCGGCGACCAGCTCGCCGAACTCGAGCTCCCGCTCGACGCTCTTCCCCCGGGTACGGAGCCGCGCCAGGACGACGGCGATGGAGAAGCTCGTGACGTTCGCGATCGCGAGCGCGCCGAACGGGATCCACACGGCGGGGAACCCGCCGAGGTGGAGCACGGCGATCGAGACGCCGGCGACGCCGAGCTGCACCCCGGAGACGACGGCCGCGTCCCGGGAGTAGCCGCCGGAGTGGAGGACCCGGCGGACGTGATCCTGTATCGGAGAGACGATCGCGGTGGCGATCCCGGTGATCGTGAGGGCGGTGATCGCGCCGGCGGGAATCTCGGGCGGCGCGATCGGGATCCAGATCGCGACCGCGAGGCCGGCCGGGATGGCGAAGAGCGCCCCGTAGGGAAGCGAGCGGGCGAGATGCACGGGGCGTACCGGCTCGGGGTGCTCCACGGCGATCACCTCGGCAGGGGTGAAGACGAGGTTGGCCGGGATCATCCCCACCAGAAAGATCGCCTGGTAGACGAGCGCGTATCCCCCCAGGACGGTGGGATCGAGCGCCCGCACCGCGTACACTCCGATCGCGAAGGTCGCCAGCGAGGCGAGCCCGGAGTCCACCAGGCCGGCGAGCATCCCGTGGCGCTGCCCCCACAGCTCCTCGGCGCGGGACGCGGATTCTCGGAGGAGTCGCCTCAGAACGGCGATGTCCGGTCCTTCAGACCGTCGACGTGGCGGCGCGAACCTCCTGCGCCACCTCGAGATAGTCGGACGCCACGCGCGACGGGACGAACCGTCGGGTGCGCTCGCTCCCCCTCCGCACGAGCCGCCGCCGGAGCGAGGGATCCTCGAGAACGTCCCCGATCGCCTCCGCCATGGCGACGGGGTCGTCGAGCTCCACCAGACGGCCGGCCCGTCCCTCCTCCAGGATGTAGGCGGGTCCGCTGTGGCAGGCGGTCGCCACGACGGGGGTCGCGCACGCCAGCGCCTCCAGAAGCACCAGGGGCATCCCCTCGTTCCTCGAGGCGAGGGCGAAGACGTCGCTCGCCGCCACGATGGGGAGGGGGTCGTCGCGGTAGCCGGCGAAGGAGACGCACTCCCGCACCGCGAGCTCGTCGGCGCGGGCCCGGAGGGAGTCGACGTACTCGGCGTTGTCGAGACGGCCGACCAGGAGCAGGCGAACCTCCCCGCACCGGCGTCGGATCCGGGGCAGGGCTTCGATCAGCACGTCCTGTCCCTTGCGGGGGATCACGTTGGCCACCGAGCAGATCACCCGTGCCGCGTTCCCGTCTGTCCGGTCGAACCACGGGTGGGCGGGGTCACCTTCCAGCCGGCGCTCCAGCCCCGCGGGATCGGGCCCGGGATTGGGAAGAACGGTGGTGCGGCCCCGGACGCCGGGAAATCGCTCCTCCAGGTCCTCCACCACGTCCGGGCATACGCCCGCCACGCGGTCGGCTCGCGGGTAGAGCCACCCTGTCGCCATGTCCCGGATCCGAAGATGCGAATACCGTCCGCCCTTCGGGGAGACGTAGGTCGAGTAGTGGTTCTGCTCCACGGTCACGATCCCGGTGCCGACGCGGGCGAGCTCCCGCGCCGTCACCGCGGCCCGGTTGGGACCGTTGTGCTGGCTGAAGACGACGTCCGGGCGCTCCCGTCGGAGCCAGCCGGCGAGGCGGGGAACGGCGAAGGCGGAGCGGTCGATCGCCGCCCCGAGAACCACCACATCCGTGCCGGCGGGATCGGACGCCTCCGGATCGCGCTTCACCACGACGAGCGACACCCTGGGGATTCGGGCGGCGATCTCGGCACACAGGGTAGAGCACAGCCGCGCGATGGCGCGGCGGTCGAGGGAGTGGCAGAAGAGCGCCACGTGGCGGAGAGGGCGGGTCGATTCGCTCACGATCGGTTTCGGCCTGAAGGATAGCTGCCACGAACATAACGGATCGGGGGGGAGATCGCGCGGCTCCGGCGACCAGAGGCGGATCGGGACGAAGGAAGGGCGGCCACCCGGATCCCTGCCCGTCCCGACGACGCAGGCGAGGGGGGGCGGCCGCCCGAAGAAAGGAGGTCGGGATTCCCGGTCAGGCTACCACTCGAAGGTCCCGTTCACGTCGTTGCGGTACTCGTCGACCCAATCGTCCTTGTCCCGCTGGCCGTCCGCCCATTCGAACCAGCGACCGTCGGCGGACCCCAGGGTATAGTGGTTCCAGTCGAAGCGGATGTTCCGGTCGAACACGCTGTCGTCGCCCACGTCCTGCGCGACCCCGGCGGCCCACTGGCGGGTGGTCTGGACGATCGTGTTGTCGTGGACGTCGAGGTTCTCCAGCCGGTGGGGTCCGAAGTCGCCGCTGCCGCGGTCCTGCTGGACGCCCATGATGCCGTTCTGGTTGTTCTCGACGGTGTTGCCGTACACCTCGACGTCGGACGAGTGGGCGACGAGGATGCCGGCGCCGTACACCCAGTCGCCGACCCGGTCGTAGCCGTTGCGGCGGACGGTGTTGTTGCGGATCACCGCGGAGTAGCTGATCTCGTGGAAGATGCCGGTGTCGGCGTTGTCCTCGACCAGGTTGTTCTCGTACAGGGTGTCGACGTTGTCGATGTCGGTCCACAGGCCGGGGCCCCAGTTGTCGTGCACGTGGTTGCCGCGCACGACCAGGTTGCGGGTCTTCACGAATTTCGTCCCGCCGGCCTCCCAGCCGTAGTCGTACTCCTTCTGCCAGTTGTTGTGGTCGATCTCGTTGTTCTCCACGAGGACGCCGTCGCCGATCCCCACGATGCCGATCTGCGAGTTGTGGTGGATCCGGCTGTCGCGGATCGTCATCCGGTCGCCGATCCGGATCCCGCCGCCGTCGTTGTGGCGGACCTCGCTGTTCTCCACGACCCAGCCGGAGGTGCTCGCGCCGGGGTCGTGGCCGCCGGCCTTGATCGCCCCCATCTGGGCGCCCGGCGCGTAGTCCTCGATCACGAGGTTGCGGATCGTCACGTCGTCGGCATCGCCGTGGAAGGCGAACTCCTGGCCGTCACCGTCGAGCACGGCACCGTTCTCGCCGACGAAGGTCGTCCCGTCCTTGGGCTCGACCGACTGGCCGCGGTGGATCCCGGCCTCGAGCACGAAGGTGGTTCCCGCGGGGTTGGCGTCGACCGCGCGCTGGATGCTCTCGCCAGGCGAGATCGGCACGCCGTCGCGCCGGTTCGCGTCGTCGTGCGGGGCCGAGATCGTGACGTCGGCGCTCGTCTCGAGCCCCTCGCTGCGGACCGTCACCCGGAAGTCGCCCTCCTCGGAGCCGGCCTCGTAGCGACCGCTCGAGGAGATCGTGCCCCCGGTGGCGTCCCACGCGGGCTCGGTGTCCAGGGGATCTCCGTTCTGGTCCAGCACCTCGGCCGAGAAGCGCTGGCTCTCGCCGGGCTCGAGCTCCGTGGAGGTGGGGGAGACGCGAATCGTGGTCGCCCGCGGCACCGCCTCGATCGTGACGTCGGCGGTGACGGTGAGACCGCGGCTCTTGGCGGTCACGTGGTAGCCGCCCGGCCGGCCACCGGCGGAATAGAGGCCGAGATTCGTGATCGCCCCCCCCGTGGCCTCCCACGACACCGGTTCCGACATCGGATCGCCGTTCTGGTCGCGGAGGTCGGCCGTGAACTGCGCGCCCTCGCCCGTCTCCAGCGTGATCTCCCCGGGGGAGATCGTGAGGGTCGTGGGTTTCGGATCGGCGGGATCGCCGCCCTGGGCTCCGCCGCCGGATCCGCTCCCGCTCTGGCCGCCGGTCGAGCCGTCGTCCGAGCCGGTGTCGGAGGTCGAGCCGCCGGCGTCCGAGCCGCCGCCCTCGTCCGAGCCGCCCTCGATTCGGATGCGGGCCCAGCCCAGGACGTCTCCGATGGTGATCGCTCGAACCTGGAACTCGCCGGACCTCTCGCCGCCCACGTAGGTGCCGTCGGCGTCGATGTCGCCGCCGGTCGCCTTCCAGGTGATCGGCGCCGAGACCGGGCGTCCGTCGGCGTCCCGGACGTCGGCGGTGAAGCGGACGCTCTCGTTCGGCGCCAGCGAGACCCGGTCGGGCCTCACGATCACGGAAGCGATCCGGGGCTGGCTGCGCTCCGGCGCGGTCGGGCCGGCGCCGCTGCTGCACGCCACGGCGGTCGCGGTCAGAAGGGGGAGGAGCACGAAACGGAAGGTAGCGGGTGAACGCCGTTCGGTCGGGCAGTTCGTCGGCATCGTCGGGATCGTTCCTCGTCTGCCGTGTCGGGTGATGCGGATCTCGTCTCCGCGGCACCCTGACAAGGCGCATCCGACGTACCATGACGAATTCGGCTAATGCATTGTCACCACCGGATTTGAAGCGCATCTTCCCGACCCCTTTCCACCCCCGGGAAAGCGAAGGAGCGCGAGAGGGAATCGAGATGGTCGGCGGCGGGGCTCTCGTTCCGCTCCGGCGGAAACTTTCTTCCCGTATCGTGGAACTCCCACGCGGAGGACGGGGCCGTGACGTTCCATCGCGGGCTGAGCGGCGGCCTCGAGCGACCCCGTGGTATCCGGGAGAGCGCGGTCCAATCGCGTCAACTTGCAAGGCGCTTCGGCGCGCCTCTAGCTTCGGGTCGTGCCGAGCCCTGCCGACCTGCGGGACCGAACCCTCTTCGTCACCGGCGCGAGCCGGGGCATCGGGGAGGCGATCGCCGTCCGGGCGGCCGCCGACGGGGCCAACGTGGTGATCGCCGCGAAGACGGAGAGCCCGCACCCGAAGCTGCCGGGAACGATCCACACCGCGGCCGAGGCGGTGGAGGCGGCGGGCGGTCGCGCCCTGGCGGTTCCCGTCGACGTCCGCGACGAGGAGGCGGTGGAGCGGGCCGTCGAGAGGACGATGGCGACCTTCGGGGGAATCGACGCGCTGGTGGCCAACGCGGGAGCGATCCACCTCGCCGGCACACTCGAGACCCCGGTGAAGCGATACGACCTGATGCAGGACGTCAACGTCCGGGGAGCCTGGGTGTGCGCCCGCGCGTGCCTGCCCCACCTGATGCGGGCGGAGAACCCGCATGTGCTGATGATGGCGCCCCCGATCTCCCTCGAGCCGCGCTGGCTCGCCCCGCACCTCGCCTACACGATCTCGAAGTACGGGATGAGCCTCAGCGTCATCGGTCTCGCGGCCGAGTTCCGGGAGGCGGGCGTCGGGGTGAACGCGCTGTGGCCGCGCACGGTGATCGCGACCTCCGCCGTTCGGCTCCTCGAGGGGGTGGAACCGGAGGAGTGTCGCACCCCGGCGATCGTGGCCGACGCGGCGCACGCGATCCTCGTGCGGGACGCCGCCACGTGCACCGGGAACTTCTTTTCCGACGAGGAGGTGCTGGCAGAAGCGGGGGTGACGGACCTCACGCCCTACGCGGTGGAGCCGGGCTCCCGACTACGGCCGGATCTGTACGTGGAGTGAGGGACGCGGGGGGGCTGTGGAGGCGGCGGGCGGATTCGAACCGCCGAATGGTGGTTTTGCAGACACCTGCCGTACCACTTGGCGACGCCGCCTCGACCTGGCCGGCTACGCGAAAGCCCTCCCGTGGACAGGAGGGCTTCGCGCGACAGAGAGGTGGAGCGGGAAACGGGACTCGAACCCGCGACTTCAACCTTGGCAAGGTTGCGCTCTACCAGCTGAGCTATTCCCGCTCGGTGGGCGTGCTTCGCCCGAAAATTCGATGAAGAAGATATTCCGCCCTCCGAGGCGGTGTCAAGCCACGCTCGCGCGCTTGTGACGAGCGCCGGGGAGGCGTATTCTGCGGTCCGCTCCGAGGCGGGACGGGCGTGGCTCGCGGCCGGGGCCTGGATGCTCGTGATCCTCCTCGTCTCGACGGTCCCGATGGCCGAGAATCCCCTGCCGGACACTCCGCTGGGGGTCGACCGGTGGGGCCACGGGGCGTTCTACGCCATCCTGGGGTATCTGTTGGCTCGCGCCTCTCGCCGATCCGATCTCGCCGTCCCGGCCTCGCTGGTCGCGGGGGTCGTCGGGTCGGCGGCCTTCGGCGGGAGCGTCGAGGGCCTTCAGGCGGTGCTCTCCCGCGATCCCGACCTGGGCGACTGGATCGCCGACGCCGCCGGGGCGATCGTGGGCGTGGCGGCGTGGTGGAGGATCGGACGGTGAGCGAAAAGGAGGTCTCGAAGGTGAGCGATCCACTGGGCACGGCACTTCGATCCCGGGGTGCGGGGACCCTTCGCGCGGGGGACGTCGGCCTCCGGGTCGCCCTCTGCGGCTGGATCCATCGCCGACGCGACCACGGGGGGCTCGTCTTCCTCGACCTCCGCGATCGGTGGGGGCCCGTGCAGTGCGTGGCGGATCCCGAGCGGCTGCCGGAGGAGGACTTCGGCGTGGTGGAGGGTCTCCGGGCGGAGGACGTGGTGCGGTTCGTCGGCGAGGTGACGGAGCGCCCCGAGGGGAGCGTGAACCCGGATCTGGAGACGGGAGAGATCGAGGTGCGCCTCGACGAGGCCCGCCTGCTCGCCGAGGCGAGCACCCCGCCGTTCCCGGTGGACGTGGAGAAGGAGGGTGGGGAGGTGGAGGAGGAGCTCCGGCTCCGGCACCGCTATCTCGAGCTCCGGCGTCCCGCCCTGGCCGCCAACATGGGGATGCGGCACCGGATCGCGCTGGAGACCCGGAAGTACCTGAGCGGACTCGGATTCTGGGAGATCGAGACCCCGATGCTCACGCGGAAGACCCCGGAGGGAGCCCGCGACTACCTGGTCCCCTCGCGCACCCACCCGGGAAAGGTGTACGCGCTCCCGCGGTCGCCCCAGCTGTACAAGCAGCTGCTGATGGTCTCCGGATTCGACCGCTACTTCCAGATCGCCCGGTGCTTCCGCGACGAGGACCTCCGGGCCGACCGCCAACCCGAATTCACCCAGATCGACATCGAGATGGCGTTCGTGGAGGAAGAGGACGTGATCGGGACGACAGAGGGGCTCTTCCGCCACCTGTTCGCCGAGTGCCTCGGCGTGGAGCTGGGGGAGGTCCCCCGCATCTCCTGGGATGAGGCGATGCGTCGCTTCGGAACCGATCGGCCCGACCTCCGGATCCCCCACGAGTTGACGGACGTCACCGACCGGTTCCGGAAGACCGGCTTCCGGGTGTTCGATTCGGTGGTGGGCTCCGGCGGCAGGGTGGTCGCCCTCCGGGTCCCGGACGGGGCGGACGCCTCCCGGGGCCGGATCGACCGGTGGACGGAGGCGGCCCGGGAGGCGGGGGCCCAGGGGCTGGTGTGGGCCCGCCGCGGGGAGGAGGGATGGTCCTCGTCGATCGACAAGTTCGTGGACGTCACCCGATGGGAGGCGGCCGGCGAGGACGCCGGCGCGGAGACGGGCGACCTGCTGCTGGCGGTGGCCGACCGGCCGAACCGCGCCCGCTCCACCATGGGCGCGCTGCGCCTCCGGCTGGCGTCGGAGCGCGGATGGGTCGAGGAGGGGGCCTGGCGGCCGGTCTGGATCGTCGAGTTCCCGCTGTTCGAGCAGGATCCCGAGCGGGGGATCGCGCCGAGCCATCACCCGTTCACCGCACCCGCGGGTGGCCTGCGGGCGCTGGACGCCGACGACCTGCTCGCGATCCGGGCCCGGGCGTACGACTTCGTGCTGAACGGCTACGAGCTGGGGGGGGGATCGATCCGGATCCACGAGCGGGGCGTCCAGGAGCGTGCGCTGGAGCTGCTCGGGATCGAGCCCGAGGAGGCGCGAGAGAAGTTCGGCTTCCTCCTGGACGCCTTCGAGTACGGGGCCCCGCCCCACGGCGGCATCGCGCTCGGCCTCGACCGGACCGCGATGCTCTTCGCGGGCGCCCGGAGCCTGCGGGAGGTGATCGCGTTCCCCAAGACGACCAGCGCGGCCGCGCTGCTGGAGGGGGCCCCGTCGGAGGTGGACGACGAGGAGCTCGCCCAGCTCCACCTCCGCTTCGACCTTCCGGAGGGGGAGGACGAGGGGGGGGAGTCCGCTCCTTGACGCTCTCGAACGGAGCCTCGTACACTCGACTTCCTCGATGACCCCCACCGAAACATCGACCACGACCCGCTCCGTTCCGCTCGGAGGGGTCGACCAGCTCACCCTCTTCGGGACCCGGGACCAAAACCTCAAGCGGGTGGAGGAGCTCACCGACACCCGGCTGTTCGTGCGCGGCGGGGAGCTGCGGATCCAGGGCGAGCCCGAGGGCGTGGGACGCGCGGTGAAGCTCGTCGAGCACCTGATCGAGCTGATCCAGACCGGCACCGGGTTCGACGTGGAGGACATCGGGCGGTACCACCGGGAGCTCGACGAGCGGGGCGACGAGGGGCTCGCCCAGCTCCAGGCCGGTCGCGTCGTCATCCGGGGAACCCAGAAGATCATCAAGCCGAAGACCCGTGGGCAGGATCGCTACCTTCGGGCGATGGAGGATCACGACATCGTGGTCTCGATCGGCCCGGCGGGAACCGGGAAGACGTACCTCGCCGTCGCCATGGCGATCGACGCCCTGCACAAGAAGCGGGTGCGGCGCATCATCCTCGCCCGTCCGGCGGTGGAGGCGGGGGAGACCCTCGGCTTCCTTCCCGGGGATCTCCAGGAGAAGGTCGACCCGTACCTGCGGCCCCTCTACGACGCGCTCGAGGACATGCTCCCGCAGGACAAGGTTCGCCGGTTCCTCGAGACCCGGGTGATCGAGATCGCGCCCCTCGCCTACATGCGCGGCCGGACCCTGGCCGACGCGTTCGTGATCCTCGACGAGGCGCAGAACGCGACCAGCAACCAGATGAAGATGTTCCTCACCCGGCTGGGGCTGAACTCCCGGGCCGTGGTCACCGGGGACAAGACCCAGATCGACCTGCCGTTCCGCGAGGAGAGCGGGCTGCTCCAGATCGAGCGGATCCTGAAGGGCGTGGACGGGATCGCGTTCGTCTACCTGAGCGCGCGCGACGTGATCCGCCACGAGCTCGTCAAGGAGATCCTCCGGGCGTACGACGAGTCGGGCGAGCGGGTCGGCGAGGACCAGGGCGATTCCGGTCCCGATCCGGAATCGGAGGGGTGAGAGCCCGCCGACCGTGAACGACCGATGGGTCCGCCGGATGGAGCGCGTGGCCGGGGAGATTGGCGACGCGATCCAGCGATGGCGCCCCTCCGGGGATCCCACTGCGCCGATCGACCTCGCCTGGAGGCTGGGGCTGCTCGGGGCCCTGGCGACCCTCGCCCTGGTGCTCTTCCCGCCTCGCGGGGGTTACGACGTGCCGCGGGTGCGCGCCGGGACGGTCGCCTCCGAGGACGTCATCGCTCCGATCGACTTCGAGGTGCCCCGCTCCGAGGAAGAGCTCGCCAGCCGCCGGGAACAGGCCGCGCTCACCGTCCCGCCGGTGTTCGCGGAGGTGCCGGCGGCCGCGGATTCCGCGATCGCCGCGGTCGACGCGTATCTGGAGCGGGCCACCGAGGTCGACGAGCGGGACACCGTGACCCCGGCCGCGCTGGAGTCGCTGAACCGTGTGGACGGCCGCTCCCTCGGCCTTCGGCCGGCGGAGCTGCGCGATCTCCTCCGGGCGGGGGTCCGGGACTCGCTCCGGGCGTTCGCCCGCGAGGCGCTCCCCGAGCTCTACCGACGCCGGTGGCTGATCCCGGCCGACGATCGCGAGGGGCTTTCCAGCGCGCAGATCGCCCTGCGCCGGCCCGACGCGCAGGAGGAGCTGGTGGCGCGCTCCGAGCTCGTGGGCCTCGCTCCCGGCGCGGAGATCCCGGGGCTCGGCAGGCGGGCCCGCGACCTCGGCCCGGACCTCGAGCCGCTCGCTCTGCAGCTGATCCCCGGCCTGATTCCTCCGAACCTGAGGCCACGGCCCGCCGTCACGGCGATCCGTCGACAGCAGGCGCGCGAGGCGGTGGAGCCGATCGAGGAGGAGGTTCTGCAGGGGGAGCTGATCGTCGGCGCCCACACCCGCGTCACCCCCGGACAGGAGGCGAAGGTGCGGGCGCTGGCTGCGGAGCTCGAGCGCAGCCGCGGGGGAGTCACCCCCGAGGACGTCCAGGTCGCGATGGGGAAGCTGGGCCTCAACGCCGCCCTGCTCCTGCTGTTCGGCTTCTACCTCTTCCTGTACTGCCGTGACGTGTTCGACGACCTTCGCGCCCTGGCGGTGATCGTCGTGGTGTGGGGCCTGGTCGCGGGGATCGGCGGGTTCGTGGATCGGGTGGAGGGGGTGCCGGGGCACGCGGTTCCGATCGCGTTCGCGTCGGTGATGGTGGCGGTGCTTTGGAACACCCGCCTGAGCGCGGTCACGACGCTGTTCCTCGCCGTCTTTCTCGCCTCGCAGGGGGAGCTCGGGATGCCGCTTCTGTGGACCGGTCTCCTCGCCGGACTGGCCGGCGGGTGGAGCGTCCGCCGCATCCGGCGGCGCACCCACTTCTACGAGTCCCTCGTCTTCATCTTCGTCGGCCACGCCACCGCGGTCGGCCTGATCGCGCTGCTCCGGCTCTGGGAGTTGACGGAGTTCGGGGTGGCGGTGGCATGGGGAGGGTTGAGCGCGGCCCTCGCGGTCTTCCTGGCGATGGGGCTGCTCCCGGTGCTGGAGTGGGCTTCGGGGCGCACTACCGACCTCACCCTCCTCGAGCTCGCCGACCTCAACCGTCCCCTGCTGAAGCGGCTGCTGCTGGAGGCGCCCGGTACCTACCATCACGCCATCATCGTCGGCAACCTGGCGGAGTCGGCGGCCGAGGGGATCGGGGCCAACTCGCTGCTCGCCCGGGTGGGCGCCTACTACCATGACATCGGGAAGATCGAGCGGCCGGAGTACTTCGCGGAGAACCAGGGCAAGGGGGGCAACCCCCACGACGCGCTGAGCGCGCGGGCGAGCGCGCGGATCGTGATCCGGCACGTTACCGACGGGGTCGCGCTGGCGAAGGGGGCCGGCCTGCCGGAGGTCGTCGTCGACTTCATCCGCGAGCACCACGGTACGACACGGCTCACCTACTTCTGGGAGAGGACGGAGGAGGAGAGCCCGCTGTCGACCCCTACGGAAAGCGAGTTCCGGTACCCGGGCCCGAAGCCCCGTTCGAAGGAGACCGCGGTGGTGATGCTCGCCGACTCGGTGGAGGCGGCGAGCCGCACGGTGCGGGACCCTTCGCCCGAGCGATTCCGCGAAGTGGTCCAGAGGATCGTGGAGATGAAGCTCGAGGAGCGCCAGCTCGAGCGGACCGGGCTGGCGTTCGCGGACCTGTCGACGGTCGAGGAGAAGTTCGTGAGCGTCCTCACCGGAATCCACCACCATCGGATCGAGTACCCGGGCGTCCCCCTCCACGCCCCCGAGGAAGAGGCGAAGCATGAGCGTGCGGATACGGTTCCACGCGTCGGTCCGGCCACCGGCTGAGCTCGAACCCTTCCCGGCCCAGACCCTGGCGACGATGGTGCGCGAGGAGGGGATGTCCGGGGAGGGGGAGCTCCACTGCATCCTCGTGGACGATTCCGGCATCGCCGAGATGAACGAGCGCTTCCGCGACCGGGAAGGCCCCACCGACGTGCTGGCCTTCCCCTACGACCCCGGGGACGCCGGGGGGATCCTCGGGGAGGTGTACGTCTCGGTCGATCGCGCCCGGGAGCAGGCGCTCGAGCGCGACGAGCCCGCCGCCCGCGAAGTGTGGCGGCTCTTCGTCCACGGCGCCCTCCACCTGGCCGGCCACGATCACGACACCGACGAGGCCGACCGGCGGATGCGGCTCTGCCAGGAGAGGTGGGTCGAGCGGGCCTTCCCCGTCGGGTCGTGACCCAGGTCCTCGTTCTCGCCGGCTCGCTCCTCGCGGGGCTCGCGGTGGCGGCCTTCTTCGCCATCGCGGAAGCGGCCTTCTTCGCGCTCTCCACCCCCGACGACTCCGTCCCCGGCACTTCGTCGGTCGGCCCGTCCCGGGTCGAGCGGCTGCTCGCCCGGCCCCGGCGGTTGCAGCACGCCGTGGCCCTGGGCCACCTCCTGGCCGTCGTCTGGACCGGCGCGTCCGCCTGGATCGCGCTCCGCGCGCTATCGGACGAGCCCGTCTCCCTGGTCGGGTGGATCGCGACGGCGCTGGTGACGGGGACGGTGGTCCTGGTGGGCGCCGAGCTCGCGCCCCGGGCTCTCGCGACCGAGCGGCCCGGCCAGTGGGCGCGGCGGGCCAGCGGTCCGCTGGCGGTGTGGCTCTGGGCGCTGACGCCGATCACCGTAGCGATCACGGCGCTGGTCGACGCCCTCGAGCGGGGGGTCGGGCCCGCTCCGGGAATCGAGCCTCTCGCCCCCGAGGACGTGCGCTCGATGGTCGCCGAGACGAGCGCGCGGGCCGACCTCGACCTGGACGAGCGGCGCATGATCACCTCGATCTTCGGCTTCGGGGACACCACGGTGCGCGAGGTGATGACTCCCCGCCCCGACGTGGTGGCGATCGACACGTCGACGCCGTGGGAGGAGATGGTGGAGACCGTGCGTGCCTCCGAGCACTCCCGGGTGCCGGTCTACCGGGAGTCGCTCGACGAGATCGCGGGAATCCTCTATGCCAAGGACCTGCTGCCGATCGTTCAGGGGCTCGCCGAGCCGGTCGAGATCGAGACCCTGGTGCGGGAGGCCGTCTTCGTGCCCGAGGGGAAGAAGATCGATTCGCTGCTGCGGGAGTTCCAGCGCGACCGCTTCCACCTTGCGGTCGTCGTGGACGAATACGGCGGGGTGGCCGGCATCGTCACCCTGGAGGACGTGCTCGAGGAGTTCGTCGGAGAGATCCAGGACGAGTACGACCGCGAGGCCCCGATGGTGGAGCCGCTCGCCGACGGCTCGCTCCGGATCGACGCCCGGCTCGATGCCGACGACTTCAACGAGATGACCGGCAGCGAACTCGAGACCGAGGGCGTCGACACGATCGGGGGGATCGTGGCGCGGGAGCTCGGACGGATCGCCACCGGAGGCGAGACGGTCGAGACGGGAGGATGGCGCTTCCGGGTCCAGGGGGTCGAGGAGAAGCGGATCCTGAAGGTTCGGGCCGACCGCGTGTTGGAGTCCGACGAGGAGGGGGAAGCGGAGGAGAGCCCGGGCCGGGAGGGCTCGCCGTGAGCTCGTGGATCGCCGTCGGCATCGCCGTCGCCGTGGCGGCCCTCTTCTCGCTGGCCGAGCTGGCGATCGTCTCGGCGAGCCGGCTCCGGCTGCGCCACTGGGTGAGCGAGGCGATGCAGGCCGGAGGCAGGGCGGCCGCCGAGGTGGTGGAGCGCCCGTACCGGTTGCTGAGCCCGATCCTGGTCGGGCACACGCTCACGGTGACGGTGGCCGCGATGGCGACCGCGGGGGCGCTCGCCCCCGAGGGCGAGCCGGAGGGCTCCGGAATCGTCGCGCTGGCGGGGCTCGCGAGCGTGGCCCTCGTGCCGCCCCTCTACCTGCTGGGCGAGGCGATGCCGCGGGCGATCGCCCGGGCCCGGGCCCACCAGCTCTTTCCCGGGGTGGCGCTGGTGCTGCGGGTGGGGGCCTGGGTCTTCAAGCCGCTCGTGGTGGTCGGCGACGCCGTGGCCCGCTGGCTGATCCGCCGCCGGGGCTCCGACGCCGAGGTGCGGGCCGCCACCGGACGACGCAACCTCGAGGCGCTTCTGGTGGAAAGCGAGCGCGTGGGGGTTGTCGAGCCGGCCGAGCGGGAGATCATCGCCGGGGTCTTCGAGTTCGGCCGCACCCCCGCGCGCTCGGTCCTCACCCCGGCGGAGCGGATGGTCGCCGCTCCGGCGGACGCCCCGGCGGGGGAGATCGCCCGCCTCATCCGGGAAACCGGCTTCTCCCGGATCCCGCTTCGGGACGAGCGGACGGACGAGGTCGTGGGCTTCGTTCACGTGTTCGACCTGATGCGGCTCCACCCCGGCGAGCGCCCCCGTCCCCGGCGGGTCGTTCGCGCCGGTCCCGAGACGCCCTGCGACGAGCTGCTGCTCACGATGAAGCGGCGCCGCTGCCACATCGCGGTGGTGATCGAGGAGGGGCGTACCGCGGGGATGGTCACCCTGGAGGATCTGGTGGAGGAGCTGGTGGGCGAGATCCGCGACGAGCACGACGCCCGCCTCGAGGGAGGGGCCGACTCCGCCGACTCGTTCGCCGTTGACGCCTCCACCCCCGCCGCCCAGATTGAGGAGGAGCGCGACCTCGATCTCGCCGGCGCGGCCACGGTGGCCGATTTCGTGGTCGGCCAGCTCGGCCGGATTCCGCGGCCGGGCGAATCCTTCGTCTGGGACGAGTGGACGGTCGAGGCGCTCGACGCGACCCCTCGGCGACTTCGGCGCGTCCGCTTCCGACGTCGGCGCCGACCGCCCCCCCAATCCCCTTCGTGACGATGCAGGATCAGACCGAACACGCCCACGAGCGGATCGAGGAGATCCGCAGAGCGCTCGAGCGCGGCGAGGACGTCGCGTCGCTCGACGCGCGGATCGCCGAGCTGCATCCCGCCGACCTCGCCGAGGTGATCGACGGGCTGGAGGAGGAGGGGGAGCGGGTCGCCTTCTTCCGCCGGATTCCCGCCTCCCTCAAGGCGGAGACCCTCGCCGAGGTCGACGAGGAGACGTGGCCGGAGCTGCTCGAGACGATCGACGGGGAGCCCGGGCTCCGGAGGTTGTTCGGGGAGCTCGAGGTGGACGACGCCGCCGACATCCTCGGGGAGCTCTCGCGCGAGGAGGCGCGCGGGATCCTGGCGCGGATCGAGCCCGAGGAGTCGCGCGAGATCTCCGCCCTGATGCAGTACGACGTCGATTCCGCCGGCGGCGTCATGACGACCGAGATCGTCTCGGTGCCGGTGAACCTCACCGCCGACGAGGCGATCGTCGCCGTCCGGCGAAAGGGGCGGGAGGTGCACGACTTCTACACCGTCTACGTGGTGGACGCCGAAAACCGCCTCGTCGGCACCCTCTCGCTCCAGGACCTCATCCTCGCCCCCGGCGAGACGCGGGTCGGGGAGATCATGGAGGCGGACACCGTGCGGGTGCAGCCGCTGGACGACCAGGAGGACGTCGCCCGCCTGATCGCCAAGTACAACCTCGTCTCGATCCCGGTGGTCGACGAGTTCGACCACCTCCTCGGACGGGTCACCGTCGACGACGTGATCGACATCATCGAGGCCGAGACGACGGAGGACCTGTTCCGGCTCTCGGGCGTGGACGAGGAAGAGGAGCGCCACGCCTCCCCGCTCGAGATCGTGCGCTCGCGGGCGCCGTGGCTGCTGATCACGCTCGGCACCTCGGGCCTCGGGGCCCTGGTGGTGGCCCAGTTCGAGGAGACGATCCAGCGGCTCGCCTTCATCGCGGTCTTCATGCCGGTGGTCGCCGCGCTGGCGGGCAATTCGGCGATCCAGGCCACCACCGTGGCGGTGCGCCGGCTGGCGCTGGATGGTGGGGCCCGACCGGCGCGCTCGCTGTCCCGGGAGGTGCTCGCGGGAATCGTGATCGGAGGGATGATCGCCTTGATCCTCGCCGGGGTGGCGGCGGTGTGGCAGGACAGCCTCCGGGTGGGGCTGGTCGTCGGAGGATCGATGTGGGCGGCGATGGCGATCGGGGTCACCTGGGGCGCGGCCTTCCCGCTGATCCTCGACCGGATCGGACTCGACCCGGCGGTCAGCTCGTCGGTCTTCCTCACCACGATGACCGACCTGGTGTCATTCCTGCTGATCCTGGGATCCGCCTCCTGGTTCCTGCTCCAGTGGTTGTGAGGCGGGCGTGGCGCTGGTGACGACCGAGGCGTTCGTCGTCCAGGCGATCCGGTACGGAGAGACGAGCATGATCTACCGCCTCTTCACCCGCGACCGCGGCGTCGTGCCGGTGATCGCCAAGGGGGTGCGGCGGCCGAAGAGCCGCTTCGGGGCGCGCATGGACCCCTTCCACCGGCTCGACGTCACCTACTACGACAAGCCGAGCCGCGAAATCCAGACCCTCTCCAGGGCGGACCTCGTGTCGGACTACCCCGGCGTGATCGGGTCGCTCGAGCGGATGGAGGCCGCGGGCGCGTGGTTCCGGTTCCTCCGAAGGGTGGTCCCCGAGCACGCACCCGCCGAGCCCCTCTTCACGCTGGCGGCGGCCGCCCTGCGGCGGCTCGAGGCGGTGGAGATCCGGGCGATCCCCCGGTGGTCCACCTACCACCGCCTCGCGGCGGTCCGTACGCTCGGCCTCGCTCCGATGGTCGACGCGTGCGCGGGCTGCGGGGCCGCCCTCCCGGATTCGGAGGGAATGGGGTTCTCGGTCGAAGAGGGGGGCGCGGTCTGCTCGCGTTGCGCCGGCGGCGCGGCCGGCCGGCTCGGACGGGACGAGTACGGCCTTCTGGTGGTGTTCGACCACCCCGACTGGAGCCTGGTCGACGCGCTCGGGTCGGGCGCCCGGGGGGAGGCGCGGGTCCGCGAGCGGCTCGACCGCTTCGTGGCGTGGCACGCCGACGCGCGACCGGCGGGGGCGGGGTCGGCGTGAGCGCGGATCGACCGCGCGTGGCCGGCCCGCGAGTGGGCCGGGTCGTCGGGACCGCCGGCCACATCGATCACGGCAAGACCGAGTTGGTCGCCGCGCTCACCGGGGTGGCGACCGATCGGCTGCCGGAGGAGCGGGAGCGGGGAATTTCGATCGACCTCGGGTTCGCGCCCCTCGACCTGGGCCCCGGCGTCCCGCCGACCAGCGTGGTGGACGTCCCCGGCCACGAGGACTTCGTGAGGAACATGGTCGCCGGAGCCACCGGGATCGACGCGGTGCTCTTCGTGGTCGCCGCCGACGAGGGGATGATGCCCCAGAGCCGCGAGCACCTGCTGGTGCTGGACGCCCTAAGGGTCGACCGCGGCGTGGTGGCCGTCACCAAGACGGACCTGGTGGAGGGGGAGTGGGCGGAGCTGGTCGCCGAGACGGTGCGCGAGGAGATCGCCGACAGCGGGCTCGCCGGCGCGCCGATCCGGCTCGTCTCCGCCCGCACCGGCGAGGGGATCGAGGCGCTCCGCGACGCCCTGGCCGGGGTCCTGCGCGAGCCCGTCCCGCGGGAAACGGGCCGCTTCCCCTTCCGCCTCCCGGTGGACCGGGCCTTCCTGGTGACCGGCGCCGGGACCGTGACGACGGGAACCGTCTGGAGCGGATCGGTCTCGGAGGGGGACACCGTCTCCGCCTTCCCCGCCGGCGCCGGAGCGCGGGAGCGCCCCCTCGCGGCGCGGGTTCGGACGATCGAGGTACACGGTGAGGAGGTGGATCGGGTGAGCGCCGGACGCCGGGCCGCCCTCGCCCTCGCCGGGGTCGACTCCGACGCTCTGGGACGAGGGACCGTTCTGGCGGGTCCGGAGCGCCCCTGGAGGCCGGTAGACACGATCGACGCCGAAATCTGGCTGGGACCGGAAGCGCCACGGCCGCTGGAGCGGGGCGCGAGGATCCGGGTGCACCACGGAACGCGAGAGGTGATGGGGCGCGCCTGGTGGTACGCCGAGGAGGCGGTGGCGCCGGGCGCCGGGGCGGTGGCCCGGCTCGCGCTGGAGGCGCCGATCGTTCCGGCGGTGGGCGATCCCCTGGTCGTCCGCGCCTACAGCCCGGTCGAGACGATCGGCGGCGGCGAGGTGCTCGCCCTGGAGCCGCCGCGGGTCCGGGGTTCGGAACGGGTGGATCGCGCGGTCCGGCTCGCGGCACTGGCGGACGCCCGGGGGAGCGAGCGGCTCGCGCTGGCACTGGCCGCGGCCGGCGCCGGCGGGATTCCCGAGCCGGAGCTCCCGCTGGCGACGGGCCTGGGAGGCGACGCTCTGGCGCGTGCGCGGGCCGCGGACGACGTGGCGGTGGAGGCCCACGGAGGGCGGTGGTTCGCCCGGGCCGCGCGCGAGCGGACGATGGAGCGGATCCTCGCCGCCCTGCGGGCCCATCACGCCGGGGAGCCCCTGCAGCCGGGCATGCCGCTGGAGGCGGCGCGGCAGAGCGCCCGTTCCGCCCGCCCCGCCCTCGTGGAGGCGGCGATCGAGCGGCTCGTCGAGATCGGCGCGGTGGAGCGTCGGGGCTCGGGAGGCACCGCCCTGGCCCTGGCGGACCACCGGGTGGAGCTGGTCGACGGCGACCGCGAGCTCGCCGGGCGGATCCGGGAGGCGTACGCGTCCGCGGGGATCGAGCCTCCCGGCACCGACGGCCTCGTCGACCGGCTCGACGCCGACCCGGCCCGGGTGCGGGAGCTGCTGCGCCATCTGGAGCGGGAGGGGGAGCTGGTGAAGCTCGCAAGCGACTGGTACGCGGACGCGGACGCGCTGGCTCGGGCCGAGCGCCGGGTGGTGGAGCGGCTGGAGCGGGACGGCGCCGCCGGGGTGGGCGAGCTGAAGGAGCTCTTCGGGGTGAGCCGGAAGTACCTGATCCCGCTCCTCGAGTGGTTCGACCGGAGGGGGGTGACCCGCCGCGAGGGGGATCGCCGGGTGCTGGCGGAGGGGTCGTGACGAGGGGGATGCCGCTGATCCTGCTGGCGGCGCTCCTCGTCGGGTGCGCGTCGGCGCCACCGGGGAGGGAGGAGGCGGGCACGGGAACCCGGGAGGATCGCACCGGGGATCCGGAGTTCGTGGCCGCCCGCGAGGCGGCCGATCCCGAGTTCGAGACGCAGGCGGACGCGCTCGCGGCGGGTGTGTACGAGCGGTTCGTCCATCCCGACTCCGTCCGGCCCGCGGCGAGGACGCGGCGCGAGGGAGCCCCGGCGCCCGCGCCGGGCCCGGACCCCTCGACCGAGGAACTGCTGGAGACGCTCGACGCCGGCCCCCGGGACGGGACCGCCGAGCGGAGGCGGGAGCCTCCATCGCCGGCCCGGGAGCCGGGCGGAGACTTCTGGACGCTGCAGGTGGGAGCCTTCGAGACCGAGGTCGGTGCGCTGGCCCGCATCCGGCAGCTGGAGCGGATCGTTCCGGGGGAGCCGCGGTGGTACGCGGTGGAGGGGGGTCTCTACCGGGTCTTCCTGGGACGCTACGGATCCCGCCGGGGCGCGGAGCTCGCCCGCGAGCGGATCGCGGCGCGTGGCCTGGCCGACGTGTGGGTCAGGCGGGCCCCGTAGGACGGTACGTCTCGAGCCCGGCTCGGTCGATCACGGAATCCGGTACAGGAGCCGGCCGCAGCTCTCGCACGTCATCGGCTCCTCCTCTTCGAGGTCCGACAGCTTCGCCGTGGGGAAGCGGACGAAGCAGCCGTAGCAGATCCCCTTTCGGACCGGAACGAGTGGCCGGTCGTACTTCGCGGCGATCCGCTCGTAGCGCCTGAGGACGGAGGGGTCGATCTCCTTCTCGAGGCTCTCGATCTCGGCGTCGATCGCCTCCTCGTCCAGGCTCTCGAAGCCCAGCTCCTCGTAGGACGCCTGCTGGATGTCTCGCTTCAGCTGCAGCAGATCCTGCAGCGCGATCAGCCGTTCGATCGTCTCGTTCAGGGGGCTCTCCTCTCCGATGGCGGGATGTCGTGGTCGACGTCGGCGTGCCGCGGGCGAATATCGCCGGCCCGTGAGGCCCGTCGAGCGCGCCGACGCGCGGCTCCCGTCCGCCGCCGCTGATCGCACCGCGCCTTCCCGTACGCGGTGGAGGCATGATTCCTGCAACTGGAACCACCATAGCAGCAGCAGAAAGAACCCCCTCATCGAGGGAGCTCATGGTGGGAGCAGACCGATCGAATCCGTTCGGGTGTGGCATTCTGCATTTCGATGCGGGGTTCAGCCTGATGGAGATCCTGATGGCCCTCGCGGTCACGGGGATCCTGGCGCTGGTCGCTCTCCCCAGCCTCTCCGACTCGCTGGACCCCTACGAGGCGGTGTCGGAGGCGCGGACGGTCCACTCCCGGCTGGTGGAGGCGAGGGGGCGCGCCGTGGCCGAGCAGCGCCCCGTTCGCGTCGCTTTCGAGGCCGGATCGATCTACCGCATGGCGTACTGGTCGGCGGGGGCGTGGCACACCATCGGCGGTGTCGACACGGTGGCCCCGGGGGTCAGCCTGTCGATCAACGGCTCCTCCGACGGCGTCGTCCGCTTCGCGAGCCACGGTCGACCGGACGAGGTGGCGACGATCGTGCTCGACGACGGGGATCACGACCAGCAGATCCAGGTCCTCGCCAGCGGCATGGCGTTGTGGAGCGCGAACCCGTGACCGAAGCGTACTCCCCCCACAGGGTCGCGCGCGAACGCGACGGCTTCACCCTGGTGGAGGCGATGGTGGCCCTCGTCGTGCTGATGTTCGGCGTGGTCATGATGGCGGGGCTGACGGGCGCGATCATGCAGGCCAACCGGGACTCGGTGAACCGGAGCCGGGCGGACGCGGCGCTGTACTCGCGGATCGAGCAGTTCCAGTCCACGCCGTATCAGGACATCGCGAACGGTTCGGATTCGATGACGATCGGCGGGGTCACGTTCTCCCGCAGCTGGATCGTCTCCCCCAACACCCCGATTCCCAACGTGATGGAGATCCAGCTCACCGTGCGATGGGCGGATCGGGGGGACACGCTCGAGGTGCGGAAGACCACGCTGCGGGGGCAGTCGTGAGGGCGACGCCGGACACCGCGGGGTTCACGCTGGTGGAGCTCCTGGTCGGGATGATCGTGGTCGCCGTGCTGGGGTCGAGCCTGGTCACCCTGCTGCGCGTCCAGCACCACGCCTACAATGACCAGAACGCAGGCGTCCTCGCCATGCAGAACGCCCGCGCGGGCCTGGACATGATGTCCAAGGAAATGCGCAATGCCGGCTTCGATCCGTACGGGCTGGCCGGGGCCGGGGTGACCGAGTGGACGGCGACCTCCTTCGGGTACACCGCGGACCTGAACGATGACGGAGACGTCCTCGATCCCGACGAGGTGGTGACGTACCTGTACGACCCGGACGACGATCTCCTGGTCCGGAGAGAGGGCGGCGTGCAGGCGACGGTGGCGACCCGGGTGACCGACCTCGAGTTCCGATACTGGAGCGACGAGGCGGGGACTCCGGCGTCAACCGCGGCGGAGATCGAGCAGATCCGGATCCGCATGGAGTACGAGACCGCCGAAGGCGCCCTCACCGGCAGCCTGACGACGACCGTGGCGCTGCGGAATCAGATCTACGAATGAGGGAAGAGACCACCCGACCCGGCCTCGCCCGGACGTCCGAGGGCGGCTTCGCCGTCGCGATGGTGCTCGTCGTCCTCGTCTGCCTCGGGATGATCGCGGCGGCGGCCACCATGATGACGGCCACGGACATCAAGCTGTCCGGGCTCTACACGTTCTCGAGCGCCGCCGGAGCCGCCGCCACCGCGGGTCTCGAGCACGCGGCGGGACATTTCGTCACGAACGGGTCCGATACCGGATGGCCGGTCACGGGCTCCACCGGGGGATACGACTACACGGTCACGATCTCCCGGGACGTTCACGACTTCGGAACCGGGGAGACCTTCGTGTGGCACGACAAGGACCTGGGTTATAACGGCCTCGGCATCGGCGATCCGGTTTGGGTCCTCGTCTCGACGGCCACCCGCGGCGACATCCGCGCCGTCCAGCGGATGCGAATCACGCCCCGCTCGCTGACGGTAGAGGCCCAGTCGGCGCTGCAGTCGAACTCGGGAGTGAGCCTGCACGGGAACATCACCGTCTCGGGTATCAACACGCGCCCGGACGGCACACAGGTGGATCCCTCCGACACGTCCGTGAACGGGGTGTGCGACGAGAACAAGCCCGCCATCCGGATGACGGACGACGAGGACGTCACCCTGCAGGGAACCCCCGATCTCTACGGCAACGAGACCTACGCCGACAACGACCCGCCCTACGTCCAATACGACGACAGCGTGGTGTGGCACACGCCGGAGGAAGTGCTGGGTCTCCAGTCGGGGGCGCTGGACTCCTACAAGCAGTCGGGAGAGCAGTACGGCACCAACCGTCCCGATACGCTCTCGGGCATCGTGTACGTGACCGACGACTTCGGCTCGACGGGCGCCTGCGCGACCGACGGTGGATGCGGCAACATCCAGGGGAGCGGGATCCTCATCATCCACAATCCCCTCTACAACCCGCGCGAGCACGATCCGGAGGATCCGATGTACGATCCGGAAAAGGCGAGCGACCCTGCCTACGCCCCCGCCAACATGGGGAACATCAACGGCGGCACGTTCAAGGGGATCATCATCGCCGACAAGATCAACAAGATCAACGGCAACGTGGACATCTACGGCGCCATCATGTCGCTGACCGAGGTCGAGATCGACATGATCGGGGCGGGCACGGCCGAGATCTTCTACTCCTGCCAGTCGATCGAACAGGTCGAATCGACGATCGTGGATCCGGTCCGCCTCTCCTGGGTCGCCGACTGAAGCGCTAGACGCGGGTGGTTGGGCTTCTCTCGCGGCGCTAAAATCGGCCTGTCACCAATCAGATCCGAGACGATGCTCCGAGGTGCTCGCCGCAGACGCGGGCGGGGCGGCCGAGCTTCGGAGGGCCGACCCGAAGCCCCGCACGGCCGCCTCCTCGGCGGGGCTTTTTCTCTTCGGGAGACCCGATCATGGCGCGACAGCGGTACCTGGATCTGCTGCGGGAGCGGGTCCTCGTCTTCGACGGGGCGATGGGGACGAGCGTCCAGGAGCGCGACCTCTCCCCCGACGATTTCGGGGGCGAGGGGCTGGAGGGGTGCAACGACCACCTCGTGCTCTCCCGCCCCGACGTGATCCGGGAGATCCACGCGTCGTTCCTCGAGGTGGGGTGCGACGTGATCGAGACCGACACCTTCCGCGCCAACCGCCTCTCGATCGCGGAGTACGGCCTGGAGGAGAGGATCCTCGAGATGAACCGCGCGGCGGCGGAGATCGCCCGCGAGGTTGCGGCGGACTTCTCCACCTCCGACCGGCCCCGGTTCGTCGCGGGATCGATCGGCCCCTCCGGCCACCTTCCCTCCACCTCGGACCCGGAGCTGGGGCGGATCGGCTACCGCGAGCTTGCCGAGGTGTTCGAGGAGCAGGCGACGGGCCTGATCGAGGGGGGCGTCGACCTGCTGCTGATCGAGACGAGTCAGGATCTGCTCGAGGTGAGGGCGGCCATCTCTGGATGTTGTAACGCGATGCGACGTATCGACAGGGACCTTCCGCTCCAGGTGCAGGTCACCCTCGACCCCACCGGACGGATGCTGCTCGGCACCGACATCGCCGCGGCGGCGACGACGATCGGGGCGCTGAACGTGGACGCGATGGGGCTCAACTGCTCCACCGGGCCCGAGCCGATGCGCCAGCCCGTCCGGTGGCTGTGCGAGAACGCGGATCTTCCGATCAGCGTGATCCCGAACGCCGGGATCCCGCACAACGTGGGCGGGGAGGCGGTCTACGACCTCGCCCCGGAGGCGCTGGCCGAGGCGCACGCCGGTTTCGTGGAGGACCTCGGGGTGTCCATCGTCGGCGGCTGCTGCGGCACCACGCCGGGGCACATGGAGGCGGTGGTGGGACGGGTGTGGGGAACGGCACCGCGCGAGCGGTCGGTCCCCGTGGTCCCTCGCGTCGCCAGCGCGATGACGGCGACGGACCTCGTCCAGCGGCCGCCGCCGACCCTGATCGGGGAGCGGGTGAACAGCCAGGGGTCGCGCAAGGTGAAGCGGCTGCTGCTCGACGACGACTACCAGGGGATCCTCGAGGTGGCCCGGGACCAGGTCGAGGGGGGCGCCCACCTCCTCGACGTGTGCACGGCCCTCACCGAGCGTCCCGACGAGGCGGGACAGATGCGGACCCTGGTGAAGCTGCTGGCGCAAGGGGTTCCCGCCCCCCTGGTGATCGACTCGACCGAACCCGAGGTGATGGCCGCCGCGCTGGAGCAGTATCCCGGCCGGGCGACCCTGAACTCGGTGAATCTGGAGGACGGCCGCGGGCGGATCGACGCCACCCTCCCGCTCGCCGTGGAGCACGGCGCCGCGGTCGTGGCGCTGACGATCGACGAGGAGGGGATGGCGAAGACCGCGGTGCGGAAGCTGGGGATCGCGAAGCGGATCCACGCGATCTGCGTCGACGAGTACGGCCTCGCGCCCCACGACCTGATCTTCGACGACCTCACCTTCACCCTCGCGACCGGGGAGAGGGAGTTCCGCCGCTCGGCCGTGGAGACGATCGAGGGGATCCGGGAGATCAAGGCGGCCCTGCCCGGGGTGCTCACCAGCCTGGGGGTGTCGAACGTCTCCTTCGGCCTGAGCCCCCAGGCCCGGGCGGTACTGAATTCCGTTTTCCTCCACCACTGCGTAGAGGCCGGACTCGACCTGGCGATCGTCAACGCCGCCCACATCACGCCCTACGCGGAGATCGACGACGAGCGCCGTGCCCTCGCCGACGACCTGATCCTCGACCGCCGCGAGGACGCCCTGGCCCGGTTCATCGACTTCTTCGAGCAGCACGCGGCGGAGGTGGAGGAGAAGGTCGATCCCACCGCGGGGAGGAGCCCCGAGGAGGCGATCCACTGGAAGATCCTCCACCGGAAGCGGAAGGGGATCGAGGATCTGGTCGATCGGGCGATCGAGGAGCGCGGCGGCGGCGATCCGGGCGCGGTGGCGGTTTTGAACGGGGTTCTCCTGCCGGCCATGAAGGAGGTGGGCGACAGGTTCGGGGCGGGCGAGCTGATCCTGCCGTTCGTGCTCCAGTCCGCAGAGGTGATGAAGCGGGCCGTGGCGAGGCTCGAGGCCTACCTCGAGCAGGTGGAGGGGCAGTCGAAGGGAACGGTGGTGCTCGCGACCGTCTTCGGCGACGTGCACGACATCGGAAAGAACCTGGTCGGGACGATCCTCTCGAACAACGGCTACACCGTGCACGACCTGGGCAAGCAGGTGCCGATCGAGACGATCCTGACGAAGGCCGTCGAGGTGGAGGCCGACGCGATCGGCCTCTCGGCCCTGCTCGTCTCCACGTCGAAGCAGATGCCCGCCTGCGTCCGGGAGCTCCACCAGCGGGGGCTCGAGTTCCCGGTGCTGTGCGGTGGGGCGGCGATCAACCCCACGTTCGTCCGCCAGGCAGCGCTCCTGGGGGACGGCGACGAGGACGGGGAGCTCTACGGATCGGGTGTGTGGTACTGCAAGGACGCCTTCGCGGGACTGGAGACCGTGGAGGCCCTGACCGACCCCGAACGCCGGGAGCGCTTCGTGGCCGAGCGTCACCGCCGGGTCCGCGAGCGGACCGAGCGCCGGGCGGAGCTGAAGGCGACGGTCGCCGATCGGGCGATGGACCGCGACGCGCAGCGCCCCTCCCCCGACGTCGGGGTGCCAGAGCCCGCCTTCTACGGTACCAAGGTGATCGAGCGGCTTCCGCTCGAGGCCCTCTTCCAGCGGATCGACCTGAACACCCTGTACCGGCTCCATTGGGGCGCGAAGAACGCGAAGGGGGCGGAGTGGGATCGCCTGGTCGCCGAGGAGTTCGAGCCCCGGCTGGAGGCGTACCGGGCGAAGGCCCTCGCCTCGGGCTGGATCGTGCCCCAGGCGGCCTACGGCATCTGGCCCGCCGCGACCGAGGGGGACGCGCTGATCCTGTACGATCCGGAGGATCCGGACCGCGAGGTCGGCCGCTTCGACTTCCCCCGCCAGCGGGGACGCGATCGCCTCTCGCTGGTGGACTACTTCCGACCGGCCGACGATGGAGAGCGGGACGTGGCGGCGGTGCAGCTCGTGACGGTCGGCGACGCGGTGCTGGAGCGCTCGAGCGGGATGATGGAGGGTGGGGAGTACTCCGAGGGGTACTACCTCCACGGGTTCGGGGTCCGGCTCGCCGAGGCGGGGGCGGAGTACGTCCACGAACGCGTCCGGGAGGATCTGGGGATCGAGCCCGGTCGGGGCTTGCGGTACTCGTGGGGCTACGGGGCGTGCCCCGATCCCCTCCAGCACCGGGTGGTGTTCGACCTGCTGCCGGCGCGGCAGGCGCTGTCGATGGAGCTCACCGAGGCGGGCGCGCTGGTCCCGGAGCTCTCCACCGCCGCCCTGGTGGTCCACCACCCGGAGGCGAAGTACTTCTCGGTGTAGGGGAACCCCCGGGGGGGGTAGGGCGCTACACCTCGGCGTCCTCCAGCACCTCGAAGAACTCCGACTCGGAGTCGATCTCGCCCAGCCGGGTGAGGTTCTTCGGGTTCTTGCAGAACTGGGCGATCTGGCCCAGGACCGGCAGGTACTGGTTCGAGATCTCCACCGGCGGCGCCACGATCAGGAAGAAGTGGTTCACCGGCTTGTCGTCGACCGCGTCGAAGTCGAGGCCGGAGGACTTGCGGCCGTAGGCGACCCGCAGCCGATCCACCACGAGCGAGCGGCAGTGGGGGATCGCCACCCCCTTGCCGATCCCGGTGGATCCCAGGTTCTCCCGCTTCTTGAGCAGCTTGAAGAGGATCTCCGCGGCGTCGTCTTCGAGGTCGAGCAGGGAGATCAGCTCCTGCAGCGCGGCGTCCTTCCCGTCCGCGTCCATCTGGAGCCGCACCTCGTCCTCGGTGAAGAATTCGACCAGCTTCATTCGTGCTCGTCCTTTCGATGCGAGATGTCCGAGATCGAGGTTCTCGCCGAAACGACGGGCGAAGTTAGAGTCCGCGTCGGAGCCTGACAACGAAGCGGGGGCCGGCGTCATCCTCGTCCAGGTCGGTGATCCGCTGGGCGACGAACACGCCGAGAAAGCTGAAGATGTTGACCCCGCTGATGCCGGCCCCCACGTCGGCGTGCCAGCTCTCCCAGTCGCCCACCGTGGCGGCGTCGACGAAGCCGACCGCGTGCCAGCTGAGGAAGAAGAGCGCGATCGGATCGGTGACGGGCAGCGGGAGCCGGAGAGCCGAGGAGAGCTGGAGGGCGTCGTCGTCCACGAAGCGGCCCTCGTCGAACCCCCGGAGCGAGCCCGGCCCGCCGAGCCGCGCCAGGCGCTGGGGCGGCAGGTCCGGATCGGAGAATCCCCCGGCGTCGCCGGCGAGGGCGACCAGCCGGGTGTCCCACCACGTGTCGCGCCCGAACCGGAGATAGCGCCGGGCGTCGAGGAGGGCTCGGGTGAACTCGAGGTCTCCGCCCAGGACCCCGCCGGCCCGCTCGATCTCGCCCCGGATCCACCATCCGGGAGCGGGCAGCATCGGGCTCTGGACGTCCCGGGTGTCGAGCCGGGCGTCGAGGGTGAGGCTCCGGAGATCCCCCTCGGCCACCTCCGGAACCGGCCGGAAGGACCCGTCGCCGAAGAGGACGAAGGGGTCGCGGTTGCGCTGGCTCCGCTGCTCCACGGCGAGGAAGGCGAGGCCTCCCCCGAAGCGGCCCCGGCTCGATTCGGTCTCGAGGGAGAGGCGCCATCCCCGCTCCCGCCACCAGTCGAGGCGGTCCCTTCCCGCCAGGAAGGTCGCCAGGCTGTTCTCGAGCCCGGAGTACTTCCACTCGTCGAAGGTCGCCGCCCGCTGCATGTACTCCACCTCGGCGTGCAGGACCCAGGGCGCCGGCACCCGCTGGCGAAGCCACGCCCTCCAGTACAACCGGTCGTGGGTGGTCGCGAGGGTGACGCGCGCCCCGATCTCGGGGACCTCTCCGGGCTCGACGGGCTCCAGGTCGATCCCCCCGCCGGGAACGAGCCCGTCGACCCGGTTGTAGCGGTCGATCACCACGCCGAACCAGCCGGGCCACGCGACCACCCACGGGAAACCCTCCTGCGTCTCCTCCTCGTCGAGGGTGTCGATCCGGACGCCGGGGAGGGCGGGCGTGGTGTCGGGCTCGGCCGCGGTCGCGTCGGCCGGGATCTCCCCGGTCGGTACGGTATCGGCCGGGACCCGCTCGGGTTGCTGTCCCCGGGCGGGGGCGGCAGCGATCGCCACCGCCAGCCCGGCCCAGGCGAGCCGGCGGATCACTCCGACCACCGGTAGCGGCGTCGCTCGGGTTCGCCCTCGATCGCGAGCGCTCCCGCGTAGCGCGGGTCCACGTCGAGGGTCACGATCGACCACCGTTCCGCCGCGTCCGGATCCCCGGGCACGGTGAGGCCGACCCGCTCGGCGGCGGGATCGACGGAAACGGCGAACCTCCGGGTCGCACCCAAGATCGACCCTCCGAGCGCCTTCACCCATGCCTCCTTGCGCGTCCAGCAGGCGAAGAAAGCGGCCGGGATCAGCTGCTCCGGCGTCTCCCGGAGGGCGACGATCTCGGAAGGCGCGAACCACCGTTCGGCGAGCCGCAGGAATGCCATGTCCCGGCGCATCCGCTCGAGGTCGATCCCCACCTCGCGGCCCAGCGCGACCGCGCACAGGGCGAGATCCTCGGAGTCGCTCAGGTTGAAACGGAGGTCGATCCCGTCGGGAGGGTCGGCCAGATACGGCTTGCCCCGCTCCCCGTAGGAGAAGGCGATCGATCCAGGGTCGCGGTCGAGGTAGCGGGAGAGGAGCCTGCGCAGCGCGCCGTGGGCGGCCACGAAGCGGCGCCGATGGACGGGGAAGCGGAGGCGGTCGGCGCGACGCCGCTCGAGATCGGAGAGGAGCGGGCGGTCGCGGGCGAGACCCTCTTCGTCGCGCTCCAGGGGGATCCTCCACAGGTGCACCTCGCCGGCGGTGAGCGGGGGAGGATGGGGGGTCGGGCTCCAGGTCATCGGACGTCGATCCCGTGCGGCGGGTCGGTGGATCTTCGGGCGCCGGAAAGGTAAACTGAAGCTAATGACGGACACGCTCCTCCGCACGACGCTTTCCGCCGTCCGGGACGGAGAGCTCGATGTCGAGGAGGCGTTCCGTCGGCTCGCCGGCTGGCCCCACGAGCGGCTTCCCTTCGCCACGATCGACCACCACCGCAGCGTGCGCAACGGATTCCCGGAGGTGGTGTACTGCGCGGGCAAGACGCCCGATCAGGCCGCGGCCGTGGCAAAGCGGATCTGGGAGCGCTCCCGGCGGCTCCTCGCGACCCGGGCCGACGAGGCGCACGCGCGGGGGATCGCGCGGGTGGTGCCGGAGGCGCGCCACAACGCGCTCGCGCGAACCGTGAGCGCGGGGGCGCCGGAGCCGGGGAAGGGACCGCCGGTGCTCGTGATGACCGCGGGCACGAGCGACCTGCCGGTCGCCGAGGAGGCGATCGAGACCCTGCGGGTGTTCGGCCGGAGGGTGGAGCGGGTGGTGGACGTCGGGGTCGCCGGGGTTCACCGCGTGCTCGCTCACGAGGAGGCGCTGGGCCGGGCGGCGGCCGTCGTGGTCGTCGCGGGGATGGACGGGGCGCTCCCCTCCGTGGTCGGCGGCCTCGTCGAGGCGCCCGTGATCGCGGTGCCGACGAGCGTGGGGTACGGGGCCGCCTTCGACGGCCTGGCCGCGCTTTTGACGATGCTGAACAGCTGCGCGGCCGGGGTGGTGACCGTGAACATCGACAACGGCTTCGGAGCCGGGGCGGCGGCGGCGCGGTTCGCCCGCGGTGTCGTCAGCCCGCCGGGAGTCGACCTCGGGGAGGCGAAGAGTGAAAGAGCCTGATCGCGTGGAGCCCGGGCCCGTGGAGTCCGAGCCCTCGGAGCCCCGGCCGGTGCCGGTCGAATCCCGCTCCCGGGCGAAGGAGGTGCTCCGGGAGCTCGCCCTGTTCCTCCCGAACTTCGTGCTGCTGCTCAAGCGGCTGATGGGGGATTCCCGGGTGCCCTCGAAGAGCAAGGTCGTGCTGGGGGGCACCCTGCTGTACCTCGTCTCCCCGATCGACGTGATTCCCGACTTCGTCCCCGGTCTCGGGCAGCTCGACGACGTGGTCCTGGCCGTTCTGGCACTCCACAGCATCCTCAACCGTGTCGACGAGGAGATCGTGCTGGAGCACTGGGACGGCGACGAGGCGCTGATCCTGCTCGTCCGGCAGGGGGTCTCGGCGGTGAGCAGGCTTCTCCCCGGCGACTGGAACCAGCGGGTTTGAGCCGGGGCTCGGCCGCCTCCGCGTTTTGCCCGTCCCCGGCCTCGCCGATACATTCGATGCGACGAACCGGGAGTGCGCGGTGATCCGCAGCATGACCGGGTTCGGTCGCTCCGAGGCGGAGGCGCACGGCGTTCGTTTCCGCGTCGAGATCAAGTCGGTAAACCACCGCTTCTTCAACGCGAACCTCCGACTGCCCCGCGAGTTCGACCATCTCGAGAGGCGGCTGGAGGCGACGTGCTCCAGCCGGATCGAGCGCGGCCACCTCTCGGTCCAGCTCGAGCTCGAGCGCTCCGGATCCGCCGCAGGCGGCGGGCCGACGCTGGAGCGGGACACGCTCGACCGGTACCTGGAGATCGTGGAGAGCCTGGAGAGCCTGCCGGGGGTGACGAAGCGGATCTCCGTGGAGGGCCTGCTGGCGCTGCCGGGGGTCGTCGAGTGGGCTTCCGGGAGCGCGGGCCTCGACGACGAGGCCTTCCTCGAGGGCGCCGGCCGCGCGCTGGAAGACGCCCTCGAGGAGCTGCTCGCCGCCCGCGAGGAGGAGGGCGCGGCGATCGAGGCGGACCTCCGGGGGCGGCTCGCGGCGATCGACGAGCAGCGGGAGCGGATCGTCGCCCTGCTGCCCGAGCGGGAGGCCCGCGAGCGCGAGCGGCTCCGGACGAAGGTCGCCGAGCTGCTCGAGGATCCCGAGGAGGCGTCGGAGAGCCGGATCGCGCAGGAGGTGATCCTCTACGCCGACCGGGTCGACGTCAGCGAGGAGCTCACCCGGCTGGCCGCGCATCTCGAGCGGTTCCACGAGGAGCTCGAGGGCGACGGCGCGGTCGGCCGCAAGCTCACGTTCCTGCTCCAGGAGCTCCATCGGGAGGCGAACACGATCGGGGCGAAGGCGAACGACGCGGAGATCCAGCAGGCGTCCGTGGAGATCAGGGCCGAGATCGAGAGGATGCGCGAGCAGGCGGAGAACGTGGAATGATCGGGAGGGGGGGCGCGCCGTGGTGACCGAGCGGGAGGCCGACGTCGGAATCCGGACGCGGCCGTTCCCGATCATCCTGTCCGCCCCGAGCGGGGCCGGCAAGACGACGGTCGCCAACGAGATCTTCAAGCGGTTCCCCTACATCCGTTTCGCGGTGTCGCTGACGACCCGGGAACGGCGCGAGGGAGAGCTCGACGACTCGGATTACCGCTTCGTCACCGAGGCCGAGTTCGAGCGGGCCCGGGACGAAGGGGAGCTCGCGGAGTGGGCGGTGGTCCACGGCAACCTGTACGGGACGCCGAAGAGCGAGATCGAGGAGGCCCTCGACGACGGCTACCACGTCCTGCTCGACGTCGACGTGCAGGGCGGGGCGAGCCTCATGGAGGCGTATCCCGACGCGGTGACGATCTTCCTGCTCCCGCCTTCGCACAAGGCGATGGAGGCGCGGCTCAAGGGACGGGGCACGGAGTCGGTCGAGGCGATCCGCGAGCGGTCGGCCGAAGCGCTCCGCGAGGTCGACGAGGTGGGCCGCTACGAGTACGTGATCGTGAATCGCGAGCTCGAGAAGACCGTGGAGGTGTTCGCGCGCATCATCCACGCCGAGGAGCACCGGAGGGTGCGGCGCGACAACCTGGAGGAGTGGCTCGAGGTCCACTTCCCGAGGCGCGGGGAGGAGAGCTCTCCATCCATTCGAACCTGATGAAGGAGGAAGCACGATGAAGGTGTTCACCCCCGGCGAGGTGGCCGACGCCACCCCCGGACACAACAAGTACGAGGCCGTGATGGTCGCCGCCGCCTACGCGCGGAAGCTGAACGAGCTGCCCAAGGTGGGGGGGAAGGAGTGGAAGAAGAAGTACACGACCCGCTCCCTCGAAGAGCTCACGGCGGGCGAGATCGAATACAGGATCGTCGACAAGAGGTCCGAATAGCGACGTATGAGCCCTTCGCGGGGCGAACCCTCACCCTGGGGGTGAGCTCGGGCGTCGCCTGCTACAAGGCGGTCGAGCTGCTGCGCGACCTCCGGCGGGCGGGAGCCCGGGTGCGGCCGGTGCTCACCGACGCCGCCGCCGAGCTGGTCCGGCCGGCGCTTTTCGAGGCCCTGGCCGAGGAGCCGGTGGGAACCGGGCTGTGGAGCGCCGTCCCGGGAGGGGAGGAGGCGGGCGACTACTCCCGCTTCCCGCACCTCGACTTCGCCCGCGGCGTGGACGGCGTCGTGGTCGCCCCGGCCACCGCCAACGTGCTGGGGAAAGCGGCCGGCGGCATCGGCGACGACCTGCTGACCACCACTCTGCTCGCGGTCGACCCCCGCGAGGTGCCGGTGCTGTTCGTCCCCTCGATGAACGCCACGATGTACGCCCATCCGGCCGTGGAGGAGAACCGGGAGACGCTGCGCCGCCGCGGTTGCCATCTCGTCACCCCCGACGAGGGGCCGCTCGCGTGCGGGGAGAGGGGGCGGGGCCGATGGCCGGGGAGCGACTCCGTGACGATGGCGCTCGATCGGCTCGTGAACGGCACCGGACGCCTCGACGGGCGGCGGGTGGTGGTGACCGCGGGCCCGACGGAGGCCGAGATCGATCCGGTCCGCGTCCTCACCAACCGCTCCAGCGGAAGGATGGGGTTCGCGATCGCCCGCGCCGCCTGGCGGGAGGGGGCCGCGGTGACGCTCGTCCACGGCCCGACCGCGCTCGAGCCACCCCCCTACGTCGAGACGGTCGCGGTCCGGACGACCGCGGAGATGGGAGAGGCGGTCCGCGCCGCCCTGCCGGACGCCGAGCAGCTGTGGATGGCCGCGGCGCCGGCCGACTGGACGCCGGAGGAGGCGGTCGGGGAGAAGCGGAAGAAGGCGGAGTGGGACGGGGTCCTCCGTCTGGAGCGGACCGAGGACGTGCTCGCCCGCGCCGCCGCGGAGGAGCGGGCGGGGACCACGCTGATCGGCTTCGCGGTCGAGATCGAGGACGTCGAGCGCCGGGCGGCCGAGAAGCTCGAGTCGAAGGGGTGCCACTACCTGGTGGTGAACGATCCCACCGAGGAGGGGGCCGGCTTCGGCCACGACACCAACCGGGTCTTCGTGCTCGGTCCGGAGGGTTCGCGGAAGGAGTTTCCGATGATGGACAAGCGGGCGCTGGCTCACGAGCTCGTCGCCTGGGTGGTGGAGCGGGGGGCCGCGCGGGCTCCGGCCGCGCGATGAGCGCGGAGGCGCGAGATCGGCTCCTGCGCGCCCGGATGCTCGGCGAGCGGACCCTCTACCGGCTTCGCGACCGGACGGAGGACGCCGGGGCGTATCGTTCGCCGGCGGGGGAGGACGCCGTCGAGGGCGACGTCTTCCCGGAGGAGGGCTTCGTGATCGGGTTCGACGAGGCGGCCTGGGAGGAGGTGCGAGAGGAGGCGCTCTCCTGCACGAAGTGCGACCTGTGCGAGACCCGTACGCAGGTCGTGTGGGGAAGCGGCACCCCGCGCACCGGCCTCATGTGCGTGGGCGAGGCCCCGGGCTACCACGAGGACAGGAAGGGCGAAGCGTTCGTCGGGCGTGCCGGGGCGCTGCTGACGAAGATCCTGAAGGCGATCGGATTCGAGCGCGACGAGGTCTTCATCACCAACGTCCTGAAGTGTCGGCCCCCCGACAACGCCGACCCCCGCCCCCATCAGGTCGAGGCGTGCGAGCCCTACCTGCAGCGGCAGATCGAGCTGATCGACCCCGCCGTCATCATGACGCTCGGCCGGCACGCGGCCCGGACCTTGCTCGGCCAGGACGGGCCGATGCGCTCGTTCCGCGGCCGGGTGTTCGAGTACGAAGGAGTCCCGCTCGTGGCCACCTACCATCCGGCGGCGCTGCTGCGCAACGAGAAGCTGAAGCGTCCCACCTGGGAGGATGTCCAGCTCGCGCGCCGGGTCTACGACGAGGAGATGGAGTTCCGTGGCGGACGGTAAGGTCCTGGAGGCGATCGATCGGCGGATCGAGGCCGACCGGGTGCCTCCCCACTCGGACGAGGCGGAGGTGTCGGTCCTCGGCGGCATGCTGCTCGAGCCCACCGCCGTGGACCAGGCGATGGAGATCCTCTCCGAGGACGATTTCTACCATCCCGCCCACCGGCTCGTGTTCAGCGCCATCGCGTCGCTGCGTGAGGACGGCCACTCCCCCGATGCCCTCGCGGTACGCGAGGAGCTGAACCGGAGGGGGGATCTCGAGGAGGCGGGCGGCGCCGAGCACCTGGCCCGGATCGTCGACGCCGTCCCGACGGCCGCGAACGTCCCGTATCACGCCAGGATCGTCCTGGACGCGGCGATCAAGCGACGGCTGATCCGGACCGGCACCGAGATCGTCGGCGAGGCGTACGAGTCGCTGGAGGACGCCGACGACCTGCTGAACGACGCCGAGGAGCGGATCTTCCGTCTCTCCGAGCACCGGTTCAAGAAGAGCTTCACGCCGATCAACGAGCTGCTCCAGCGAGCGGTGGTGGAGCTCGAGTCGCTGGCCGCCCGCGAGGAGACGATCACCGGGGTCCCCACCGGCTACCGGGATCTCGACGAGATCACCGCCGGCTTCCAGCTCTCGGATCTGGTGATCGTGGCCGGGCGACCGTCGCTCGGCAAGACGAGCCTCGCCCTCGGCATCGCCGCCAACGCAGCGATCCTGCACGACCTCCCGGTGGCCCTCTTCAGCCTCGAGATGTCCACCGAGCAGCTGGTGCAGCGGCTCATCTCGACCGAGGCGCTGGTGTCGCTCAAGAAGCTGCGGACCGGCCGCGCCAGCAGCGAGCAGTGGAAGCGGGTCGCCGACGCCTGCGACCGGCTCCGCCGTGCCGCCATCTACATCGACGACACCGGCCTGCTCTCTCCGCTGGAGATGCGGGCCAAGGCGCGGCGACTCAAGCAGCAGCGCGACATCGGAATGATCATCGTCGACTACCTCCAGCTCATGGAGACGGGCAGGCGCTCGGAGAGCCGGCAGCAGGAGATCACCGAGATCAGCCGCTCGCTCAAGGCGCTGGCGAAGGAGCTCAACATCCCCGTGGTGGCGCTCTCCCAGCTCTCACGCGCGCCCGAGCAGCGGACCGATTCGCGCCCGCGGCTGGCCGACCTCCGCGAGTCGGGCGCCATCGAGCAGGACGCCGACCTGGTGCTGTTCCTGTACCGCGACAAGCAGAAGGAGGAGGAGGGGGCCGAACACTCGATGGGCACCCTCACCGACATCATCGTGGGGAAGAACCGGAACGGGCCCACCGGCAGCTTCCAGCTCGTCTTCCTGGAGCCGTACATGCGGTTCGAGGATTACGACCCCCGCCACGAGCCGTGAGCGCGAAGACCCGAACCCGGTTCTCCTGCACCGCCTGCGGCGCGGCGGCGCCGAAGTGGGGGGGTCGGTGTCCGGAGTGCGGGGAGTGGAACACGCTCGTCGAAGAGGTCGTCGAGTCGAGGAGCCGGCGGAAGAGGTCGGGCGCGGCGGCTCCCGTGCGGCCCCTGACGGAGGTGGCGGCCACCGAGACCCGGCGTCTGGGAAGCGGGTTCGAGGAGCTCGACCGGCTGCTCGGCGGCGGGATCGTCCCGGGCGCTCTCTACCTGGTGGCCGGCGAGCCCGGCGTCGGGAAGTCGACCCTGCTCCTCCAGGTGGCCGGCGCGCTGGCGGGGGAGGGGAGGCGCGTGCTCTTCCTGGCGGGCGAGGAGTCCCCCGCCCAGATCCGGATCCGGGCCGACCGGCTCGGGGTGTCCAGCGACCGGCTGCTGGTGGCCGCGGGAACCGCCCTCGACGCGATGATGGGCGCATGCGAGAGCGCGCGTCCGGAGGTGGTGGTGTGCGACTCGGTCCAGACCCTCTACGACCCCGATCTCTCCTCCGCCCCCGGCTCGGTGTCCCAGGTGCGCTCGGCCGCGGGCGCCTTCCAGCGGTTCTGCAAGTCGAGCGGCGCGACCGCGTTCCTGGTGGGACACGTCACCAAGGGGGGCGGGATCGCCGGCCCCAAGACCCTCGAGCACGCCGTCGACGCGGTGCTCCGCTTCGAGGGCGACCTCCACCACGACTTCCGGGTGCTGCGGGCGCGGAAGAACCGCTTCGGCGCCACCCGGGAGATCGCGGTCTTCACGATGGGGGACGCGGGCCTCGCCCCGGTGGCGAACCCGTCCGCGTTCTTCCTCGACCCCGAGCGCCGGACGACCCCGGTGCCGGGATCCGTCCACGTGGCGAGCCTCGAGGGGACGCGCCCCCTGCTGATCGAGATCCAGGCCCTCGTCTCCTCGAGCCCCTGGGGCACGCCCCAGCGGGTCGCCGGAGGCTTCGAATCCCGCCGCCTCTCCCTGCTGCTGGCGGTGCTCGAGAAGCGCGCCGGGATCGACCTGGGGGGGCGCGACGTGTTCCTGAACGTGGTGGGCGGGCTGACGCTGTCGGAGCCGGCGGCCGATCTGGGCGTCATCGTCGCGCTGGCGTCGAGCCAGCGGGAGCGTCCGGTCCGTCCCGGCACCGTGGTGTTCGGAGAGGTGGGGCTGACCGGGGAGGTGCGCGCGGTGCGCCTCGGGTCGGCGCGGCTGCGCGAAGCCGCCCGGCTCGGCTTCACCCGGGCGGTCGTGGCCGCCCCGGACGGACGGGGCGCGGCCGACTCGGAAGGGAACGGCTCGGGAAACGACGCCGGCCTCCGGATCGAGACATCCGATTCGGTCGCCGGCGCCGTCGCGCTCGCTCTGGAAGAATCCGCGTGAGCGCGCTGACGCGACCCCGTCGCGATCTGCCGCCGCCGATCATCATACCATGCCATGGGCGGCGGATACTCGAGCATCCGGAGGAAGATGATGAATACGCTGCGTGTGATCCTGGGGCTCCTGGTCGTATGGGTCGGGGCCCTGGCCGTCGTGTACGAGCCGGACTGGGTGACGTACGCGGTGGTCGGCGGCGGGGCGGCGGTGATCCTCGTCGCGGTCCTCTTCGAGGGCCGGATCCGCCAGGGGGATCCGAGGCAGGTGATGAGCGCCGCGGTGGGCCTCGTACTGGGGCTCGGCGTGGCGTGGCTGGTGTACGGGCTGATCCTCGGGCTGCCGGTGGCCGGAGCGTTCCTCACCGGCGGCACCTGGCTCGCCGCGTTCGGCACCGTCCTCCTCTTCGCGGTCCTGGGTTACCTGGGAGCGACCACGGGACGGTCGCTCACCTATGATCTGACGCTCTTCCGCCAGCCGGAGCCCGACGCCGGCGCGAAGGCCCGCTTCCTGGTCGGCGAGAAGTCGTTGATCGACGGGCGGATCGTGAAGCTCGCCGAGAGTCCGCTTCTGAGCGGGGAGATCGTCGTCCCCCGCTTCGTCGTCGACCAGCTCAACCAGCTCGCCGCGAGCCACGTCCCCGTGGAGCGCTTCCGGGGCGAGCGGGGCCTCGACGCGCTGCACCGGCTCCAGCAGAACCGCCTCCGGGCCGTCTACATCCGCGAGATCGACCTGCTGCACGGGGAGATCGAGGGGGTGCTCGACTACGCGGTGCAGCACGACGCGCGGATCGTGACCCACAACCCGGAGATGATCAAGGAGGCGGGCCGCCGGGGGATCCCGGTCGTCAACCTGAACGAGATCGCCGGCATGCTGGAGCCCGAGGTCCTCTCCGGCGACGAGATCGTGGTCCGGCTCGTGAAGCCGGGCAAGGAGAAGGACCAGGGCGTGGGGTATCTCGACAACGGCAACATGGTCGTCGTCGAAGACGCCCGTGACGATATCGGCAAGACGGTCCGGGTCCGGGTGACCGGGCTGCATCAGACCCGGGCCGGCACCCTGGTGTTCGCCGAGAAGGTGGAGGCCGAGGAGGAGGCGGAGGCCGTCGAGGGAGCGGCCCGAACCTGATTCCCGCCGCCGGAATCGTGGTCGCCGGCGGGCGCGGCCGTCGGATGGGTGGGGAGCCGAAGCAGTTCCGCCCCCTCGGCGGCCGGCCCACGCTGTGTTGGGCGGTGCGTCCCCTTCTCGAGGCCGTGAGCGGGCCGGTCGCGGTGGTCCTGCCGGAGGACGGGGTGGAGCGCGGGGAGGAGGCGCTCCGGACCCATCTCCCCGGGTTCGACGAGCGTCTGCGGACCGTCGCGGGGGGAGAGCGGCGCCAGGACTCGGTGCGGGTCGGGATCGAGGCGGTGGAGGTGGCCGACACGGTCCTCGTCCACGACGCGGTCCGGCCGTTCCTCTCCGTCGGTCTGGCCGCGCGGGTAGGCCGGCGGGCCGCCGGTGGCCGCGTGGTCGTCCCCGCTCTTCCGGTGCGGGACACCCTGAAGGAGGTGTCCGGGGACCGGGTCGTGGCGACCCTCGAGCGCGACCGGATCGTGGCGGTGCAGACGCCGCAGGGCTTTCCCCTGGCGGTGTTGCGCGAGGCCCACGGGGCGGCCGCCTCCGAGGCGGGCTCCGGGGCCTCCGACGACGCCGCCCTGTGCGAGCGGAGGGGGGTTCCCGTCACCTGGGTCGAGGGGGATCCGGCGAACCGGAAGCTCACCGATCCCGACGACTGGGCGTGGGCGGAGTGGGTCGTGGAGAGCGGCCGGGTGCGGTGGCGATGAGCCCGAGGAGCGGGATCGGCTTCGACGTCCACCGCTTCGGGACGGGTCGGCGGCTGGTGCTCGGGGGGGTGGAGATCCCGCACCCGCGCGGGCTCGCCGGCCACTCCGACGCCGACGTCGTGATCCACGCCGTCTGCGACGCCCTGCTGGGCGCGGCGGCGCTCGGCGACATCGGCCTCCACTTCCCGAACGACGACCCCGAGTGGCAGGACGCCGACAGCATGGCGCTGCTCGAGCGGGTGGTGGAGATGGTGGGCGAGTCGGGGTGGAGGGTGGAGAACGTGGACGCCACCGTGGTCGCCGAGGCGCCCCGGATCGCCCCCCACGTGCCCGAGATGTGCCGGAAGATCTCCCGGGCGATCGGCGTGGAGCGCGACCGGGTGAGCGTGAAGGCGACGACCGCGGAGGAGATGGGGTTCGTCGGGCGCGAGGAGGGGATCGCCGCGCTGGCGACCGCCTGCCTGGTGGCCCGACCTTCCGGAACCGCCGAACCTTCCGGATCCTACGGCTGATCCCGATGGTCGAGCGCCTCCAGTGCAGCCGGTGCGAGCGGACCGTCTCCGCCGACCGGCTTCGGAGCACCTGCTCGCAATGCGACGCCCCGCTGCTGGCGCGCTACGACCTGGACGCCGTTGCAAGCCGGTGGTCGCCGGGTTCGCTGGAGGGCCGCCGGCGCGACCTGTGGCGGTGGCGCGAGGTTCTGCCCGCCGGGGACGAGGAAGCCCCGCTGTCGCTCGGCGAGGGCGGCACCCCGCTCCACGAGTCGCGGGCGATCGGCCCGGCCGCGGGCCTCGAGCGGCTGGCGTTCAAGGACGAGACCACCAACCCGACCCTCTCGTTCAAGGCGCGCGGGCTGGCCGTGGCCGTCCACCGGGCGCGGGCGCTCGGCGCCGGGCGGATCGCGATCCCCAGCGCCGGCAACGCGGGCGCCGCCACCGCGGCCTACTGCGCGGCCGCCGCTCTCCCGTGTACCGTCGCCATGCCGCGGACGACGCCGGATCCGATCGTGGCCGAGTGCCGCGCCTACGGAGCCGGCGTGGAGCTGGTGGAGGGCTCGATCGCCGACGCCGGGGCGTGGATCCGCGAGCGGGCCTGGCACGAGGGATGGTTCGACCTCTCCACCCTGCGCGAGCCGTACCGGCTCGAGGGGAAGAAGACGATGGGGTACGAGCTGGCCGAGGCCCACGGGTGGGAGCTGCCCGACGCCATCGTGTATCCCACCGGCGGGGGCACCGGGCTGATCGGCGTGTGGAAGGCGTTCGACGAGCTCGAGGCCCTCGGCTGGATCGCGGGGTCCGAGCGACCCCGGATGGTGGCGGTGCAGGCGTCCGGCTGCGCGCCGATCGTCCGCGCCTGGGAGGCGGGGGCGGAGGAGGCGACGCCCGTGGAGGAGCCCTCCACCGTGGCGAGCGGCCTGCGGGTGCCCTCGGCGATCGGCGACTTCCTGATCCTCGCGATCCTCCGCGCCTCGGGCGGAACCGCCGTGGCGGTGGACGACGACGAGCTCGTCGCGGCCGCCGGCCGGCTGGCGAGGGAGGAGGGGATCCTCGCGAGCCCGGAGGCGGGGGCGACGGTGGCGGCGCTGCCGCGGCTGCTCGAGCGGGGCGCGATCGATCCGTCCGATCGGGTCGTCTGCTTCGTCACCGGCCACGGCCTCAAGTACCCGGACGTCCTCGCCTCCTTTCCCGATGACTCCTGACGTGGTCGTGGTCGGCGTCGGCTGGCTCGATATGTTCTCGGGGGTGAGCGGCGACATGCTGCTCGGCGCCTGCCTCGACGCCGGAGTTTCCCTGGAAGAGCTGGAGTCGGCGCTGGGGGGACTCGGCCTCGAGGGGGTGCGGCTCGCGACCGAGCCGACCCGCCGGCACGGGATCGCCGCCACCCGATGCGTGGTCGAGGTGCCCGACACCGCCGGCCACCGGCGCCTGCCGGAGATCGTGGAGCGGATCGAGGCGGCGGGCCTCCCTCCGGAGGTGGCCGACCGGAGCCGGCGGGTGTTCGAGCGGCTCGCCGCGGCCGAAGCCGCGGTCCACGACGTGGCCCCCGACGAGGTGGAGTTCCACGAGGTGGGGGCCCTGGACGCGATCGTCGACGTGGTGGGAGGGGTGTGGTGCATCGAGCGGCTCGGGATCGAGCGGCTGGTCGCCTCGCCCTTCACCCTGGGACGGGGGTGGTCGGAGAGCGCCCACGGACGCCTTCCGGTTCCGGTACCCGCGGTGATGGAGCTGGTCTCCGGCTGGGAGGTCCGCGCTTCCACCGTGAAGGCGGAGCTGACGACGCCCACCGGGGCGGCGCTCGTGACCACCCTGGCGGAGCCGGGGAGCGGCCCGCCCGCGGATTTCGTCCCCCGGGCGAGCGGGTACGGGGCGGGCACCCGCGAGCACGAGGAGGCGCCCAACCTCCTCCGGCTGGTCGTGGGGGAGGCGGCGCGGCACGCGGGGGAGCTGGCCATCGTCGAGTGCGACCTCGATGACCTCTCTCCCGAGATGTTCGAGCCGCTCGCCGACGCCCTCTACGAAGCCGGAGCGAGGGAGGTGGTGTGGCAGCCCGTCCAGATGAAGAAGCGCCGCCCGGGCGTCACGGTCCGGGCCGTGGCCCCGCGCGGGGCGGTGGCCGAGCTCGGGGAGGCGCTCTTCGCCGAGTCCACCACCCTCGGATACCGCTGGTGGGCGGTCGGCCGGGAGACGCTGGAGCGCCGAGAGGAGGTGGTGGAGACCTCGCTCGGTCCCGTCGCGGTGAAGCGGGTCCGCCGCCGCGACGGCGGAATCGAGGTCCGGCCGGAGTACGAGGCGTGCCGGCGGGTGGCCCGCGAGAGGGGATTGGCGGTGCGGGACGTCGTGCGGCGGCTCGAGGCGGAGCTCGGGCGAGAGCACGGCACGGGATGATCCGGGGGAGACGGAACTCGGCCCCCGCTCTCCGGTATTAGACGCAGGCGAGTTCCAGTCCATCTTGACGGAGGATATCGATGAAGAGGTTTCTGTTGGTCGCGGTCCTGGTCCTGTTCGGCGCCGATCTGGCGCATGGCCAGGGAGCGTGCGAGTCGAGCTTCAACGAGGCCACCCTGTTCGCCAGCCAGAACCAGTGGGAGGAGGCGAACCAGGCCCTCGGCGAGCACGACGAGGAGTGCGCCGAGGACGCGCGGTACCAGTACATGTACGGGGTGACCCTGGCGCGGGTCTCGCCGGACTCCACCGAGAAGGCGATCGCGCAGGTCACCGCCGCGGACAGCCTGAACGGGGATCCGGGTCCCGACGACACGCTTCAGAGCGAGATCGACAACACCCTGCAGGCGCTGTGGGGCCAGATGGTGAACCGTGGCGTCAACCAGCTCAACGCGGGCCAGCTCGATGCGGCGCAGCAGACGCTGGAGCGCGCCGTGGAACTGATGCCCGACGCCAAGGAGGGTCACGTCGCGCTCGCCGCTACCTACCGGGCGCAGGAGAAGTACGACCAGGCCGTGGCCGAGTACGAGAAGGCGCTCGAGATCGACCCCGCCTACAAGATGGCGGTGATGGGCCTCGGCGAAACGTACCGTCTCAAGTCGGAGATGTACGCGGCCAGCGGCGACTCCGCCAGGATCGCGCAGGCGACCGACATCGCCGGGCAGTCGGCCGGGGTGTTCGAGGAGTACCTCGAGGAGAACCCCGACGACATCGACGCCAAGATCCAGCTCGCCGCGCTCTACACCAACATCGGCGAGACGGAGAAGGCGCGTCCCATCATCGAGGAGATCACCGCCTCCGAGGAGGTCGGCGCCGACGTCCTCACCGAGTTCGGGTTCAACCTCGCCAACGCCGGAAACAACCAGCTCGCCGAGCAGCTGCTCTCCCGGGCGGTCGCCGCGACCGACTCGACATGGTCGGAGCCGCTCCACTATCTCGCCTTCGTCAAGATCCAGCAGGGCGAGCTCGAGGGCGCGCGCACCCTGCTCGAGAAGCAGCTTGTCCTCGACCCCTCGAACCCGAAGGCGTGGGAGTTCCTGGGGCTCGTCCGGAAGGACCTTCAGGACCCCGAGGGTGCCCGGATCGCGCTCGAGAAGGCCCGCACCATCCCGCTCGGCCTCCAGAGCGTCACCCTGAGCCAGGATCCCGACAGCACCTGGAACGTGGACATGGCCTTCTCCAACCGGGTCGAGCAGGAGGTGCAGGGGGTCCCCGTCGAGGTGACCCTCGTCTCCGGAGAGGGCGAGGCGGTCGAGACCCAGCAGGTCACCGTCGGGGCCGAGCCGATGAGCCCGGGCCAGACCGATCAGGTCCGGGTGGAGTTCACGTCCAAGGTTCAGAACCCGCGGGTCCGCTACGAGGTGCAGTCCGAAGCCGGCTCCACCGGCGGCGGGACCGACACCGGAGCCGGCAGCTAGGCGCCGTTTTCCTTCCGGGGGCGCTCGCCCCGGCGGATCGGGAGCGTGGCGGAAGCCGTCCGCCGCGCTCCTTTTTTCGTGGGTCGACCCCTTCATTTCATCGAGCGGTGGACGGGATCGCGGCCTTCCCGGTTTCCTCCCCGGAGGCCGATTGACGCCGTTTCGCAGGGGGGATATCTTGAGTCTCCCGCATCGGAGCGAGCGGGCGTAATTCAGTGGTAGAATGCCAGCTTCCCAAGCTGGACGTCGCCGGTTCGAATCCGGTCGCCCGCTCCACCACAATCAGCTGTCCCACAATAACCTGGAGGGACGCCATGAGAATCACGTCACCCTCACTCGTGCTCTCTCTTCTGCTCGGAATCGTCGCACTCGGGACTCCGGCGGCAGCTCAGGAGCCGGTGCAGACGGAAGCCGACGAGCATATCACGGTTCTTCCCGACGAACTGGAGTGGAATGCCGTGGAGTCACTGCCGCCTGGAGCGAGCGCGGCATTGATCGAGGGTCGGCTTTCCGAAAGAGAGCCCTTCACGCTGAGGCTCCGTTTTCCCGCGAACTACGAGATCCCGGCCCACACACATCCGACCACCGAGCGAGTGACGGTCCTCTCCGGGACCCTCTATCTCGCGACCGGGAACGAACTCACTCGTGAGAACGCGGTGGCACTGCCGCCTGGAAGCGTGAAGATCATGCCACCGGGGATCAAGATGTGGGGATATACCGGAGGCGAGGAGGTCGTGATCCAGCTCAACGGGATCGGTCCCTGGGGGATGAACTTCCTCGACCGGGGAGAGGAACTCGAATCGTAGTCATCGGCACCATCGGTCAACCGTGAGGGCCGCTCTACCCCGCGGCCCGTCTCCGTGACGATCCGCTCCACCCGACCCTCGGCAGCGCGAATCCGCAGCCCCGCGAACGTATGCGGGCGCATCCCGTGACCCTCGTCTCCCTTGACGAGCCGATGAGATCGCGGCGCGACGAGACCCTCGCCTTCCACCCCCTGACGCCGGAGCGGTGGGACGATTTCGAAACCCTCTTCGGCGAGAGCGGCGCTTACGGCGGGTGCTGGTGCATGTGGTGGCGGGAAACCCGGGCCGAGTTCGAGCGCCGACAAGGCGAGGGCAACCGGGCGGCGATGGAGGAGATCGTCCGGTCCGGTGAGGTGACGGGAATCCTCGCCTACGAGGGGAATCGCGCGGTCGGGTGGTGCTCGATCGCTCCGCGGGAGCGGTTCGGGTCGCTGGAGCGGTCTCCCGTGCTCCGTCGGCTCGACGAGGAGCCGGTATGGTCGATCGTCTGCCTGTTCGTGGATTCCGACCGCCGTGGTCGCGGTCTGTCCGAAGCCTTGATCCGGGCCGCGGTCGATCATGCCGCCTCCCGGGGCGCCACGCTCGTCGAGGCGTACCCCAGCCGACCCCGGGGCAAGAGGCTCCCTCCCGTCTCCAGCTTCATGGGGATTCCGGAAGTTTTCGCCCGGGCCGGCTTCGAGGAGAGCGCCCGACCCTCGGAGGCCAAGATCGTCATGCGTCGCCGGCTCGAATAGCGAACCCGGCGGCGCCCGCGCTACCGATCCCTCGCAACCCGGTGAGCCGACCTCCCTGTGGACACCTACGATCGGCTGCGAGCGAATCTTCGTCGGGACCGCCCGTTCCTCCTCGCCTCGGCGATCGCGTACAATGCGCTCCTGACCGCGATCCCGTTGTTGCTGCTGGTCGCGTGGGGGCTCGGGGTTTTCGCAGCCGGATCGATGACCGGAAGGCTCGAGGCGCTCGAGTTCCTGGAACGGATGACGCCGTTATCCAGGACGAACGCCCACGAGCTGCTGGGAGATCTCGTCGCCGAACGGTCGTGGATCGGCGCGATCGGCGCGATCGCGCTGGTGTGGACCTCGACCCGGCTCTCGACCTCGCTCCGGCAGGTGCTCGAGATCGTTTTCGAGGTCCCCGAAGAGAAACGTCCCGGATGGTTCGGGGGCAAGCTCCACGACGCGCGTCTGGTGCTTCTCGGGGGGACGCTGTTCGCACTGACCGCGGTGTCGTCATCGGCGCTTCACTGGGTCGGCGGGCGCGCCGCGACCGTGATCGGGATCGATCCCGGGTTGCCGGACGGCCTCGCTGCAGCGCTCGCCGTCGTCCTGGGGCTGCTCGTCTCGATCGCCATGTTCTACGTCCTCTACCGGTACGTCCCGAACCGTCGCGTTGCGCCGTACGACGCGGCGCTTGCCGCCGTATTCGCGGGCGTTCTGTTCGAGATCGCCAAGCAGGCGTTCGTCCTGTGGATTCCGTACAGCCGCCAGCTCGAACTCTACGGGGCCCTGGCCGACGTCGTGGCCGCGGCACTCTGGACGTACTACTCCGCGCTCGTGTTCGTCGTTGGCGCCGAGATCGCCAGAACGAGAAGGGACACGAGAAAGGGAGACGAAGAACGTGGTGTCTGACCTGTTTGCCGTATGACAGATTCGTGCGATCGGATCCCGTACCGTAATCACGATTTTCATGGTCGGTTCGAAGCTGGTGTGGATCCGAAGGAGGAGCCATGGCACAGGGCGAGACAGGCCGCAGAATCAAGGACTCTCTGAAGGGTGTGATCCGGGGGACGGGTGACGTGGTCGAAGAGACGGTCTCGACCACCCGCGACATCACGGTCGGCGCGTTGCGGGGTGCGGGCGACATCGTCAAGGAGACGACCGCTGTCGCGGCGGACGCCCTCACCGGTGCGTTCGAAGCGGCAAACGAAGTGGGCTCCGGGCTCGGCGCCGTCGCCAAGGGAACGGTGATCGGCGTGATCCGGGGTGTCGGAGAAGTGGGAACCGTGACCGCCGGTGTCATCAGCGACACGGTTCGGGCCGCGCTCAAAGGGGGCTCCGAGGTGGGCGGCGACATCGGCTCGGTGACGCGCAACGCTGCTGCCGGGGTGATCGCCACGACCAAGGACATCGGCTTGAACCTGCAGGACGCCGCCTTCAGCCTCGCGAGAGGGGCGATCCTGGGCGCGAACGACGTGGGTCGCGATCTCGGGGCCACGGCGAAGTCCGCGATCACGGGTACGATCCGAGGCTCCGAGGAGGTCGGCGAGGACACCCTGCGTGCCGTGAGAAACACGGCTCGCGGCCTGGTCGCAGGCACGGGCGAGGTGGGAGGCGACGTGGGCAAGGTGACCCGTAGTGCGATCGAGGGCGCGATCGAGACGGCCCGGGACGTCGGCCTCAAGGCGGAGGACGCGGCCACCGCGACCGTGACCGGGGCGCTCCGCGGCGCCCGGGAAGTCGGCGAGACGGCGGTCGACAGCGTCAGCGCCCTGCTGGAGACCACGATCTCCGGTGTGAAGGTGGTCGCAGAGGCTCCGTTCAAGAAGGGCGAGCGCGAATAGGGAAACCGCCAGGTAGCTCTCGAGGGCGGACCCGGAGCGGAGGAACGCCTCGGGTCCGTCATCACCGTTTCTCGACGGCCCGACCGGCCCGCTTGACCCCCATCCGTACCCCTCCTAAACTGCCGTCTGCTCGCGCGACAGATCGGCGCGACCCTCCTGTGTCTCGCACAGACTCCTAACCTGTCTCCCCGGGTAGCGGTCGACCGACCTCTTCCGGGGACGCCGTCGGGAGCACCGTTGGACGAACGCCGCCCGTTCCTGCTGATCGCCTGGACGCTGCTGCTGGCGTATTTCCTGTGGACGATCCGGCCGGTGCTGGCGCCCTTCGTGCTGTTCGTGGCGCTCGCCTACCTGCTGTGGCCCTGGTTCGGCACCGCCCTCTACCGACGGGTGATGATCACGCTCGGCGCGCTGACGGCGATCTGGCTCCTCCACGTAGCCGGGACGGTGCTCGCCCCCTTCGCGCTGGCGCTCGTGATCGCCTACATCGCCAACCCGCTCGTGGACCGGTGCGAGAACAACGGGATCGCCCGGGGATGGGGCGCCGTCCTGTTCCTGCTCACGGTGGGGTTCGCGATCGCGCTGGCGGCGCTCCTGCTGATTCCGCTCGTCTCCGAGCAGGGGACCCAGTTTCTGGAGGACCTGCCGAGGATGATCGACGACCTGCTCGGGTGGTACCACGCGCAGGTGGCGGCGCTCGCCGAGAGCGCCCTGCCGGTCGTGCGCGACATCCCCTTCGAGCGGGCCCTCGAGGTGGACAGCGAGGACGTGAGCGGTTGGATCGCCGACCAGGTCACCGCGCTGCGGCCCGACTTCGAGACGGTGATCGGGCTGGGACAGGGGGTGCAGACCGTCCTCACCATCCTGGGCTACATCGTGCTCACCCCCGTTCTCACCTTCTACCTCCTCCGCGACTTCCCGAGCCTGAAGGGCGCGCTCGTCGGCGTGCTGCCCGAGGAGAGCAAGGAGCGCGTCCTCGAATTCGCCGGCGAGTACGACGTGCTGCTCGGCGAGTACCTCCGGGGACAGCTCCTTGTGGCCCTGTTCGTGGGCGTCGCTACCGGCCTCGGCTTCTGGCTGGTGGGCTTTCCCAACGCGGTTCTGCTCGGGGTGATCGCGGGGGTTTTCAACGTGGTGCCCTACCTGGGCCTGATCGTGAGCCTCATCCCCGCGCTGCTGCTGGCGGTCCTGACCCCCCCGCTCTGGCTCTCCCTGCTGAAGGTCGCCGGGGTGTTCGCGGCGGTGCAGACCCTCGACGGCTACGTGATCTCCCCCCGCATCATCGGCGAGCGGGTGGGGCTCCATCCGGTATGGGTGATGCTCGCGATCATCGCCGGCGGGACCTTCTTCGGCCTGGTTGGGCTCCTGATCGCGATCCCGGTGGCGGTTCTCCTGAAGCTCGCCATCGTCCGCACGATCGACACCTACAAGCACTCGGTGTACTACCGCCACGAGGAGGAGCGGGACGCCTCCGAGCCCGGTTGACCGGTGGAGACGGCGGGCCTAGACTGCACCTCTCACCCTATGGATCATCTTTTCTACCCCAACTCCTTTCCCGTCAGCAGGTTGAGAGGTCGGTCACGCCCGCCCGGACGGGGCGCGACCGCCACGGGCCCGTGAGCCTGCCGGTGGTCGCCATCGTGGGCCGTCCGAACGTCGGCAAGTCGACCCTGTTCAACCGGATCGTGGGCGCCCAGGAGGCGGTGGTGGACGACCGCCCCGGCGTGACCCGCGACCGCCATTCCCTCGAGGCCGAGTGGGCGGGCCGCCGCTTCACGCTGGTGGACACGGGCGGCCTCGTCCCGGCGTCGAAGGAGCGGCTCGCCCGGCAGGTGAACGCCCAGATCCGCGCCGCGATCGACGAGGCGGACGTGTGCCTGCTGGTGGTGGACGGCCGCGAGGGGGTCACCGCCACCGACCGCGAGGTGGCCGACCTGCTCCGGCGGAGCGGCCGAACCACGCTGCTCGCGGTGAACAAGGCCGACAACCGGAAGATGGCCGAGGAGCTGGTGTGGGACTTCCACGAGCTGGGTCTCGGCGAGCCCCGGCCCGTCTCGGGGACCACCGGGCTCGGCACCGGCGACCTGCTCGATGCCGTGGTCGACGCGCTGCCCCGCGAGTCTCCCGCCGAGCCCGAGGAGCCGGACACGATCACGGTCTCGGTGATCGGCAAGCCGAACGTGGGGAAGTCGAGCTTCCTGAACGCCCTGCTCGGCGAGGAGCGGTTCATCGTGAGCCCCGAGGCGGGAACCACCCGCGACGCGATCGACACGACCCTGGAGTACCGCGACCGTCGCTTCCGGCTCGTCGACACCGCCGGCATCCGCCGCCACTCCCGCCACGAGGAGGGGCTCGAGTACTACACCTATCTTCGGGCGGTCCGGAGCCTCGACCGGGCCCAGATCGCGATCTCCATGCTCGACGCCACCCAGCCGCTCTCCCGGCAGGACCTCCGGATCCTCAACCTGGCCGCCGATCGACGGCGCGGCATCGTGGTGTGCGTGAACAAGTGGGACCTGGTGGAGAAGGACGAGCGGACGGCGGCCGGCTACGAGGCGGCCTTCCGGGATCAGGCGAGGTCGCTGGCGTGGGCCCCGCTCGTGACGATCAGCGCGAAGACGGGCCAGCGGGTGCGGCGCGCCCTGGAGGTGGTCGAGACCGTGTGGGAAGAGTGGAACAAGCGGGTGAAGACCTCCGAGCTGAACGAGGTTCTGGAGCGCGCCACCGCGCGGGTTCAGCCCCCGCAGGCGAAGGGGCCGGGCGGGGGCCGCGTGGTGCGGGTCCTCTACGGCCATCAGGTGGAGACGGCCCCGCCGCTGATCCTCCTCTACTCCAATCTCCCCTCGGCGGTGCCCGAGCACTACCGCCGGTATCTGGAGAACGCGATCCGGGACGCCTTCGGCTTCGTCGGGGTGCCGCTCCGGATCTATTACCGGGAGGCCGACCCGAAGTCGAGGGCGAAGGCGGGCGCCGCCTCGCGACGGAGCTCCCGGTGACGCTCGCCCTCGCGCTCGCCCTCGCCTACCTCGCCGGCTCCATCCCGACCTCGTTCCTGGTGGGTCGGGCGTGGGGGGTGGACCCGGGCGAGAAGGGCAGCGGCAACTACGGTGCGACGAACGTCTTTCGCACCCTCGGGGTGGTGCCCGCCCTTCTCGTCATCGTCGTCGACATCGGCAAGGGGGCGGCCCCGGTCCTGCTGCTTCCGGGATGGCTTCCGACGGACGCGGTCTCCCCGACCGCCTACGGGGTCCTGCTGGCGGTGGCGGCGGTGCTCGGCCATGTGTACTCCCTCTTCCTCGGCTTCCGGGGTGGCAAGGGGATCGGCACCGCCGCCGGGGCCTACGCGGTACTCGCGCCGTGGGCCCTCCTGGTGGCCGCGATCGTGTGGGTCGGCCTCGTGGCGTGGCGGCGGATCGTCTCGCTCGCCTCGCTGGGGGGCACGGTCGCCCTGCTCGCCGCGGTCGTCGCCCTGCGCGGCGACGAGTGGCCCGAGAGCTGGCCGCTGATCGCGGTGACGGCCGCCCTGGCGGCATTCGTTGCCTGGACCCACCGGGAGAACATCGAGCGGCTCCGGAGCGGCGCCGAGAAGCCGATCGCGCCCGGGAGCGCGGGGGAGCGCGGATGAGGGGGGTCTCGGCCGTCGTGGGCGCGGGCTCCTGGGGGACCGCGCTCGCCAACCTGCTCGCCTCCAACGGCAGAGACGTGCGGCTGTGGGCGCACGACCCGGGCCTCGCCGAGGCGATGCGCGCCGATCGGAAGAACGAGAAGTACCTGCCCGGCGTCGAGCTCGCCGACGGCGTGGAGCCCACCGCCGACCTGGCCGCGTCGGTGGAGGAGGCGCCCCTGGTCGTCTCGGTGTCGCCGAGCCACGTCGTACGCGAGGTGATGGGAAGCGCCGCGCCCCACGTGGCCGAGGGGGCCCTGGTGGTCTCCGCGAGCAAGGGGATCGAGAACGAGACGCTCCAGCGGATGAGCGAGGTCCTGGCGGACGTCTTTCACGGGCGGCGGGGCATCCGCCTGGCTGCGCTGTCGGGCCCCTCCTTCGCGGTCGAGGTGAGCCGGGGCGTGCCGACGGCGGTGACGGTGGCGGCCGCCACCCCGGAGGTGGGGAAGACGTCCCGCGAGGCGTTCGCCACCCCCCGCTTCCGGGTCTACACCTCCACCGACGTGGTCGGCGTGGAGCTCGGGGGCGCGGTGAAGAACGTGATCGCGATCGCCACCGGGATCGCCGACGGTCTCGAATACGGCCACAACGCTCGCGCGGCGCTGATCACCCGGGGGCTCGCCGAGATCTCCCGGCTCGGCATGGCGCTGGGCGGCGAGCGGCTCACCTTCATGGGGCTGGCCGGGCTCGGGGACCTGGTGCTCACCTGCACCGGGGATCTCTCCCGCAACCGGACCGTCGGCCTGCGGCTGGGTCGCGGGGAGACGCTCGAGGAGATCCTCGACGACATGGAGATGGTGGCGGAGGGCGTGAGGACGACCCGCTCGGTCCGCGACCTCGCCCGCCGGGCCGGCGTGGAGATGCCGATCACCGAGCAGGTGCACGCGATCCTCCACGACGCGAAGGACCCCGGGGTGGTGGTGGAGGAACTGATGACCCGAGATTACAAGCCGGAGTTCGAACGGAGGTAGCCGATGGGATTCGATCCGATCGCGAAGAAGGAGTACTACTCGATCGGGGAGGTGTGCGAGATCACCGACCTGAAGCCTCACGTCCTGCGGTACTGGGAAACGCAGTTCAAGGGGCTCCAGCCCGTCAAGAACCGCGCGGGCAACCGCGCCTACCGGCGTCGCGAGATCGAGATGATCCAGCTGGTGAAGACGCTGCTGTACGAGAAGAAGTTCACGATCGAGGGGGCCCGTCGGCGGATCGCGGAGATGAAGGAGGACGAAGAGGAGCTCGAATCCACCCTCGAGACGGTCCGCCTCGAGGACACGTTCGAGGAGCTGGCCGACGACCTCGCCGACCTGGTCGACTACATCGAGCGCTTCCGCAAGGGCGAGGCGGAGCCGGGCGAGATCGGCGGGGAGGGGTGAGCCGGGAGCGACCCCGGGTCCGCGCGCCCGAGTTTCCCGAGGGGCTCGACTGGCTCCACGTCCGCCGGGCGCCGACGCTGGCGGACCTGCGTGGCAAGGTGGTGCTGCTCGACTTCTGGACCTTCGGCTGAATCAACTGCATCCACATGCTCCCGCGGGTTCGGGAGATCGACCGGAGGCACCCCGACGCCGTGGTCGCGATCGGCGTCCACGCCGGCAAATTCGCCCACGAGCGCGAGACGGCGCCGATCGCCGACGCCTGCCGCCGCCTCGGCGTCGACCACCCGGTCGTCAACGACCGGGGTTTCCGGATCTGGCGCGAGAACTCCGTCGCCGGCTGGCCCACCGTCGCGATCGTCGATCCCGAGGGGTGGGTGGTGGGCCAGCAGAGCGGTGAGCTTCCGCTGGAGGGGCTCGACGATTTCGTCACGAAGCTGATCCAGGAGCACGAGAGGAGGGGAACGTTGAACCGAGAGAGCTGGCCGCTCGGCGAGGCGCCCGCGCCCGAAGAAGGGAGCGCGCTC
>JAWVZN010000002.1:0-95436 GCA_033722155.1 Gemmatimonadota bacterium | reverse complement strand
TCGACGGGGAGATCGTGGTGGCCGACTCCCGCAAGGTGTACCGGGGACTCGACATCGGCACCGCCAAGCCGGGACGGCGTGCTCGCGAGAGGGTGCCGCACCACATGCTCGACCTGGTGAACCCGGGAGAGCCGTACGACGCGGCCGCCTACGCGGAGGACGCGCGGATCGCCGTCGCGAGCGTCCAGGCAAGGGGGAGGACCGCGATCGTGTCCGGCGGAACCGGGCTCTACCTCGCCGCCCTCGCCGGCGGGCTCGACCCGATCGCCCCGGGGGTGGACGCCTCCGACCGGGAGAAGGCGCGCGGGAAGGTCCGGGAGATTCCCCCGGAACGCCGCCACGAAGCCCTCGCGGCGGTGGATCCCGGGTCCGCCGACCGTCTCCACCCGCGCGACCGCCAGCGCGTCGATCGCGCCCTGGAGGTGTGGCACCTCACCGGGACCCCGCTCTCGGAGCACCACCGCGGGGGCGCCGAGCGGCTCGATCACGTGGCCTTCAGGATCGAGCGGCCCCGGAGCGAGCTTCACGACCGGATCCAGCGACGCCTGGAGCGGATGCTGGACGCCGGTCTCGAGGAGGAGGCGCGGGGTCTGTGGCGGGAGGGGTGGAGCCCGACCGATCCCGGCCTCGACACGATCGGCTACCAGGAGTGGTGGCCCTTCTTCGAAGGGGAGATCGGGAGGCGGGAGGCGGTGCACCGCATCCTGGCGGCGAGCCGGCGCTACGCCAAGCGCCAGTCCACCTGGTTCCGCCACCAGGGTGACTATCGGCCGGTGGACGCGGCCGGGGCGGTGGAGGCGATCGCCTCCGCCTGGACCGACGCGCGGGGGGAGGGCGGGTGAGCGCCTGGCAGGGCTTCGTCCTGGGGATGGTGCAGGGCCTGACCGAGTTCCTCCCGGTCTCCTCCAGCGGGCACCTGGTCGCCGTCCGCTCCCTCTTCGGGATCACCGGCTCGAGGCTGGCGTTCGACGTCATGGTGCACGGGGCCACCCTGCTCGCGATCGTGGTGTACTTCCGCCGCCGGCTGGCCGGGTTCATCCGCGAGGGTCGGCTCGACTATCTGGGAAAGCTTCTGGTCGCCACGATCCCGATCGGGGCCGTGGGGCTCGCGCTGGGAGAGCCGGTGGAGGAGGCGTTCGCCTCCCCGTGGCTCGTGGCCGCACTGCTGGCGGCGACGGGCACGATGCTGCTCTCGCTCTACCTGAAGCGGGAGGACGAGGGGGAGCGCGGACGGCTGGAGCCGGGCTGGGGCGTCGCCATCGCGATCGGCCTCGTCCAGGCGGTGGCGATCCTCCCCGGGATCAGCCGCTCGGGCGCCACGATCGTGGCCGGGCTGTGGCTCGGGCTCGCCCCTGCGGCGGCGGCGGAGTTCTCCTTCCTGCTCGGGATCCCCGCGATCGCCGGCGCCGTCGGGGTGGAGCTCTCCGCGATGCACAGCGCGGCGTCGACGGACGCGGGCGCGGGGATGCTGCTCGGCGGCCTTGCCGCCTTTGCCTGCGGGATGGCGGCGATCGCCATCGTCTTCCGGGTCCTGGCACGCCGCTCCTTCCGCCGCTTCGGATTCTACTGCTGGGCGGTCGCGATCGCGTTCGGGACGTGGCTGGCGCTCGGGGGCGGGTCGGGTTGAGCCAGCCGGGAGGCGCCCGCGGACCGCTGCTGGAGGAGCTGGTCGCCGCCGCCCTGGCCGAGGACGTCGGGGAGGGAGACGTCACGACCGCCGCCACCGTGCCCGGGATGTCCGGCCGCGCCCGGATCCTCGCCCGGCAGAGCGGGGTGATCGCCGGCCTGGGCGCCGCCGCCGAGGTGTATCGCCAGGTGGATCCGGAGATCGTCTTCGAAACGGCGGTGGCCGACGGGGATGCGGTCGGCGAGGGCGCCGCCGTGGCCGACGCCCGCGGGTCCTACGCCTCGCTCCTCGTCGCCGAGCGGACCGCGCTCAACTTCCTGCAGCGCCTCTCGGGCACGGCCACCCTGACGGCGGCCTTCGTGGCCGCGGTCGAGGGGACCGGCGCGGCGATCGTCGACACCCGCAAGACCACCCCGGGATGGCGCCGGCTCGAGAAGGCCGCCGTGGCCGCCGCCGGAGGGCGGAACCACCGGATGGGGCTCGACGACGCCTACCTGATCAAGGAGAACCACGTGGCCGCGGCCGGCGGCGTGGCGGCCGCCCTCGGCGCGGTGGAGGCCCACCGCGCCGGGGAAGCGCGGCCCGTGGAGATCGAGGTGCGATCGCTGGCGGAGCTCGACGAGGCGCTCGCCGCCGACGCACCGCTCGACCGGGTGCTGTGCGACAACTTCGATCTCGAGGATCTCCGCACGGCGGTCCTGCGAGCCCGCGCGCGTCGACCGGGCCTCGTGGTCGAGGCGAGCGGGAACGTGCGCCTCGACACCGTCCGGGAGATCGCCGGGACCGGCGTCGACTGGATCTCGGTCGGCGCCCTCACCCACTCCGCTCCCGCGCTGGATCTCTCGTGCCTGATCGAGCCGGCCTGAGCGGCGCCCCCTGGGACGCCGCTGCCCTGGCGCGCGATCTCGGGGTCCGGGTCGAGGCACACGGCGAGGTGGATTCGACGATGGAGGCGGCCGCGGAGGATCACGCCGCGCCGCCTGCGATCCACGTCGCGCGGTCTCAGCGGGCGGGTCGGGGCCGCCGGGGACGGAGCTGGCGAAGCCCCCCGGGCAACCTGTACGCCACCCTCGTCTGGCCGGATCCCCACGGAGCGTGGCCTCCGGCCGTCCTGGCCGCGATCCAGCTGGCGGTCGCCGAGGCGGTGGTGTCCGCCGGCGGCCCCCACGCCCGGGTGAAGTGGCCCAACGACGGGTGGATCGCCGGCGGGAAGTGGGCCGGCGCGATCGCCTCCCGGACGCCTCCCCGGCTCCTGATCGGCCTCGGTGCCAACCTGACCGTCGCCCCCGATCTTCCCGGTCACCCCTCCGCCGCGCTGCTCGACGAATGGAGCGGCGGACCCGATCCGCACGAAGCCACCCGCCTCGTTCTGGCCGCCGCCCTGGAGGCGCTCCGCGACGGCGCCGGCGAGATCGGAGACCGGCTGGCCCGGTGGCCGGACCGGGATCTGCTGGAGCCGGGCGAGACGGTCCGGCTGGAGACGGCGGACGGGGAGGAGGGGGGGCGATACCTCGGCGTCGACCCCGAGGGCCGGCTGGAGATCGAGGTCGGCGGCGAGGTCCGGAGGATCGCCTCCGGGGAGGTGTGTCGGCTCCGTTCCGAGCGCGCTGCCGGCCCTCCGGCGGCGGGCTAACTTCGCACCGTGCTCTTCGTCGGCGACATCGGCAACTCCCAGACCGTGCTCGGCCTGCGGGCCGACGACGGCTCCGTGGTCCGGCGGTGGCGGATCCACACCGAGCCGCGTACTCCCGACGAGCTCGGGATCCTGCTCCGGGCCCTGCTCGCGTCCGACCCCGACGGGCCCCCGAGGCTGGACGCCTGCTGCTTCGCCTCGGTGGTCCCCCACGTCACCGGGGCGATGATCGAGGCCGCACGCCGCTACCTGGACGCCCCCGCCCACGAGTTCCGGTGGAGCCCCGAGCTCGGCATCGACCTCGTCGTGGAAGAGCCCGACCAGGTGGGACCCGACCGGGTCGCCAACACCCTCGCGGCCCATCTCGCCTACCCCGGTCCCGCGATCGTCGTCGACCTGGGGACCGCCACGAACTTCGACGTGGTCTCCGCCGAGGGGGCGTTCCTGGGCGGGTTGATCGCACCGGGGGTGGAGAGCGGCGCCGCCACCCTGAGCGGAGGAACCGCGCTGCTGCCCGACGTGGCGCCCGGCTTTCCCGCCTCGACCATCGGGAAGACCACCGTGGAGCACATGCAGATCGGCATCTACACGGGTGCCTGCGCGATGATCGAGGGGCTGGTGGAGCGGCTCCGGGAGGAGTGGGAGCCCGATCCCACCGTGATCGCCGCCGGTGGCCTCGCCCCTCTGTTCGCCGACCGGTGCGGGGCGATCGACGTCGTGGATCCGGACCTCACGATCAAGGGGGTCGGCTGGGGTCACGACCGGATCCACCCGCCCGAAGCGTGAGGGCCCCCCGGGGAAGAAACTGTCAGGGTGGCATGACCAAAGGATTGGTACGGTGATTGCATTTTTCTCCCCGTAGGGGTGATCCCCGCGGACCGGCAACTGTCACGATGACAGCCGAAAAGGGATTGACAAATCGCCGGGTCTCCCCTACGTTGTTAGCAGTCTTCAACAGTGAGTGCTAAAAGCGCTCGCACATACCACCGAACCGAACCCCGTGGACTTCTTTCCAGGAGGTAGAATCAGATGGCCAAGCTGAACCCCCTGGCGGATCGGGTCGTCGTGAGGCCGCTCGAGGAGGAGGAGCAGAAGAAGGGCGGCATCATCATCCCCGACACCGCCAAGGAGAAGCCGCAGGAGGGAGAGGTGATCGCCGTCGGTCCCGGCAAGATCTCCGAGAACGGCGAGCGGATCTCCCCCGAGGTGAAGAAGGGCGACCGGGTGCTGTACGGCAAGTACTCGGGCACCGAGGTCACCGTGGAGGGCGAGGATCTCCTGATCCTGCGCGAGAGCGACATTCTGGCCACGGTGTAGCGCCGGGCCTCTGTGATTCCGTACCCAACCGAACCGTAGACGACGGAGGAGCGAGAGAACCATGGCCAAGGATCTGAAATTCGACGTCCAGGCCCGGTCGGCCCTCAAGCGGGGCGTCGACAAGCTGGCCGACGCCGTCAAGGTGACGCTCGGCCCGAAGGGCCGGAACGTCGTGCTCGACAAGAAGTTCGGAAGCCCCACCGTGACCAAGGACGGGGTGACCGTCGCCAAGGAGATCGAGCTGGAGAAGCCGGTCGAGAACATGGGCGCGCAGATGGTCAAGGAGGTGGCGTCGAAGACGAGCGACATCGCCGGCGACGGAACCACCACCGCGACCGTCCTCGCCCAGGCGATCTACCGCGAGGGCCTCAAGTCGGTCACCGCGGGGATCAACCCCATGAGCCTGAAGCGCGGCATCGACCAGGCGGTCGAGGTCGTCGTGGAGGAGCTCAAGAAGCTCTCCAAGGAGACGAAGGGGAAGACGGAGATCGCCCAGGTCGGCACGATCTCGGCGAACAACGACCCCGAGATCGGCGAGCTGATCGCCGACGCGATGGAGAAGGTCGGCAAGGACGGCGTCATCACCGTCGAGGAGGCGAAGAGCCTCGAGACCTACCTCGAGACGGTCGACGGCATGCAGTTCGACCGGGGCTACCTGAGCCCGTACTTCGTCACCAACCCGGACAAGATGGAGGCGGAGCTCGAGGATCCCTACATCCTCATCCACGACAAGAAGATCTCGACGATGAAGGACCTGCTCCCGGTGCTGGAGAAGGTCGCCCAGAGCGGTCAGCCGCTGCTGATCATCGCCGAGGACATCGAGGGCGAGGCCCTCGCCACGCTGGTCGTCAACAAGATCCGGGGCACCCTGAAGGTGGCCGCGGTGAAGGCGCCCGGCTTCGGTGACCGCCGCAAGCAGATGCTCCAGGACATCGCGACCCTGACCGGCGGTCAGGTCGTGAGCGAGGAGGTCGGCTTCAAGCTCGAGAACGTGGTGGTCCAGGATCTCGGCCAGGCGAAGCGGGTCGTGATCGACAAGGACACGACCACGATCGTCGACGGGGCCGGCAAGCCCGACGACATCCAGGGCCGGATCGGCTCGATCAAGCAGCAGATCGAGACCACGACGTCCGACTACGACCGGGAGAAGCTGCAGGAGCGGATGGCGAAGCTCTCCGGCGGCGTGGCCGTGATCAACGTCGGGGCGGCCACGGAGACCGAGATGAAGGAGAAGAAGGCCCGCGTCGAGGACGCGCTCCACGCGACCCGCGCGGCCGTCGAGGAGGGCATCGTGCCCGGCGGCGGCGTGGCCTTCATCCGCTCGATCGACGCGCTCGAGAAGCTCGAGCTGGAAAACCACGACGAGCAGCTCGGCGTGAAGATCGTGAAGAAGGCGCTCGAGGAGCCGGCGAAGTGGATCATCAGCAACGCCGGTCTCGAGGGCGCGGTCTACGTCGAGAAGATCAAGACCGAGAAGAAGAAGAACGTCGGCTTCAACGCCGCCACGATGGAGTTCGCGGACCTGGTCGAGGACGGCGTCATCGATCCGACCAAGGTGAGCCGCACGGCGCTGCAGAACGCCGCCTCCATCGCGGGACTCCTCCTGACGACCGAGGCGGTCGTCACCGAGAAGGAGGAGGAGGACGAGGAGCCCGACATGCCGGGCGGCCCCGGCGGCATGGGCGGCGGCATGGGCGGGATGTACTAGGCCCGCGCCGACGCGAGCCGCACCAGAGGGAAGGGGGCGCCGTCGGGCGCCCCCGTTATCTTCGATGCCGTGGTGGAAGCGGAGCGAATGGGGGATATTCCACGAGCTCTCTGGTCCCGCTCTCGTGGGGGCGATTCGGCTTCGACGGGGAAGGACGGGGCGAAGGCAGCAGGCCGTGCACCTCGGGTCCACACGTAAAACGGCCCCGGGAAACCGTAGCTGCGAACGACAACTTCGCGCTGGCTGCGTAACCACGTAGCCCGATCCGCTCCAGGTCGTCGCCCGCCGACGGGAGACGGATCGTCGACAAAGCGGGCTCGGTCGCGCGTCGGGCCTCCTGACGCGTGACGAGATCCGGGCTTCGGTCCGGATGGAGGCTCACCCGGTGGCTCGCACGTCGGCCGGCAGGCCGCTGGGGACACACACCGGCCGACTAAGCCTGTAGCGGTCTTCGTTGCGCCTTTCTCGGACGTGGGTTCGACTCCCACCGCCTCCACCAGAGCGCACGCGCCCGGTCGGTCCCGGCCGGGCGCTTTTTTATCGCCACCCTCGATGGAACATCCTTATCCCCGCGCCGGTATATTTAGCGACGATGTATACGATCCTCTTCCGAATCGGCGACTTCACCGTGACGAGCTACGGCGTGATGCTCGTGTTGGCCTTCGTCGGCGCCGGTCTCGTGGTGGCGAGCGAGTGGAAGCGCAGGGGCTGGGATCCCGCCGCCGCGCAGGACATCGTGCTGGCGGCGATGGTGGGCGGGATCGTGGGCTCGAAGCTGTACTGGGCGCTGGACCACTGGGCGATGTTCACGGCGGATCCCGCGGGCACCCTCTTCAGTCGCGGCGGGTTCACCTACCTGGGCGGGCTGGCCGGCGGGATCTTCGCGGTGATGGGGGTGATCGCCTGGCGCGGCTGGCCGATCGGCAAGGCGGTCGACTCGTGCGCGATCGCGGTTCCGGTCGGCAACATCCTCGGGCGGGTGGGGTGCTTCCTGGTGGGCGACGACTACGGCTACCCCACCGACGTCCCGTGGGCGGTGGCCTTCCCCGAGGGGAGCCCGCCCACGGCCGAGCCGGTCCACCCGACCCAGATCTACGAGATCCTGATGACGCTGCCGATCTTCGCCCTGTTGTGGTGGCAGCGGGACAGGGGCCTGCCCGACTTCTTCCTCTTCTGGGAGTTCTGCTTCCTGTACGGGATCCAGCGCTTCGTGAACGAGATCTACCGCGTGAATCCGGAGGTCGCCCTGGGCCTGACCGGAGCGCAGTGGCTGTCGGGATCGATGGTGGTCATGGGGGCCGCCGGGATGGCTTGGGTGTGGGTCCGCTCCCGGCGCGCCGGAGAGCGTCCCGCGGAGGTGCCCGCGAGCTGACCCCCGGTCTCCAGTGATGCTGGAGACGACCGGTTAGAAGATCTTGAGGTTGATGTACTTGCGGGGATTCTGCTCCATGTCGTTGATCAATCCCTGCGCGTCGACCACGAACCCGTTCAGCCGCTCGTAGAGGGCGGGGTCGTTGATCATCCGGGCGAGCGTTCCGTCGCCCGTCTGAAGCTCCCGGATCAGGCGCTGGCCCTCGCGCACGGTCTCCACGAGATCCTGGTAGAGGTCGGGGTCCTGGACGAGGCGTCCGAGCGTGCCCTCCCCGTCCTCGATCCTGGTCGTCAGCCGCTCGAGGTCGGCGGTCGCCTCGACCAGCTGGATGTAGAGCGTGCGGTCGTTGAGCAGCGCGGGGAGGGTCCCCTCGCCGGTCTGCATCTGCTGCAGCATGTTCGTGCCCTCCCGGGAGATGCGAAGCCACTCCTGGTACAGCTCGGGCCGGTTGATCAGTCGGCCGAGCGTGCCCTCGCCCCGGTTCACCTTGGCGATGATCTCGCGCGACCCCTCGAGGCTGGACACGAGCTCCTCGACCCCCTCGGCGGCCCGGGCGATCAGCCCCTCGTAGTCGATGGGCCGCTCGTTCAGGACGAGGTCACCCTCCTCGAGGGTGGGGTCGCGCGGGTCGCCCACTTCGACGTCGAGGTACTTGTCGCCCAGCAGGCCCACGGTGCCCGTCTTCGCCCGGGACGAGCGGGTGACCTTCTCCTGGACGCCCCGGTTCACCTGGAAGCGCACCACCACGGCCCGCTCCCCCAGCGAGTCGCCGTACGCCCGGAGCATCCGCTGCTGGAGGCTGTCCCGGTCCGCCGACTCGATGAAGCGGACCTCGTCGACGGTCCCCACGTTGACGCCCGCCAGGCGGACGGGCGCGCCCGACTGCAACCCGGACACGGAGGGCATGGCCGTGTAGAGCGTGTACGTCTCCTCGAACACGCCGAGGCGGCCCCCGAGGGTCACGATGGCGATCACCAGGAGGGCGATCCCCACGGTGACGAGAACCCCCACCTTCAGCTCGGACCAGGTGATCGGTGTGGATCGCCTCATGCGCCACTCATCCTGGCGTCGATGAACTCGCGGACGTACGGCTCCTCGGTCTCGAGGACCTCCTCGGCGTCGCCCTCGAAGATGATGTCGCCGTCCTTCAGCATGGCGAAGCGATCCCCGATGGCGAGCGCGGAGCCGATGTCGTGGGTGACGACGATGCCGGCGACGTTCTGCTGGTCGCGCAGCTTGTTGATCAGCTCGTTGATCGTCTCCGAGGTGATCGGGTCGAGCCCGGTGGTGGGTTCGTCGTACAGGACGATCCGGGGACTTCCCATCACCGCCCGCGCGATCGAGACCCGCTTCTTCATCCCGCCGGAGAGCTCGGCCGGCATCAGGTTGGCGACCCGCTCGTCGAGGTCCACGAAGGAGAGCTTCTCCCCGATCAGCCGATCGATCTCCTCCTCGTCGTGATCCCCCTCCTCGCGAAGGCGGAAGGAGATGTTCTCCCCCACCGTGAGCGAGTCGAAGAGGGCGCCTCCCTGAAACACCATCCCGATGTCCCGACGGACGGTGTCGAGCACCTGCTGGCCGGCGTGGCTGATGTCCACCCCGCTCACGTACACCTTCCCGCTGTCGGGCTCGAGCAGCCCCAGGATGATCTTCAGGATCGTGCTCTTCCCCTGGCCCGAACCCCCCATCACGACCAGGGTCTCGCCCCGGTCCACCTCGAGCCAGATGCCGTCGAGGACGACGTTGTCGCCGAAGGAGAGGACCACGTCCTCGAGGTCGATCATCCGGTTCTCGGGATCGGGCGGGCGGTCCCGACCCTGCACCGGCCGGGGCTCCCAGTCGGGATCCGGAGAGAGCTCCTCGGGGATCGTCGGGGTCTCGTCGTCTCTGCGGATCATGGTCTCCGAAGGTAACGCACTAGTGGCCGAAAATCTCGATGAACAGCTTCGTCAGGAAGAAGTCCGAGGCGAGGATCAGGATCGAGCTCAGCACCACCGACTGCGTGGTGGAGCGGCCGACGCCCTCGGTCCCGCCCGTGGTGGTGATCCCCTGGTAGCACGAGACGGTCGTGATGATGAAGCCGAAGACGACCGGCTTGGCGAGCCCGGTGAACATGTCGCTCATGTACAGCCCGCTCCACACCGCGTTCCAGTACGTGGTCGCGTCCTGGTGGAGCGAGAGCCACGCGATGAGGTTGCCGCCGAGGATGGCGATCGTGTCGGTGAGGATCGTCAGCACCGGCAGCATGAAGAGCCCGGCCAGGACCCGCGGCTTCACCAGCTTCTTGACCGGATCCGTGCCCATCGCCTCCAGGGCGTCGATCTGCTCTCCCACCCGCATCGAGCCGAGCTCGGCGGCGATTCCCGAGCCGACCCGGCCGGCCACCATGAGCGCGGTAAGCACCGGGCCCATCTCCCGGATCACCGACGCCCCCACCAGCTGGCCGATGAACATGGACGCCCCGAACTCGACCAGCTGGACCGAGGATTGGAGCGCCAGGACCATCCCGGTGAACAGGCCGGTGAGCCCCACGATCACGAGCGACTGCACCCCGATGACGTCCGCCTGCACGAAGGTGTCGCGCCAGTAGAAGGGACGCTGCACGAAGGACGCGAAGGTCCGCGCGACCAGCAACGAGTAGTTCTGGATGCCGAGGAGGGTGGACTTGACCGGACGGGTGAGGGTGGCGCTTGTCATCGCGCCGAACGATAGGGGCGGACTCGTCCGGACCGCAAGAGCCGACTTGGGTGAGCGCGAGGGGCGCGGTACCTTCTGGACCATGGAGAGGAACGACCCCGACACCGACGTCCGGCGCGACGGCCGCGGGCCCGTCGAGCTGCGCTCCACCACGATCGAGCGGGACGTCCTGGAGCACCCCGAAGGCTCCTGCCTCATCTCGACGGGCAAGACGAAGGTGCTGTGCACCGCCTCGGTGGAGGGCGGGGTGCCCCGCTGGCTGCGGGGCCAGGGACGGGGGTGGCTGACGGCCGAGTACCGGATGCTTCCGCGGGCGACCCACACCCGGACGACCCGCCCCTCGAGCCGGGGCCGCCTGGGGGGACGCACCCACGAGATCCAGCGGTTGATCGGACGGAGCCTCCGAAGCGTGGTCGACCTCGGTGCCTTCGGCGAGCGCACCGTCTGGCTCGACTGCGACGTGCTCCAGGCCGACGGGGGCACCCGCACCGCGTCGGTCACCGGGGCGATGGTGGCCCTGTGGGACGCCCTCGACCGGATGGAGGGGCTGGAGGTCATTCCGGTGGAGGAGTTCGTGGCCGCGACCTCGGTGGGGATCGTCGGCGGCTTTCCCGTGCTGGACCTGAGCTACGGGGAGGACGCCTCCGCCGAGGTGGACCTGAACCTCGTGGCCACCGAGTCGGGACGGATCGTCGAGGTGCAGGGAACCGCCGAGGGCGACCCCTTCGACCGCGACGCGCTCGACACCATGCTCGACCTGGGACTCGGCGGCGTCCGCGAGCTGATCTCGATCCAGAGGGCCGCCCTCGGCCTGTGACCCGGCTCGTCCTGGCGACCGGGAACCCCGACAAGGCGCGCGAGATCACCCCGCTCCTGAGAGAGGCGGGCGTCGATCCGGTCGTCGCAGGGGAGCTGATCGAGGAGTGGGAGGTCGAGGAGACGGGGAGCACCCTCGAGGAGAACGCCAGAATCAAGGCCACCGCCGCCGTGGACGCGACCGGCCTTCCCGCCCTCGCCGACGACACCGGCCTCTTCGTGGACGTGCTGGACGGGGCCCCCGGCGTGCGCTCGAGCCGCTACGCCGGGGAGCGCGCGAGCTACGAGCGGAACGTGACGAAGCTCCTGGGGGAGCTCTCGGACGTCCCGGCGGATCGCCGCTCCGCCCGGTTCCGGACCGTGGCCGTCCTGGCGAGGGTCGACGGCGAGGAGCGCCGCTTCGAGGGCGTCCTGGAAGGGTGCATCGTCGGGAAGCGGAGAGGGGGCTCGGGCTTCGGATACGACCCCGTCTTCGAGGTGGCCGGAGCCGGTCGCACACTCGCCGAGATGTCGCTCGAGGAGAAGAACCGGATCAGCCATCGCGCCCGGGCCCTGCGGGCGGTCGCGGATTTCCTGGCCGCGAATCCCGGCTGGGCACGAAGGGTGGTTTGACCCGGTCTACCTCGGCGAGGATAATGAGGGGCACGACCGTCACCCTGGGCCCCGTCCGCGGGAGGGCACGATGAACGTCGACAGCATCCTCGGCCGGAAGGACTCCACCGAGGTCCGCACGATCGGTCCGGAGAGCACGATCGCGCAGGCGATCGAGCGGCTGGTCGAGCACAACATCGGCTCGCTGGTCGTCGTGGACGAGGGGGACGACCCCGTGGGCATCATCACCGAGCGCGACATCCTGCGGTGCTGCGCGAACGATCCGGAGCGGCTTCGCCGCGCGCGGGTGGCCGACGAGATGAGCCGGGACCTGATCGTCGGCCAGCCCGGCGACGACATCGACTACGTGATGGGCGTGATGACGAAGAACCGGATCCGCCACCTCCCGATCGTGGACGGGAGGGATCTCGTCGGCATGGTCTCGATCGGCGACGTGGTCAACGTGCAGCTCCAGGAGACCCGATACGAGAACCGTCACCTCCGCGACTACATCACCGGCACCTACTGACGGAGCTCGCCCCCGACGCCCGCGGCGCCTAGCTTCCATGGTGGGTCGGGGCGTAGCTCAGCCCGGATAGAGCGCGTGCTTTGGGGGCACGAAGTCGCCGGTTCGAATCCGGCCGCCCCGACCAGACCTTTTCTCTTCGACAGATCCGCGCCCCGGTAGCTCAGTGGACAGAGCAGCGGCCTTCTAAGCCGCTGGTCGGGGGTTCGAATCCTCCCCGGGGCGCCATCTCCCGCGTCACCGCGGTCGCCCGGAAGAGGCCCTGCCGGTTGACGTTCCCGCGGACGCGGCTAGAGTGAAGTTGTCCGCGTTCGCCCACTACTCGAACGGGAGCCGGAACAGATGAAGCGGGTCGCGACGCCGTTCGCCGCAATGGCCTTCCTTCTCGCCCTCGGGTGTGTCTCCATCGAGGCGACGCGCTTCGACTCGGCCTCGGAGCGCGACCCGGTCCCGCCGGATCAGGTCGTGATCTTCCGCACCCTGGACCAGGTGCCGGGGAAGTACGCGGAGATGGGCGTGCTTCGCGCCGAGGACGCGACCACCTGGACCCGCGACATGTACGACCCCCTCCGCAGGAAGGCCGGGGAGATGGGGGCCAACGCCGTCGTCCTCGACGGTGTGGAGGGAGAGGGCCCGGGCGCGAGAGCCCTCGCGATCTATCTCTACAGCGGATTCGTCACCGAACCCATGAGGCCGGAGAACCGGTAGACGACCGGCGAGGAGGTCCGGGTTGCGATCTCCCTGGTTGCTCTACGGCGCGTACGGCTACACGGGACGGCTGATCGCCGAGGAAGCGGTCTCCCGGGGCGAGTCGCCGATCCTCGCGGGACGCCGGGAGGGGCCGCTCCGCGATCTGGCGGATCGGCTCGGCCTCCGCTGGCGCGCCTTTCCGATCGAGGGCATCGAGCAGCTCGATCGGGGCCTCGCCGACGTCGACGCGATCCTGCTGGCCGCGGGCCCGTTCTCCCGAACCAGCGCGCCGGTGGTGGAGGCGTGCCTCCGTCGGCGGGTCCACTACCTCGACGTCACCGGGGAGATCGCGGTCTACGAGGCGATCTTCGCGCGCGACGCCGAGGCGCGGGAGCGGGGCGTGACGCTGGTGCCGGGGGTCGGCTTCGACGTGGTGCCGACCGACTGCCTGGCGGCGTCCCTGGACCGGGTGTTGCCCGGAGGCGCGAGGCTGGATCTCGCCTTCGCCCTGCGGGGTGGCGGACCCAGCCCGGGGACCGCGAAGACGATGGTGGAGGGCCTGGCCGCGGGGGGTGCGGTCCGGGAGGGAGGCGAGATCCGCCGGGTCCCGCTCGCGTGGAGGACGGCCGAGATCCCCTTCCGGGACCGCTCCCGCCACGCGGTCACGATTCCCTGGGGGGACGTCTCCACCGCCTATCGCTCCACCGGGATCCCGAACATCCGGGTCTACGCCGCGGCTCCGCCGGGCCTCGTCCGCACCCTCCGGCTGGCCCGCCCCGTCGCGTCCGCCCTGAGGGTCGGGCTCCTCCGGCGGGCGGTCCAGGCCGTGGTGGGTCGCTCCGTCTCCGGCCCCGACGAGGAGGAGCGGGAGAGGGGGCGCGGTCAGATATGGGGAAGGGTGGAGCACGCCGACGGCCGGCGGGTCGAGGGTACCGCGGTGACGCCCGGGGGCTATCCGTTCACCGCCGTCTCCTCCGTGGAGTGCGTGCGGCGCCTCCTCGAGGATCCGCCGGCGGGAGCGGTGACGCCCTCGTCGGCGTACGGGATGGATCTGCTGGCGGATCTCCCCGAATGCGATATGGAGGTGGGAGCGGTGCGGGAGCCCGGCGAGCCCCGATCGCGCTAGAAACCCGGGGTCGCGGTGTCTTCCTCCAGGGCGCGGCGGAACCGGGCCTCGGCCACCACGCCCTCCCGACGCTCGTCCGGCAGATCCTCGACCACCTCCTCCGCCTCGTCGATCCGGTCGGAGGCGTCCGGGTGGGTCTTCTCGAGCAGCGAGACGTCCTCATCGCCGGAGCGCTCCTCCAGCGCCTCGAGGAATCGGAGCAGGCCGTCCGGATCGTAGCCGACGGCGGCGAGCCGCTCGACCGCGAAGCGGTCGGCCTCCAGCTCGTCCTCCCGGGAGAGGCCCATGAAGAGCGCGGTGGCGCCCGTCTCCACCGCCTTGGTGAGGTACTCCTCGCCGGTCACGTCCACCGCCTCGGCGGCCTCCTCGATGCCCAGCGCGGTCCGGGCCCGGCTCTGGATCTCCTCCACCACGTCGCGGGCGTCGACGTGGCCCACTTCGTGGGCGAGCACCGCGGCCAGCGTCGCCTCGTCCTCCATCGCGGCGAGGGCTCCGCGGGTCACGAAGACGTACCCGCCGGGGGCGGCGAAGGCGTTCACGGCGTCGGTGTCGAGGACGGCGAAGCGGTAGGCGATGCCGGGCCGGGGATCGACCGACGCGACCACGGAGCCGACCAGGTTGACGTAGCGGGTGAGCTCGGGGTCGCGGTCGACGCCGTAGGCTCCGGCGAGGGTGGCCGCGATCCCGCGGCCGATCTCGATCTCCTGCCCGGTGCTGATCGGCACCACCGCGGCGCCGTACTTCCGGGCCTGCTGCACCTTCTCGGCGGCGTCCTGCACCTTCTCCTGGATCTCGCCGAAGATCTGCGCGCGGGCCGCGGGGGCCGCCAGGAGCAGGACGAGCAGGGCCGTCACGAGGGCGCGGACGCCCCGTCCGATCATCGGCCCGCCTCCGGGTCGGACGGCGCCTGCTCCACGGAAGGGAGCACGTCGTAGGGCGCCAGGCGTGCCTCTCGACGGAAGCGCTCCAGCTCGAGCGTGGGAACGGCGAGCTCCTCCTCCATCCACGCCACCGCGCCGGGGTCGGGGGTGACGGCGATCGTTCCGCTGGCGGTGCGGACCCGGTCGACCCCGCGCGCGCCCGCCGAGGCCACCACCTCGGGGTCTCCGGCGGCGCTGAAGCTCGAGACCGTCGTCTCCAGAACGCCGGATCCGCCGCGGGGGAGCTCGAGCGCGAACGCCTCGTCGGCGTCGAACTCCCCGGCGAGGGAGTGGCGGAGGACCACGGCGGCGATTCCGCCTTCCGCCGGGACGATCCGGTGCGGCTCGGCGTCCCCGGCGGGACCCGCGAGCACCCTCCGTACGAAGGGGTCGGCGGCCGGCTCGGTCTCGAGAAGCGGGCTCGCCCCGACCGGGGTCACGAGCCAGTACCGCGTCCCGTCGCCGACGATCACGACGGGATCGCCCAACTCCCCGCCCTCGACCTCGAAGATCTCGATCCGCTCCCGTGGACGCTCCTGATACACCCGGACACGGCCGCCGAACTCGGTCTGCTCGGGTCCGGCGGCCGCCTTCCCCTCGGAAGGCACGAGCCACGTCTCCTGGAACGCTCGCGGATCGTCGGGGATCGCGCCGCGGCGGCCCTCGAGGGCCGCCGAGAGCTCCTCCTGGGCCGCGGCCGGCGAGGCGAGAAGGACGGAAAGGACCGCCGGGAAGAGGAAGCTGGACAGGCGCTTCATCGGACCCTCAAGATAATGCCGGGGCGGTGGCGGAATCCAGTGAGAAGACCCGTACCGCCCCCCGGCGTCCGCGCACCGTTCGCTCGCCGATCGGAACGACGGAGAGGGCCTCCTCCACCCGGTCGGCGGTCGACTCGGAGAGGAGGATCGAGGTCCCGCACTCCTTGTTCAACCCCTCGATCCGGCTCGCGAGGTTCACCGCGTCTCCGATCACCGTGTAGTCCATGCGCCGCCTTTCGTGGCCGATGAAGCCGATCACGACCGGGCCGGTGTGGATGCCGACCCGGATCGCCAGGCAGGGACGTCCCTCCGCTTCCCATCGCGCGTTCAACTCGGCGAGCCTCTCCTGCATGGCGAGCGCCGCGCGGCAGGCGTGGAGGGCGTGGTCGGGATCCTCCAGGGGGGCTCCGAAGAACGCCATCACCCCGTCGCCGACGTACTTGTCGAGCGTCCCGCGGTGACGGAAGACGACTTCGACCATTTCCGTCAGGTACTCGTTCAGGGTCTCGACCACCTGCTCGGGTGAGAGGTCCTCGGAGAGGGTGGTGAAGTTCTGGATGTCGCTGAAGAGGATCGTGAGCTCCTTCCGCTCGATCCGGTGGTGGACGCCTCCCCTCTCGGCGGAGATCTCGCGGACGATGTCCGGGGGGATGAACTTTCCGAAGGCGTCGCGGGTCTCGCGGTGGCGGCGCCCCTCGGTCAGGTAGTTGCCGGCCATCGCGCCGCCCCAGGCGAGAACCACCCCCGATACGGGGGCCGCCATCGGGAGGATCCATCCGCCGGCGAGAAAGGCCGCAAGGGCCGTAGACACGACCGCGACGAGGAACCCGGCCGCCACGGCGCCGCCCGCGACCACGCCGCGGGGAATCGCGCTCCCGAGCCCGGCGAGGAGGATCACCAGGAGGGTCGCCGCCAGGGCCGCGCCCCCGGGCGGAGAGCGGAGATAGTCCCCGGAGCGTAGCGTGTCGAGGAGGGTCGCCTGCAGGTAGACGCCGGGCTCCAGCGAGCCGAACGCGCCCGACAGGAGATCGCTCACCCCGGTGGCGCTGCTTCCGATCAGGACGTCGGCTCCCGCGAAGCTCTCCGGGTCGACGCCGGGGTCCCCGCCTCGCGCCAGGCGGGCGTAGGCGTTCAGGAGCCGCCAGGCGGGCACCACGCGAAAGGGACGATCGGTGTAGGAGCCTCGCCAGTGGGGGCGGAAGCGGCCGTCCTCCAGGGGAATCGGCCTTCCATCCAGCAGGAGCCGGCGCCCGGCGAGCTCGAGCCTGGAGTATCCATCGCGGCCGCCGACAGCGACGGCCAGGGCGAAGCCGGGATACACCCGTCCGGCGTGGCGGAAGAGGAGGGCCTCTCGGCCCTCCTCGCCCTCGGGGTCGGTCGAGCGGTTGATGGCGCCCACCCCGGCGGCTTCCTCCAGCAGCCCCGGCAGCGGGGCGTCGACGAGCGCGAACGCCGGAACGCCCTGCTCCAGCCAGGGAGGAAGGGGGCCGGGAAGGGGGAGGGCGAAGCGCGGCAGCCCCCTCGGCGGCTCACCCGCGGGCGAGCGGGGGACGTCGAGCGGCTCGTCGAAGACCGCCGCGTGGATCGTGGGCGGTCCCTCCGCCACCGCGCGCTGGAACACCGAGTCGGCGCCGGGGCGGGAGAGGTCGGGCTCGGAGAAGAGGATGTCGAAGGCCACCAGCCGGGGCTCGCCCACGGCGAGGAAGTCGAGAACGCCGGCGAACGCGCTTCGAGGCCACGGCCACCGGCCGAGTCGGTCGCGGTAGCGGCGGAGGGATTCGTTGTCGACGTCCACGATCACGATCGAGGAGTCGGCCACCCCGCCGCCCTCCACGAGCCGCTCGGTCCGGAGCCGAAGGTCCACGGTCCGGGACTCCAGGCCCCGGAGGGTCTCGGTCCGGGCGAGACCGGCGATCACGGCGGCGGCCGCCACGCCGGCGATCAGCCCGACCGCGAGCCGCTCTCGATCCACGGGGAGGCGCATGGGCCCCAACATAGAGCCGGCCGGCCCTCGGCTCCATTGATGGAGGGGCGGCACGATGGTACATTTCGTCCCTCCGCACGGTGGGCGTAGCTCAGCGGTAGAGCACCAGGTTGTGGTCCTGGGAGTCGGGGGTTCGAATCCCCTCGCCCACCCCAAGTTCCGGGCCGCTAGCTCAACTGGCAGAGCAACGGACTCTTAATCCGTAGGTTCCAGGTTCGATTCCTGGGCGGCCCACCATCCGTCCTCGCCGGGCGGTTCCGGCGTGACGAACACGTTCGAGGGGGTCGACCCGCCGGTGGTCCATCCGGACCCTGGGTGGAGACCTCGAGATCGAAAGCGCGCCCGAAGACGTCTTACGGCGCCCCGCCCCCGCCCCTCCTAGCGTCTCTCGCACCATGAGCGAAAACACCCGCGCCCGCGCGGTCGGCATCAACCACGTGGCACTCGAGGTGGACGACGTCGAGGAGGCCCTCGCCTTCTACGGAAAGCTCTTCGACTACGAGCTGAGGGGCCGGTCGCCCGGACACGCGTTCCTCGACCTGGGCGACCAGTTCGTCGCCCTCGCCGAGCGACCGGGCGGGCCGCCGGACCAGGGGCGGCACTTCGGCCTCGTCGTGGACGAGCTGGGGCCGGTGGAGCGGGCCGCCAGGGACACGGGCGCCGAGATCCTGGCGAGCGAGGGGAGCCTCGATCTCCGCGACCCGTGGGGAAACCGGATCCAGGTGGTGGAGTACGGCGCGGTCCAGTTCTCCAAGGCGGAGTTCGTGCTCCGGGGGATGGGATTGGAGCATTTGGAGAAGTCGTCCGTGGCGCTCGAGGAGCTGGCGGAAAAGGGCTTGATCCCGGAGTGACGGAGCCGCCGGCTCGAAGGTACGTTGACGGCGCGATGGCCGACGTGGAGCCGAAGACCCGGTCGGGGTTCGTGGCGATCCTCGGGCGCCCGAACGCGGGCAAGTCCACCCTGCTCAACGCGCTCGTCGGCGAGCGGCTGGCGGCGGTCACCGCCAAGGAGCAGACCACCCGCCACAGGATCCCGGGCTTCCTCACCCGGGAGGACCTGCAGATCGTGTTCCTCGACACCCCGGGCCTCCTCGACCCCCGCGACCCCCTCCAGGAGGCGATGGTCGACGCGGCCCTGGGATCCCTCGAGGGGGTGGACGCGATCTACTGGCTGGTGGACCACGACGAGCCGGCGGAGCGGGAGCGGGAGCTTCTCGAGAGGCTCGACCGGGAGGACGAGGCCGCGCTCCTCCTGCTGCTGACGAAGGCGGACCAGGTGCCCGACGAGAAGCAGGACGCCCGCGAACGGCGGTGGGGCGCAGTGGCGGATTGGGACGGGATCTTCCGGGTCAGCGCGGTGACCGGGGAGGGGGTGGAGGATCTGGTGGAGGCGACTCGCGAGCGGCTGCCGCGCCAGCCTTTCTTCTACCCGCCCGAGCACCTCACCGACCGCAGCCTCCGTTTCCTCGCCGCCGAACGGATCCGGGAGGCGTGCTACGAGGAGCTGGGGGCCGAGTTGCCGTACTCCATCCACGTGGTGGTCGAGGAGTGGAGGGAGCCGGCCGGAGCCGACGAGAAGCTGGCGATCCGGGCCACGGTCTACGTGGAGCGGGAAAGCCAGAAGGGGATCGTGATCGGCAAGGGGGGGAGCAAGCTCAAGGCGATCGGGGCCCGGGCGCGGCGGGCCATCGAGGCGCTGGTCGGGGAGCCCGTGTACCTTTCCCTCTGGGTGAAGGTCCGGAAGAAGTGGTCTCGGCGCGAGTCGGACCTCCGCTTCTTCGGCTATCGACGATAATCGAACGAACGAAAGGAGCCGTTCCATGGCGCTCGACGAGGAGCTGCTCGAGATCCTCGCTTGCCCCAAGTGCAAGGGGGAGCTCGACTACAAGGAGGAGGAGCAGGTGCTGGAGTGTCCGGCCTGCCGCCTCCGCTATCCGATCGAGGACGACATCCCGATCATGCTGATCGACGAGGCGGAGTCGTTTTGAGCGACCGGAAACTCGACGATCGTATCGTCGCCTATCTGGAGGACGAGGCGCGGCGCCCGCTCAAGCGGAAGGAGATCGCCCGGGGCCTCGGCCTGCCGAACGAGCGGTACGAGGAGCTGAAGGGATCCCTCGGCCGCCTCGTGGACGACGGCCGGATCTACAAGATCAAGGGGCAGCGCTACGCAGTCCCCGAGCAGATCAACCTCGTGGTCGGGTGGCTCGACATGACCCGCAAGGGCGCGGGCTTCGTCGTCCGCGAGAAGAAGACGGAGAAGCCGGACGTCTTCGTGCCTCCGGACAAGGTGGGGAGCGCGACCCACCGGGACCGGGTGGTGGCGCGGATCGAGCGCCATCGCGGCAAGGACAACCCCGAGGGGCGCGTGATCCGGGTGCTCGAGCGGGCCCGCGAGGAGGTGGTCGGGGCGCTGCAGCGGGGCAAGCGGTTCGGCTTCGTGGTTCCCGACAATCCCCGTCTCGGATTCGACGTCTACGTCGCCGAGGAAGACCTCGCCCAGGCGGAGGAGGGGGAGAAGGTCGTCGTCGCCATCGACGACTGGGGGGACGGGACCAAGAATCCCGAGGGGCGCGTGGTGGAGGTGCTGGGGCCGCCCGACGCCCCGGGGGTGGACATCCTCTCCATCGTCAAGACCCACGGTCTCGACGAGGAGTTCCCCGAGGAGGTGATCCGGGCCGCGGGGGCGATCGAGCCCGACTTCGACCGCGAGCTCGAGCGGCGCGAGGATTGGCGCGACCGGTCGACGTTCACCATCGACCCCACCGACGCGAAGGACTTCGACGACGCCCTCTCGATCGAGCGCAAGGGGGACGATCTCTTCGAGGTCGGCGTCCACATCGCCGACGTCAGCCACTACGTCGAGCCCCACGACGTGATCGACGAGGAGGCGTACGAGCGGGCCACCTCCACGTATCTGGTGGATCGCGTCATCCCGATGCTGCCCGAGCGCCTCTCCAACGAGCTGTGCTCGCTGCGCCCGAACGAGGACCGGCTGGCGTACTCGATCGTCCTCACCCTGGACGGCGAAGGGGCGGTGCGGAAGCACCGGTTCGCGGAGACCGTGATCCGGAGCCGCCACCGGCTCACCTACCACGAGGCCCAGTCGCTGATCCGGAGCGATCCCGCCAGGACGGAGCACGAGGAGCTGTTGTGGGAGCTCCAGACGCTGCGCCGCCTCGCCAAGGTGCTCCGCGGCCGGCGCGTGAAGCGGGGGAGTCTCGACTTCGACCTGCCCGAAGCGATCGTCGAGCTGGACGCGGAGGGCTTCCCGATCGACATCCAGGAGTCGGTGCGGCTCGATTCGATGCGGCTGATCGAGGAGTTCATGCTCCTGGCCAACGAGACCGTGGCGCGCCACGCCACGCGCCTCCAGGTTCCCTTCGTCTACCGGGTTCACGATCGGCCGGCCCCGGAAAAGCTCGACCAGATCCGCGACTTCCTGGCGGCGCTCGGCTACCGGCTGCCGAAGTCGGACGGCGGGCTCGACCCGAAGGCGTTCGGGGCGGTCATCGAGCAGGCGCGCGGCAAGCCCGAGGAGGAGCTGATCAACACGGTGATCCTCCGATCGATGAAGCAGGCCCGCTACCAGGTGGAGAACATCGGCCACTTCGGCCTGGCCGCCGACCACTACACCCACTTCACCTCGCCCATCCGTCGCTACCCGGACCTCCTGGTCCACCGCCTGCTGAAGCGGATCGAGTCGGGCGAGCGGTGGAAGGACGACGAGCGGCGGGGGGGCGAGGAGAGCCGACTCGAGCGCGCCACCGAGCACGCCTCGGTGCAGGAGCGCGCGGCGGTGGAGGCCGAGCGGGACTCCGTGGACCTCAAGAAGGTGCAGTTCATGGAGCGCCACGTCGGCGACGAGTTCGACGGGGTGGTCAGCGGGGTGACCTCGTTCGGCCTCTTCGTCCGGCTGGACCAGTACTTCGTGGAGGGCCTCGTCCACATGCACGAGCTCGACGACGACTACTACGAGTACCACGAGGAGAAGTACGCGCTCCTGGGACGCAACACCGGGCGCCGCTTCCGCCTCGCCGATCCGGTACGGGTGCGGGTCGCGGGGGTGAACAAGGACCTGCGGCAGATCGACTTCGAGCTGGTGGAGAAGAAGGGCGAGGGGTGATCGAGTTCTCCTTCCCGTGGGTCCGCTGGCTGCTGAAGGCGTGGTTCTTCGTCAGCGCCGTCTTCTTCCTCTACCTCTTCTGGATCGACCTCTTCGTGCACCGCTGGTTCATCCTGCTGTGGTCGTTCTTCAGCCTGGGGCTCGGCGCCTACGTGGCTCCGGCGATCCGGGTGGGGCGAAACGGTCTCGGGGTGAAGTACCTGTGGCGCTACCGCCGGATCCCGTGGGAGCGGGTGCTGGAGGTCCACCGGACGTTCCTGGGAGCCCAGATCCTCACCGACGAGCCGAACTGGGCGTATCGGGTGGTGGGCTACCAGTACCCCATGCCGGGGGTGCGCGAGCTCGTCGCGGCGGTCCGGATCGCCCGTTCGCGAGGGGGAGAGACGTGACCGAGCCTGCCGACTTCGGGATGGAGCCGTTCCGGATCAAGGCGGTGGAGGCGATTCCGTTGACGACGCGCCGCGAGCGCCGGGACGCGCTCGAGAAGGCGGGCTACAACCTGTTCAACCTCCCGAGCGACGCGGTCACGATCGACCTGCTCACCGACAGCGGAACCTCGGCGATGTCCGACGTCCAGTGGGCGGGTCTCATGCTGGGCGACGAGTCGTACGCGGGCAGCCGCAACTACTACCGCTTCGAGGAGGCCGTCCGCGGGATCTTCGGCTACGAGCACGTGATCCCGACCCACCAGGGACGGGTGGCCGAGAACCTGCTCTTCTCGCGCGTGGTGGGGCCCGGCGACACGATCCCGAACAACAGCCACTTCGACACCACCCGGGCGAACATCGAGAACAACGGGGGGCGCGCGGTCGACTGTGTGATCGAGCGGGCGTACGACCCCGCCGACCCCCATCCCTTCAAGGGGAACATGGACCTCGACCGGCTGCGGGAGACGATCGAGGAGGCGGGGCCCGACAACGTTCCCTTCTGCATGCTCACGATCACCAACAACTCCGGGGGCGGCCAGCCCGTCTCGCTCGCCAACGCCCGGGCGGTCGCCGGGCTGCTGGAGGGGTACGGCATCCCGCTCCTCTTCGACGCCTGCCGGTTCGCCGAGAACGCGTGGTTCGTGCGGGAGCGCGAGCAAGGGCAAGAAGGCCGCGACCTGGGGGAGATCGCGCGGGAGATGTTCGGCCTGGGCGACGGCTGCACGATGAGCGCCAAGAAGGACGGCCTGGTCAACATCGGCGGCTTCCTCGCCCTGAACGACGACGAGTGGGCCGAGCGGGTGACCCGGCTGCTCGTCCTGGTGGAGGGCTTCCCGACCTACGGCGGACTGGCCGGGCGCGACCTCGAGGCGATCGCCCGCGGGTTGGAGGAGGTGCTCGAGCCGGCGTACCTCCGGTACCGGGTCGGGCAGGTCGCGTCACTCGCGGAGGGGTTGCGCGACGCCGGCGTGCCGATCCTCGAGCCCCCCGGCGGCCACGCGATCTACCTCGACGCGGCCGGGTTCCTCCCGCACGTGCCCCCGGAAGAGTTCCCGGCGCAGGCGCTCGCCTGCGAGCTGTACCTGGAGGGAGGCGTGCGGGGGGTGGAGATCGGCAGCCTCATGTTCGCCGCGCCCGACTCCGAGACGGGGGAGGTGCGCCACCCGCGCCTGGAGCTGGTGCGCCTGGCGCTGCCCCGAAGGGTCTACACCGACGCCCACCTGCGGTACGTCGTGGCGGCGTGCCGGCGGGTGCTCGAGCGGCGCGAGGAGATCGGCGGTATGGAGATCGTCGACACCGCTCCGGTGCTGCGCCACTTCACCGCGACCCTGCGGCCCCTTCCGGCTTGACTTCGCGAAGCGCGGCTTGTAACAACCGCGAAACGTGAAGGAAGCGCGCGCCGACCGCGGCGGCCCCGCCGTCCCGGGCGCGAAGCCGACGCATCCCGAGCAAGGAGCTCCCGATGGCGAACCAGCAGGCCGACGGACAGGGCGGGATCTACGCCATCCTCATCATCATCGTCATCCTGATCCTGGCCGCGGTCCTGTACATGAGCGGCGCGTTCCACGGGGCCGGGGGCGGAGAGGAGGCCGACATCGAGGCGGACGTGCAGATCGAGGCCCCGGAAACGCCCGGAGAGGGGAACGGAGGCGGGGAGCAGTAAGCCCCGGCGGGATTTCGCTCAGCCCGTCGCGTCGCCTTCGGCGTCCGGACGCTCCTCGTAGCCGAGGATCGTGTGGTAGATCGCCTTGTCGTAGAAGAGGCTGATCGCCTTCGACACCTCGAGCTCCAGCGCGATCGAGAGCTGGCGACCGGCGATGATCCCGTTCCACAGGTGCCGCTTCGCCACCAGGATGGCGCTGATCACGTCGCTCAGCGGGAACCCGGCCTCGCGGCGATCGCGGCCGATCCGCCGATAGTGGGGATCGATCCGCGGGTCCCACTCCCCGGTCCGGAGCCAGAGGGAGAGGTAGTGGTAGAGCGCGGTGGTGTCCCGGATCAGCTCGTCGCGGTCCTCGTATTCGCGGTAGCGGGCCGTGGTGGGCTCACGCTGGATGTCCTCGTACCACTCCTCCGCCCACTTCTCGGCTCGCTCTGCGATCCAGTCGGCGAGGACGGTCTGGGGCGTGCCGCCGTAGCGTCGGTGGCGGACCGGCATGCGCTCCTCCTCCCTGGGGGTCAGGTGCGGGTGAGCTCGGGCGTCTCGAAGGCGGTCTTCTCCTCGATGCCGCGCTCGAGCGGGACGCGGTAGTTCCCGCTCATGCACGCGTCGCAGTGGCGCTCGGCCCCGCCGACGGCGCGGTAGAGGCCGTCGAACGAGAGGTAGCCCAGCGAATCCGCCCCGATGAAGTCGCGGATCTCCGGCACCGACATCCCGGCCGCGATCAGCTCCTCCCGACTCGGAATGTCGATCCCGTAGTAGCACGGATGGCGCAGCGGCGGGGAGGCGATCCGCATGTGGACCTCGCGCGCTCCGGCCTCGCGGACCAGGCCGACGAGGGCCTTGGAGGTGGTGCCCCGGACGATCGAGTCGTCGACCACCACCACGCTCCGTCCGTCGATCACGCTCTCCACCGGGTTGTACTTCACCTTGACCCGGAAGTCGCGCACCTCCTGGCCGGGCTGGATGAAGGTGCGGCCGACGTAATGGTTGCGGATCAGGCCGAGCTCGAAGGGGAGACCGCTCCCCTCGGAGAAGCCCAGCGCGGCCGAGTTGCTCGAGTCGGGGACGGCGAAGACGCAGTCGGCGCCGGTGGCCGGATGCTCCTCGGCGAGCTCCCGGCCCAGCCTGCGCCGGGCCTCGTCGACGCTCATCCCGTAGAGGACGGAGTCGGGGCGCGCGAAGTAGATCTGCTCGAAGACGCAGATGCACTCGGCGTCGGCCGGGGAGCTCCGGAGGGTCTCCACCCGGCCGTCCCGCTCCACCCGCACCGTCTCGCCCGGGGCGAGCTCCCGCTCGAGCTGGACGTCCAGCAGGTCGAGGGCGCAGCTCTCGCTGGCCACGACCACGGCGCCGTCGCGGCGGCCGAGGACGAGCGGCCGAAAGCCCCGGGGATCGCGGGCGGCGTACAGGGACCCGGGGGTGAGAAGCAGCACCGAGTAGGCGCCGCGCACCTCCTCGAGCGCCTTGAGAACGGCGCGGTCCCGCGAGGGGTCCCGCTCGGCCGCGATCAGGTGGACCAGCACCTCGGTGTCCATCGTCGACTGGAAGATGGAGCCGGAGCGCTCGAGGCGTCGGCGCAGCGTGCGGGCGTTGACGAGGTTGCCGTTGTGAGCCACGGCGAGGAAGCCGTCCCGATAGTTCACAAGGATCGGCTGGGCGTTGGCGAGCGTGGGCGAGCCCGTGGTCGAGTACCGATTGTGGCCGATCGCCGCGTCGCCGCCGAGCGGCGCGAGAACCTCCTCGTCGAAGACCTCGCTCACGAGGCCCATGCCGCGGTGCGCCCGCACCCGCTTGCCGTCGGTGGCCACGATCCCCGCCGACTCCTGGCCCCGGTGCTGCAGCGCGTACAGGCCGAGATACGCCCACTCCGCCGCCCGGGGGTGGCCCATCACCCCCACGATGCCGCACTCCTCTCGCGGTCCGCTCATCGCTGCTCCTCCATTCCGTGCATGAGCCGCGGGATCGCCTCGCTCCAGGCCGCTTCGAGCCCGGGTCGGGGCCGCCCCCCGAACCCGGCCACCCGGATCTCGTCGTCGTCGGTCATCCAGCCCCGGACACGGGCCTCCACCCCGGCCGCCTCCAGCGCCGCGAGGGCGGGCTCGACCGCTTCCTCCGCCATCGCCGCCACCAGCCGGGCGGCGTCCTCCCCGAAGAGGGCTTCGTGGGGGACTTCTCCGTCGCCGAGCTCGATCTCCAGGCCCACGCCCCGGGGCGAGGCGAACGCCAGCTCCGCGGCGGCCACGGCGAGCCCCCCGTCCGAGACGTCGCGGACGGCGCTGACGAGGCGCGCCCCGGCCAGCTCGCGCACCGCCTCGCCCACAGCCCGCTCGGCCTCCAGGTCCACGACGGGGGCTCGACCGGCCACCGTTGCCACGATCTCCTTCAGGAACGAGGAGCAGCCCAGATGCCGGCCCCGACCCCCGATCTCCACGAGGGCGTCGCCGGGGCGCGCCGCGTCGGGGCGGATCCGCGCCTCCACGTCGTCGACCACCCCCACCATGCCCACCGTGGGGGTAGGGTGGATCGCCCCCCGGGGCGACTCGTTGTAGAAGGAGACGTTGCCGCTCACGACCGGCGTCCCGAGCGCCCGGCAGGCGTCGGAGACGCCGCGGATCGCCTCGACGAACTGCCAGTAGACCGCGTCCCGCTCGGGGTTGCCGAAGTTGAGGCAGTCGGTGATCGCCAGCGGGCGGGCGCCGACGGCGCTCAGGTTGCGAGCCGCCTCGGCGACCGCGAGCGCGCCGCCGCGCCACGGGTCGGACCACACCCACCGACCGTTGCCGTCGACGGCGAGGGCGAGCGCCCGGCGGGTGCCTCGGATCCGCAGCAGGGCCGCGTCCGCGCCCGGCCCCGTCACCGTGCTCGTCCGGACCATGTGGTCGTACTGCTCCCACACCCACCGCTTCGAGGCGATCGTGGGAGTGGACAGGAGCGCCTCGAGGTCGTCCAGAGGGTCGCGGCCGTCGAGCCATCCCGGTTCGGGGCTCCAGGCGTGGAGCTCGTCCACGTAGCCGGGCCGCTCCACCTCGCGGACGTACGTCGGGACCTCGTCCACCAGGGCCGACACCGGGATCGAACACACCTCCTCCTCGCCCTCGAGGATGCGCCAGGTCCCGTCGGCGGTCACCGAGCCCACCCGCGTGCACGGGAGGTCCCACTTCCCGGCGATCCGCACCAGCTCTTCCTCCGCCTCCTCGTCGGCGACCACCAGCATCCGCTCCTGGGACTCCGAGAGCAGCACCTCGTAGGGCGTCATCCCGGTCTCGCGGCGGGGGACCCGGGCCACGTCGATCTCGATCCCGGTGCCGGAGCGAGACGCCATCTCGCTCGACGAGGAGGTGAGGCCCGCCGCGCCCATGTCCTGGACCCCGATCACCACCCCTGCGGAGATCAGCTCCAGGGTCGCCTCGAGCAGCAGCTTCTCGGTGAAGGGGTCTCCCACCTGGACGGTCGGGCGGCTCTCCTCGGTGTCGTCGGAGAGCTCCGAGCTGGCGAGCAGGCTCGCCCCGTGGATCCCGTCGCGGCCGGTGGCCGCCCCCAGGACGTACACCGCGCTGCCCGGCGCGCCCGTCTTCGCCCGGGTGAGCTCCTCGTGGCGGATCGTGCCCACGCACATCGCGTTCACCAGGGGGTTGCCCCGGTAGGCGTCGTCGAACACGACCTCTCCCCCGACGGTCGGAACCCCCACGCAGTTGCCGTAGTCGCCGACGCCCCGCACGACGTGGCGGAAGAGGTACCGGACGTGGGGGTCGTCGGGCTCGCCGAAGCGGAGCGAGTCGAGCAGGGCCACCGGGCGCGCCCCCATGGTGAAGACGTCGCGGAGGATCCCCCCGACCCCGGTCGCCGCTCCCTGGTAGGGCTCCACCGCGGAGGGGTGGTTGTGGCTCTCCATCTTGAACACCACCGCCCAGCCGTCGCCGACATCCACCGCGCCGGCGTTCTCGCCCGGGCCCTGGAGGACGTTCGGCCCCCCGGTGGGGAGCTCGGCCAGCCGCGCGCGGGAGTACTTGTAGCCGCAGTGCTCGCTCCACATCAGGCTGAAGACGCCGAGCTCGGTGACGTTCGGCTCGCGGCCGAGCAGCTCGACGATGCGCTCGTACTCGGCCGGCAACAGGCCGTGGGCCTCGACGAGATCCGGGGTGACCGGCTCGTCGCGCAGGGCGGTGACCGGGCTCACGCCGCGGCCTCCGCCAGCGCCTCGAACACCCCGCGCCCGTCGGTCGATCCGATCATCCGCTCGACGGCGCGGTCGGGATGGGGCATGAGCCCCACCACGTTTCCCCTCTCGTTCGCGATCCCGGCGATGCCGCGGGCCGATCCGTTGGGGTTCGCCGCCCCGGTGGTCGCCCCCATCTCGTCGACGTAGCGGAACACCACCCGCCCCTCGCTCTCGAGTCGATCCAGCGTTCCCTCGTCGGCCACGTAGTTCCCCTCGGCGTGGGCGACGGGAAAGGAAACCAGCGCTCCATCCTCGTAGGTGCGGGTGAACGGCGTGTCCGCCGACTCCACCCGCAGCCATTGCGGATGGCACACGAACGCGAGGGCCTCGTTCCGCGTCAGGGCGCCCGGCAGCAGTCCCGCCTCGGTGAGGATCTGGAAGCCGTTGCAGATCCCGAGAACCGGACCCCCCGCCTCCGCGAAGGCGATCACCTCCTCCATGATCGGACTGAAGCGGGCGATCGCGCCGGCGCGCAGGTAGTCCCCGTAGGAGAAGCCACCGGCGAGAACCACCGCGCCGACGCCCTTCAAGTCCGGCTCCTTGTGCCACAGCCACACCGGGCGGGCGCCCTCCACGCCGGCGATCGCCTCCCACACGTCCACGTCGCAGTTGGTGCCCGGGAAGCGGACCACCCCGATCGAACCCCCGCTCACGACGCCCCCTCTCCGTCGGCGGACACCTCGAAGCGGTACCGCTCGATCACCGGGTTTGCCAGCAGGCGGCGGCACATCTCGTCGACCCGGGCCTCGATCTCGGCCCGGTCGCCTCCCTCGAGGTCGAAGGTGATCCACTTGCCCACCCGCATCCCCTCCACGCTTTCGTATCCCATCGCCTCGAGCGCGTGCTCGAGGGTCTCGCCCTGGGGATCGAGCATCCCGGGCTTGAGCTGGACGAAGACCTCGACCCGCGCCCTCAAGCCGTCCCCTCCAGGGGCGAGCCCGTCAGCCGCCGATACGCTTCGCGGTACCGCTCCCGGGTCGCCGCCACCGCCTCCCCGGGGAGGTCCGGGAGGGGCGGCTCGCCGTCCCAGCGTCCGGCCCGCCGCTCCGCCTCGAGGAAATCCCGCACCGGCTGCTTGTCGAACGACGGCTGCGGTCCGCCGGGGCTCCACCGCTCCGCGTCCCAGAAGCGGGACGAGTCGGGCGTGAGCGCCTCGTCGATCAGCAGCAGCGGCCGCTCGCCGCTCTCCGGGGCGGCGTGCCAGCCGAACTCGAACTTCGTGTCGGCCAGGATCAGGCCGTTCGCGGCGGCGTGGTCGCGAGCCTCGCGGTAGAGCGCGAGGGAGCGGTCGCGGAGAACCTCGGCGAGGTCCCCTCCGACCGCCTCGACGAGGCGGTCGAAGGGGATGTTCTCGTCGTGGCCCTCCTCCGCCTTGGTGGCGGGCGTGAAGATCGGCTCGGGGAGCTCGGCACCGCGCTCGAGACCCTCGGAAAGGGGGATTCCGGTCACCGCGCCGCTCTCCCGGTACTCTCGCCACCCGGAGCCGTCGAGATATCCCCGGACCACGCACTCCACCCGGACCGGCTCGGCCCGCAGGCACCGCATCACGCGCCCCTCGAGCGCGTCCGCGTGGTCCTCCAAACCGGGGACGTCGGCGACGATGGCGTCGAGGTCGGTGGTGATCCGGTGGTGGGGAACCGCGGCCTCGAGGCGGTCGAGCCAGAAATCGGTGAGCCCGGTGAGGACCCGGCCCTTGTCGGGGATCCCCTGGTCGAAGACGATGTCGAAGGCGGAGAGGCGGTCGGTGGCGACCATCAGCACGTCGTCGCCGATCCGGTACATCTCCCGGACCTTCCCGCTGTGCACGAGCTCCAGCGGCAGGTCGACGGCGGTTCGGGCCGCGGGGGCCTGCGCCCTCATGCGAGGCTCCTCTCGTCGGGGGTCAAAATACGGTGATCCGTCCCTCCCGGCCGTCGCGCTCGAGAAGCACGGAGCCGCGTCGGCCGGAACGGAGCAGCTCCTCGAGGCGATCGGCGTCGCCGGTGTCCTCGAGCCGGTGCGAATCGACCGCGATCAATACGTCGCCCTCCCGGAGGTCGAGCCTGTGGAGCGGGGAGCGGGAGTGCAGATCGAGCAGGTAGAGCCCGCGCTCGCTCTCGACGTCCAGCCGCGAGGCGATGGTGGCGTCGAGGACGAGGAAGGTGGCGCCCAGGACCGACGCCCTGGGGGCGCGCCGAACCGGATCGTCCTCGGGACGAACCTCCACCTCGAAGCGGATCGCCTCCTCGGCTCCGCGCGGATCCCGCTCGATCTCGACCGTGAGCGACTCCTCGCTCGGGAGATCCAGCAACCGCCCCTCCCATTCGATCGGGGAGTCGAGGGGACGGCCGTCGGTCGCGACGATCCGGTCCCCGGGCCGGATCCCGGCGCGGTCGGCGGGGCTGCCCGGGTCCACCTTCACTACGCGGGCCCCGCGCGGCGCCCGGCCCTCCTCCGCCGGAGGGGCCACCAGATGGACGCCGGTCCACGGGCGGCGAATCTCGCCGAACGCCACCACGTCGGAGAGCACCCGCCTCACCCGATCGATCGGGATCGCGAAGCCAAGTCCGATCGAGCCGCCGCCATCCCCGGAGAAGATGAACGCGTTCACCCCGACCACCTCTCCGTGCGCGTTCACCAGGGGGCCGCCCGAGTTGCCGGGATTGATCGCGGCGTCGGTCTGTATCATGTTGGACCACACCTGCCCGCGGCCCGCCCCTCCCTGCGGTCGGACGTCCCGGCCGATCGCGCTGATCACCCCCACGGTGACCGAGGGGCGACGGTCGGCGAGGAGGTAGCCGAACGGGTTCCCGATCGCGATCGCCCACTCTCCGATCAGCAGATCCCCGGAATCGCCGAGCGGCGCCACCGGGAGGTCCTCCGCGTCGATCTTCAGGACCGCGAGATCGGTGGCCGGGTCCTCGGAGACGAGCTCGGCGGAAAACTGCCGCCCGTCGAGCAGGGTCACCACGATCCGGGTCGCCCCGGCCACGACGTGCTGGTTCGTCACCACGTAGCCGTCGTGCGAGACCACGAAGCCGGAGCCGAGCCCCTGCACCCGGCGGAGCCGCTCGCGGGGAGGGAAGAGGAATTCGAACCCCCGGAAGAAGGGGTCCTCGAACGGCGATCGGTCGCGCACCACCTGGGTGGAGACCACGCTGACCGACACCACCGCCGGTCCGACCCGGTCGGCGGCGGCGACGATGGCGTTGCGGCGGGAGGCGTCGAGGCCCTCCGGCGTCTGGGCATGGGCGCTCTCGCTGAGGGCCCGCTCGAGGCCGCCCCCGTCGTCGGCGCCGAGCCACCACCCCGCGCCCGCGGCCACCGCTGCCACGAGGACGGCGGTGACGAGGAGCTCCCCCCTACGCGTCATCCGCGTACTCCACCCGCCACAGGAACAGGCCCCGGGGTGGCGCGTAGCCCGCACTCGGCCGCTCGCCGCCGGGCTCGAGCGCCCGCTCCAGCTCGGCGATCGTCACCCGGTCCCGGCCGATGTCGATCAGGGTTCCGACCAGGGCGCGAACCATGTGGCGAAGGTACCGGTCCGCGGTGATCTCCAGCATCCGTCCGGCCGGAACGGAACGCCAGGCGGCCCCGGCCACCGTGCAGCGGCCCGGCGGGCGGCCGGCGCGACGTCTCGCGCGCTTCGAACCCTTCGCGAAGCGCCGGAAGTCGTGGGTTCCCGTCAGCCGGCCGGTGGCGCGCTCGATCCGGTCCCAGTCGACCGGACGATCCAGCGACCAGTGATAGCGGGAGACGAACGGGGAGCGGGCCCGTGGCCCGTGGGCCACGTAGTAGCGGTAGGTGCGGGCGCGTGCGTCGTGGCGGGCGTGGAAGCCGCTCGGGGCGGGAGCGAGCTCCCGCACCCACACGTCGTCGGGGAGGTACGCGTTCCAGGCTCGCCGCAGGTCGGGTGGATCGATCCCGGCGTCCACGTCCACGTGGACCGTCTGCCCCCGGGCGTGGACCCCGGAGTCCGTACGGCCGGAGGCGACCACGTCGACGGGGTCTCCCACGACCTTCGCGATCGCGCGCTCGCAGGTTCCCTGCACGGTGGTGGCGTCCGGCTGGCGCTGCCACCCGCGATACGCGGTTCCGTCGTACTCGAGAACGGCCTTGATTCGATTCACCGGCTGGAAGGATCGAGGGGTCGACGTTCCCGGAAAGATATCGTCTTCCGCGGGGGCCGGGCAATGCCTCTCGGAGGTCCCTCCGGCGGGGGAATCGCGGTTGCCCGCTCGACACCGCCCGGCTACGTTCGCCGCCCGTGAAGCGGATCCCCCTCCACACCCAGATCCTGCTCGGACTCGTCCTCGGCGCGGTGGCCGGACTGCTCGTCGGGCCCGGGATCGCCGTCATCAAGCCGATCGGGGACGCGTTCATCCGGCTCATCACGATGATCGTCGTGCCCCTCGTCTTCGCCTCCATCCTGGTGGGGGTGGCGAGCCTGGGAGACCTGGTCAAGCTCGGCCGGATCGGGCTCAAGACCGTGACGTACTACCTGGTCACCACCTCGATCGCCATCACGATCGGGCTCACCCTGGCGAACCTGGTGAAGCCCGGCGCGCGGCTGGCCGGCGACGTGAAGGATCGGCTCCTCGAGGATTTCGCGGGGGCCGCGGAGGTGAACGTCCAGCAGGCCACAGAGGCGCCCTCGATGGTCGACACCCTGCTCGAGATCATCCCCACGAACCCGATCGAGGCGCTCGCCGAGGCCACGATGCTCCAGGTGATCTTCTTCGCCCTCGTCTTCGGCATCGCCCTCACCTACCTGGAGCGCTCCAAGGCCGAGCCGGTGATCTCCTTCATGGACACCGTCAACGACGCCATGATCGAGCTCGTCCACCTGGTGATGAAGCTCGCCCCGTACGGCGTCTTCGCGCTGATCGCGGCGATCATCGGGGAGTACGGCCTGGGGATCCTGAAGACGCTGGTCGTCTACTCGGTGGTGGTGATCGTGGGCCTCGTCGTGCACGGCGTCCTCGTCTACCCGGCTGCGGTGAAGCTGTTCAGCGGAATGAGCCCGGTTCCGTTCTTCAAAGGGATCGCGCCCGCGCAGCTCGTGGCCTTCAGCACCTCGTCGTCGAACGCCACGCTCCCGGTGACGATGGAGTCGTGCGAGGAGAACCTGGGGGTGAGCGAGGAGGTGAGCGCGTTCGTGCTCCCGCTCGGGGCGACGATCAACATGGACGGCACCGCCCTGTACCAGGGCGTGGCCACGATATTCATCGCCCAGGTGTACGGCCTCCAGCTCGGGATCGAGCAGCAGCTGATGGTGGTGCTCACCGCCACTCTCGCCTCGATCGGCGCGGCGGGCGTTCCCGGGGTCGGCATGATCACCCTGGCGCTGGTCCTCAAGACCGTCGGCATCCCCCTCGAGGGGATCGCCCTGATCCTCGGCGTGGATCGAATCCTCGACATGTGCCGCACCGCCTTGAACATCACCGGCGACTCCTCCTGCGCCGTCGTGGTGGCGGCCACCGAGGGAGAGCTCGCCGCGCACCCCCCGATCGTCGCCGGGGGGGAAGAGCCGGTTTGGACGAGCGAAGCGAAGGAGTGAGCCCGGCCGCCCGGCGGGCGGAGGGCGATCCCCGGACGTGCCTTCGCACGCTGACGGAGGGGCGCGATCTCACCGCCGCGGAGTCGGAGGCGTTGTTCGCCACCGTCATGGACGGGGAGACGACCGCGATCATGATCGCGGCGCTTTTGGCGGCGCTCCGCACGAAGGGGGAGACCCCCGGGGAGATCGCCGGGGCCGCCCGTGTCATGCGCTCCCGCGCACAGAGAGTCGAGACCGAGCGCGCCCCCCTGGTCGACACCTGCGGGACCGGTGGCGACTTCTCCGGCACCTTCAACATCTCCACGACGGCCGCCTTCGTCACCGCAGCGGCCGGGGTCGCCGTCGCCAAGCACGGCAACCGGGCGGCCTCCTCCCGCTCGGGCTCGGCCGACGTGCTCGAGTCGCTGGGGGTCGCCATCGACCTGCCGCCCGAGGGGGTGGGGCGCTGCATCGACGAGATCGGGATCGGCTTCCTCTTCGCGCCCCGGTTCCACCCCGCGATGCGTCACGCGATCGGGGCCCGGCGCGAGATCGCGATCCGGACGGTGTTCAACCTGCTGGGCCCCCTCACCAATCCCGCCGGCGCCACCCGGCAGGTGATCGGGGTCCCGGGGCCCGACGTGGTGGAGCTGATGGCCGGCGTCCTCCACGAGCTCGGAAGCGAGCACGCGCTGGTGGTGCACGGCCGCGAGGGGCTCGACGAGATCTCGGTTTCCGGCCCCACCATCGTGGCGAGCGTGCGGCAGGACGCGGTGACGACCGACGTGGTGGAGCCGGGCGACCTGGGCATCGAGCCACACGATCCCGAGCAGCTCGCCGGAGGCGATCCGGCGGAGAACGCGCGGATCCTGGCGTCGGTGCTGGCGGGGAAGGGGACCGCGGCACAGGAGGCGATCACCGCCGCCAATGCGGGCGCCGCCCTGTTCGTGGCCGGAGTGGCGGACGGCCTTCGCGAAGGGGTGGAGAGAGCCCGGGAGACGATCGCGTCGGGGGCGGCCGTGGAGACCCTGAAGGCGCTCGTGGACCTTTCCCGGCAACTCTCGCGGGAGGCGTCCTAGCGGGTTGTCGAAAACGTCTCGGCCTGTCAGCGGTACTTCCGCAGCACCCCGATCGCGACGCCCTGGACCCGCACCCGGTCCGCCTCGTACACCTGCGGCGCGTGCCGGTCGTTGGCGGGCTGCAGCCGGATCCGGCCGTCGCCCTCGGTGCGGAAGGTCTTGAAGGTCGCCCGCTCTCCGTCGATCAGGGCGATCACGCGCTCGCCGTCCCGGGCCGTCTCCCGCCGCTCCACGATGAGATAGTCTCCGTCGGCCACGTGCTCGTCGATCATCGAGTCCCCGCTCACCCGGAGGGCGAAGGTCTCGCCGCGGCCGAGCATCTCCTCGGGCACCGCGATCGTCTCGTTGTCGGCGATCGCTTCGAGCGGCTCGCCGGCGGCGACTCGCCCGAGCAGCGGCAGCTCGACCGCGTCGGTGAGGCCCGGACGGGTGAGCTCGACGGCCCGGCTGCGGTTCGGATCGCGCCGCAGCACGCCCTTCGCCTCCAGGTTCGCCAGGTGCTCGTGCACCGTGGCGACCGAGGAGAGGCCGAAGTGAGCCCCGATCTCCTCCAGGCTGGGCGCATATCCCCGCTCCTCGAGGAAGGACTTGATGTAGTCGTAGATTTCACGCTGGCGCTTGGTTAGATTCATTGTCCCGCCCATGTCTGGATGCGACTCCACCGCTCGGGCCGACGCGCACACCGGCCTCCAACGAACGCCAAGATGACCGAAGATACGCCGAAAGTCAAATCCCGGTTTCTCGCCGAGGCGGTGCGCCGGAAGCGTACCGCGGTGAGGCGGGAGAGAGGGGCCCGTTCCGTGGCCGAGCTCCGGGGGGAGGCGGCCGAGCGCTCGCCGGCGCGACCGTGGGCGGAAGCGCTGCGCGGGCCGGGCACCGCGGTCATCGCCGAGATCAAGCGGCGAAGCCCGTCGGCGGGCGACCTGGCCGTGGAAGTGGACGTCGCCGCCCGGGCCCGCCTCTACTCCGAGCGGGGAGCCGCCGCCGTCAGCGTCCTCACGGACGCCGCGTTCGACGGGGCGCTGGCGGACCTGGAGGCGGTCGCGCCGGCGGCCGCGGTGCCGGTCCTTCGAAAGGACTTCCTCGTGGATCCGTGGCAGGTGTGGGAGAGCCGCGCCGCCGGGGCCGACGCCGCGCTCCTGATCGTGGCCGCGGTCGACGATGCAGCCCTCGAGGCGATCGCCGCCGCGGCGGAGGAGGCCGGTCTGGGCCTGCTGGTGGAGATCCACGCGGAGGAGGAGGCCGATCGGGCGACGGCGATCGATCCCGAGGTGATCGGGGTGAACGCCCGCGACCTGCGGAGCCTGGAGGTGTCCCTTCCCCGAGGCCTGGCCACGGTGGCCGGGTTGCGGGAGCGACTCGGGGACTCGGTCATCCTCGTCGCGGAGAGCGGCGTGAGCGGGCCGGAGGACGTCGCTCGGGCGCGCGACGCCGGTGCGGACGCCGTGCTCGTGGGGGAGCACCTGATGCGATCCCCCCGGCCCGGGGCGGCTCTGGCCGCCCTGGTGGAAGCGGGGGGCTCGGGCCCGTGACGGGGGAGCTTCGCGTGAAGGTGTGCGGGATCTCCGATCCCGCGTCCGCGCGAGCCGCAGTCGAGGCGGGAGCCGATTACCTGGGGCTCGTCTTCGCCCCGTCGGTCCGTCGGGTCACGCCCGGGCAGGCCGCGCGCCTGGTCGGCGACGTGGAGGCGTCGTGGGTGGGGGTGTTCGTGGACCCGCGGATCGCCGAGCTCGAGCGCCTCGCCGCCGACCTCGATCTGGCGGCGCTCCAGCTCCACGGCGCCGAGAGCCCCGAGCTGTGCCGGGAGGCGCGGCGCGCCACCGGCCGGCCGGTGTGGAAGGCCGTCCCCTGGAGCGGCGGCTCCGCCCGGCTGGAGCCGTGGGAGTCGGCGGCCGACGCCGTCCTTCTCGACGCCGGCGAGGCAGGTCGGGGGGGCACCGGGGACACCCTGCCGTGGGAGCGACTGGCCACGCGGTGGCCCCCGGCACGGCGAACGGTACCGCTCGTCCTGGCGGGCGGGCTGGGGCCGGGGAACGTGCGCCGCGCGATCGAGGTCGTAGCGCCCGACGGGGTCGACGCGTCCAGCCGTCTCGAGGACGCTCCCGGCAGGAAGGACCCGGCGAAGATCCGCGCCTTCGTGCGGGCCGCCCGCGAGGTCGCCCGGAAGCCGGGGCCGTCACGATGAGCCGCCCCGGGACGACCCCCAGGGGGTATTTCGGCGCCTTCGGCGGCCGCTTCGTGCCCGAGACGGTGATCGCCGCCCTCGACGAGCTCGAGAGCGCCTGGCAGCAGGCGGCCCGCGATCCGGCCTACCGCTCGAGCCTCGACGCGCTCCTCGCCGACTACGTCGGCCGACCCTCCCCGCTCACCGAGGCGCCCCGCCTCTCCCGGGAGACCGGTTACGGGGTGTGGCTCAAGCGCGAGGACCTCAACCACACCGGGGCCCACAAGATCAACAACACCCTCGGACAGGTGCTGCTCGCGCTGCGGATGGGGAAGCGGAGGATCATCGCCGAGACGGGCGCCGGACAGCACGGGGTCGCCACCGCCACCGCGTGCGCGCGCTTCGGGCTCGACTGCGTCGTCTACATGGGCCGCGAGGACACCCGCCGGCAGGCCCTCAACGTGTACCGGATGGAGCTGCTGGGAGCCGAGGTCGTGGCGGTCGACGACGGGACGAGAACCTTGAAGGACGCCACCAACGCCGCCATCCGCGACTGGGTGACGAACGTGGACACCACCCACTACGTGATCGGCTCCGTGGTCGGACCCCACCCCTACCCCCTGATCGTGCGCGAGCTGCAGGCGGTGATCGGGCGGGAGGCCCGGAGCCAGTGCCGGGAGCGGTGGGGGGAGCTGCCCGACGCGATCGTGGCGTGCGTCGGCGGCGGGTCGAACGCGATCGGGGTGTTCCACGCCTTTCTCGACGACCCGGTCGAGCTGTACGGCGTGGAGGCCGCCGGAGAGGGGCTCGACGGACGCCACGCGGCGACCCTCTCGAAGGGCCGCCCCGGGGTTCTCCACGGAGCCCTGAGCTATCTCCTGCAGGACGGCGACGGTCAGGTCCTGGGCGCCCACTCCGTCTCCGCCGGGCTGGACTATCCCGGGGTGGGACCGGAGCACTCGGAGCTGAAGGAGCGGGGACGGGTCGCCTACGACGCGGTCACCGACGACGAGGCCCTCGACGCCTTCCATCTGCTCGGCGAGCTGGAGGGCATCATCCCCGCCCTGGAGAGCGCCCACGCGATCGCCTTCCTGCGGCGGGACGGGTGCCCGATCGAGGCGGATTCCCGGGTGCTCGTCTGCCTCTCGGGGCGCGGCGACAAGGACGTGGAGGCGGTGGCCCGGCGCGAGAGGGAGGGAGGAGGATGAGCCCCGAGCGCACCGACTACGCGGAGTCCGCCTCCGAGCTGGTGCAGGAGCTCGTCCGTGCGTTCAAGGCGCGTCGGCTCTACGACGCGGATCACCCCGAGCGGCGGGACATCGAGGAGCGGGCGACCGGGAGGATCGGGAGCCTCCTCGACCTCCACGGGACCATCGAGCTCGAGGTCGAGGAGGACGCGCTAGCGGTCGACGACACGGTGGTCTACCGCCAGGAGGGAAGGGAGTCGCTTCCCCGCTCCCTCCACCGGGAGGGTGTCCGCAAGGTGATCTTCTACACCGGACTCGCTCGCTCCGAGCTCGCCGCCTTCCTCGACCATCTCGCGCGATCCGCCCGGGAGACGGAGGAGGAGCGCGATGAGGGCCTGATCGGGAGGTTGTGGCAGGAGAGCTTCACCCACCTCCGCTACACCTTCGTCGAGGACCTGAAGGACGCGGAGTGGGTGCCGCCGTCCGCGGAGCGGGACGAGCACGAGGACAAGGGACGGATCGAGCTGGATCCGGAGGATCGGGCCGCGGCCGAGGACCCGAGGGGCCCCGTGTCCGATTTCGACGGGACCCTCTATTTCCTCGACGACGAGGACATGGCCTCCCTCCAGGCGGAGCTGGAGGCCGAGCGGAGCCGGGGGCTCCTCCACGAGGGGCTCACCTGCCTCCGGGAGCTGCTGATCCACCCGGTGCGGCAGGAACCCATCCCCCTGCTGGAGGCCCTGGCGGAGATGCAGGAGCGCCTCCTCGACGAGGGCTCCTGGGACGAGATCCGGAAGCTCCACCAGCTGTTCGTCCCGTACCTCGAGAGCGATGGGTGCGGAGAGCGGGGACGGATCGCCTTCGCCCGGATGCGCGAGGCCGCCCTCTCCGAGCCGGTGCTCGGCCGGCTGGCCGACGCCGTGGAATCGGGTTCGGTCGAGGAGCAGGTCGCGGCCGGCTACTACCGGACCTTCGGGCGCGAGGACCCGATCCGGCTGCTCGCCCTCGTCGGGGACCTGAAGAAGCTGTTTCAGCACTCCGCCATCGCCGGGGCGCTGGCCGAGCTGGGGCGCGAGCGCATAGACGAGCTGTCGGAGGCGCTCGGGAGCGACGATCCCCGGCTCGCCTCCGCGGCGGCCTGGCTCGCCGGCCATCTCGGCGACCCCCGGCTGATCGACGGCCTGGCGCGCTGCCTCGACTCCTCCGACGCCGAAGTGCGCCGCGACGCCCTCCAGGCCCTCAAGCAGTTCGGGGGCGGACGCTCCCTCCAGGTCGTGGCGGGGACGGTGGACGATCCCGATCCGACGGTCCGCCTCTACGCCCTGCGCCATCTGGTAGCGCATCGCTACGCGCCGGCTCTGCCCCGGATCTCCGAGATCGTGGAGAGCGACGGATGGCGCGAGCGTCCTCCGACCGAGCAGCGGCTCGTCTTCGAGGCGTACGGGGCGCTCGGTGGAGAACGGGTGGTGAAGGACCTGATCAAGCGGCTGGAGCGCCGCAGCGGCCTGTTCCGGAGCGCCGATCCGGAGGAGCTGGCGTGTGTCGTCGTGGGGCTCGGCGCCACCGGCACGGAGGAGGCCCACGAGGCGGTCGAGGAGGCGACCGAGCACAAGCACGCGCTGGTCCGCCGGACCGCTCGCCAGGTCCTCGGATCGTGGGACGGGAGCGCCGCCACGGGAGGCCGATGATGGAGGTGTCCCAGCCGCTTCTGGCGCTCGGCCGCGAGCTGGTCCAGAACCTCCTGGTCGCGTTTCGCTCGGGCCAGCTGTACGAGCCGGGCAACGACACCCTCCGCGCCTCCGCCGAGCGGCTCTCCCGGACCCTCTCGGAGCTGTGGCAGATCGACGGATGGGCCCGCCTCGAGACGGGCCAGGATACGGTGCTCGTGAACGGCTCGCGCGTCCGCAGCGAGCTGCGCCATTACACCGTCCACCAGAACCTGCTCCGATTCTTCCAATCTCTGGAGGTGGGCGGGTTCGAGTGGACTCGACCGCTCGATCCCGACGAGACGGCCCGGTTCGCCTACGTCGTGGGGCGTCTCGAGGGAGGGGACGCGGGCTCGGTGGAGCGAACCGCTCGACGACTGGGGGAGGCGGGAGTGGAGGGCGTGCGGGTGCTCCCGCTGCGCGAGGAGACGACGGAGACCCTCGTCGAGGACCCCGACGCCCGGGCGCGGGCCGAGCGCACCTACCGGCACGGGGTGGCGGTGACCCGCGATTTCATGGAGAGCCTTCGTGCGGGGCGGGCCGTCCGCACCGACCAGGTCAAGCGGGCGGTGCAGTCGATCGTGGATCAGGTGCTCGACGACGAGACGCTGCTGGTCGGGCTGACGAATCTCCGTGACTACGACGAACCGACGTTCACCCACTCGGTGAACGTGTGCGTCTTCTCGATCTCGCTGGGACAACGGATCGGGCTCTCGCGCTTCGAGCTGTACGATCTCGGCCTGTGCGCGCTGATGCACGACATCGGCAAGGTGGACGTGCCCCTGGAGATCCTGAAGAAGGCGGGCTCGCTCGAGCACGAGGAGTGGGAGGAGATGCAGAACCACGTGCGCTACGGGGTCCACCACCTGATCGAGCGCCGGCCGACCGGGCGGATTCCCCTGCGGGAGATGCTGGTCGCCTTCGAGCACCACCTCAACGTGGACCTGTCGGGCTATCCGGAGCTGTTCGCGCCGAGGAAGCTGACGTTCTTCAGCAGGATCGTCGCCATCTGCGACACCTTCGACGCGGGGACCACGCCCCGGGTATACAAGACCGATCCCATCAGCCCGCCCGAGATGATCGAGGCGATGATGAAGTGGTCGGGAACCCGCTACGATCCGGTGCTGCTGAAGGCGTTCGTGAGCATGCTCGGCGTGTACCCGCCGGGCACCCTGGCGCTGCTCGACACCCTGGAGCTGGCCGTGGTGACGGCTCGGAGCCCGGGTCCCGACCGGCTCGACAGGCCGCACGCCAGGCTGATCGCCGACCACCAGGGGAACCGTATCGAGGGGCCCGTGGTGGATCTCGCCGAGCGGGACCGGGGCGGGGAGTACGTCCGGACGATCATCAAGGTGCTGGATCCCGGTCGCTACGGGATCGACGTCGGCCGCCACTTCCTCCCGGAATGAGCGCGATGGTGGATCCGAGCCCGATGGGCGCCCGCCTGGCCGAGGCACGGGACGCCGGCCGGAAACTGCTGATCCCGTACCTCACCGCCGGGTTCCCCGACCGGGACACGACGCTTCCGGCCCTCGAGGCCCTGGCGGAGGCCGGCGCCGACGCCGTCGAGCTCGGGATCCCCTTCTCGGACCCTCTCGCGGACGGCCCGGTGATCGCAGCCGCCAGCCAGCGGGCGATCGCGGGAGGCGTCACGCTGGAGGACGCCCTGGAGATCTGCGCCGCCTACGCCGTGAACACCCGCCCGCCGCTGGTGCTCTTCACCTACCTCAACCCCCTCTGGGCCCGCGGCGTCGACCGGGCCGCCGCCGAGTGCGCCGACGCCGGCTTCGCCGGCGTACTGATCGCCGATCTGCCGTTCGACGAAGGGGCGGAGGTCTCCGCCCGTTTCGCCGCCCGGGGGTTGCCGCTGATCCGGCTGGCCGCCCCCACCACGCCGACGGAGCGCCTTCGCGTCCTGGCCCGCCTCTCCGAGGGGTTCGTCTATCTGATCGCCCGTACCGGGGTGACCGGGGAGGGAGCGGGAGCGGACGAACGGCTCGCGGAGCAGGTGGAGGTGCTGCGGGAAGAAACGGCGCTCCCGATCGTGGTGGGCTTCGGGATCGGCGACGCCGACTCCGCTCGGCGAGCCGCCCTGATCGGGGACGGAATCGTGGTGGGGACCGCCTACGTCGAGCGGCTCGACCGGGAGGGCCCCGAGGCCGCCGCGGAGTGGATCGCCGAGTTGAGGGACGCGCTGGATCGTGTTTGACGCCCGTTCTCCGAACCGTAAATTGCCGGCCGGTCATCACGAGTTCAGATCCCCGACCCTCTCCATCTCGCGGCTCCGGACGGCCGCGGCGACCTCGAGGCAGGCGAGTTGGCCAAGCGGTTCGCGCTCAGCACGTCGTTCCCGGAAGTCGGCCGGCACATCGACGTGCTGGCGGAGGAAGACGTGGGAATCGAGGTCGCGCTCTACGACACCGAGTGGCTGCTGAACCTGGAGCGGACGACCGCGATCCGCCGGCTCGGCGACCAGCTCGCGGAGCGGGGAATCGAGGTCTCCGTCCACGCCCCGATCTTCGACCTCAATCCCGGCAGCCTCGACGCGGTGATCCGCAAACACACCCGTCGCTGCTGGGAGCGGGCCATCGGGGTCGGTGGAGCGCTGGGCGCTCGCCAGATGACGTTTCACACCGGCTACCTGCCGTTGTTGCCGGCGTCGGCCTTCCCGGGATGGCTCGCCCTCTCGCTGGAGGTGTGGGAACGGATGGTGGACCTCGCCTCCGACGCGGGGGTGACGATCCTGCTGGAGAACATGTTCGAGCCGAACCCCGGGATCCTGCTCGATCTCCGCGACCAGCTCGACGCCCGCCACGTCGGCTTCACCCTCGACGTCGCCCACACCCACATCTACGGCTCGGTCGAACCCGACGCGTGGTGGCCGGCGCTCGGGGAGGCGGTTCGTGAGATCCATCTGCACGACACCGACGGCTTCTCCGACGAGCACCTCCCGATCGGTGAAGGGGCGGTCGACTGGCGCGCGACCTTCGAAGCGATCTTCCGGTACGCCCCGGACGCGCTCAAGGTGATCGAGATGCCGATCGAGACCGGTCTCGCCAGCCTCCGCCGGATCGTCGCCGGCGGCTACTCCGACATCCAGCTGGAGCTGCTGTGAGGCGCGGGGGGACGCTCGCGCTCGCGGGGCTTCTCGCGTTGGGAACGGCGTCGGCGATGGACACGCCCCTCCCGACGGACGGGGATCGAGTCCGGGTGATCGTCCGCCTCACCGACCACCCGTCGCGGGAGCAGGCCTTGGCCCGGGCGATCTCGGCGCCGACCCTGGAGCTCCGCCACGAGCGGCTCGTGCGCGACCTCCGATCGATCCACGAGACGTCGCTCGTGGCGGCGCGCGCCCCCCTCTCGGCGGCTCGCGCGGAGGGCGCCTTCGAGGAGCTCGACCGGTTGTGGCTTGTGAACGCGGTGGTCGCCATGGTGGATCCGGCCCGGATCGGGGCGCTGGAGGCGCACCCCGCGATCGCCCGGGTGGTGGAGGACCGCCGGCTGGCGCTCGGGAGAGCGGCTGCGGGCCCGGACGGACGGGCGGTGCACGCAGGCCGGGCCCCGGTCGAGGAGCTGGTCCGGATCGGAGTCGCCGAGGTGTGGGAGCGGGGGATCTTCGGCCAGGGCGCGATCGTTGCCAACACCGACACCGGCGTGAACGGAGAGGACGATACGCTCGGGGATCGCTGGCGGGGACGCTTCGCGGGCAGCGACGCCTCCTGGTACGCCCCGATCGCACTCACGGTCTTCCCGAAGGACGACGACACCGCCCTCTCCAACGGCCACGGAACCGCGTCGATGGGAGTGATGACCGGCGGGGAACGAAGCTTCGGCGTGGCCTTCGAGTCGACCTGGATCGCCGGCGACGTGTTCCAGGACGACGAGGGCTTCGTATCCAACGCCCTCAAGACCCTCCAGTGGCTCGCGGACCCCGACGGGGATCCCTCGACGGCCACGGACGTCCCCGACGTCGTGAGCAACTCGTACGGTCTCACCGACGTGGATCCCGCGAGCAACCGGATCCGGTGCGACCCGATCTTCGACGAGGCCATCGATGCGTTGGAGGCGGCGGGGGCGATCGTGGTGTGGTCGGCCGGCAACGAGGGCGGGCGGGGCGTCACCTCGCCCGCCAACCGGGCCGACTCGCCCGTGAACGCCTTCGCGGTGGGCGCCGTCGACGGCCAGAACCAGGTGTTGACGAGCAGCGGGCAGGGGCCCTCGCAGTGCGGCGGCCCGCACGCCACGAAGCCGGAGGTGGTCGCCCCCGGCCTCTCCGTCACCACCCGGAACCGCTTCAACGAATTCACCCTGCTGACCGGCACCTCCTTCGCTACGCCGATGGTTGGCGGGGTGTTCGCTCTGATGCGGTCCAAGGATCCGAGGATCACCCCGGAGAGGGCGAAGGCGATCGTGCTGGAGACCGCGCGCGATCTGGGCGCGGCGGGCGACGACAACCGGAGCGGCCACGGCCTGGTCGACGCCGCGGCGGCCGTGGCCCGGGTCGACCGCCCGAGCGAGCCGTTCGCCCGGCTGGTCGGCTTCCGTCCGGCCGACGCGCCCGCGGGCAAGCTCGTCCCCGCCCAGCCCGAGGAAACCCTGGTGATCCGGCCCGGCGGATCCCACGCGATCGTCCCCCGCCTCACCAACCACGGGCCCGCGATCGGCCCGTCCACGGCCACGCTCTCCAGTCCCACCCCCGGCGTCACCGTGAGCCGGGCGACCGTGGATCTCGCCGCGGCGGGGACGGGGGAGTTCTTCGGCCCGGCCGACGGGGACGCCTTCGAGATCCGGCTCGATCCCGGCATCCCGCCCGGCTCGCCGGTACGCCTGGAGATGGTGGTCGACGGAGCCGCGATCGGACCGTTCCCGCTGGTGCTGAAGGCGGGCGAGCCGATCCCCGGCGGCTTCGCCACCCACGACCGGGGCCGAGTCCGGCTCTCGGTCAACAACTTCGGCGGGCTCGGCTACTACACCGGCCTCCATCAGGGCGGCTTCACCCTGCGGGGGGATGGTTTCCGCTTCCCGCCGGACAGCCCGAACTGGCTCTTCCACGCGAGCTTCATGGCCGGGACCGGTCGCGAGCGGGTCTCGGACGACATCCCCTACGGCGAGGACACCCAGAACGCCTCCGACTGGATCCCCCTGTTCGGTTTCCCGATCGCCATCGACCAGGCGGCCGGCGGCCAGCGGATCACCACGGGCTACGACGACCGAAAGAAGATCGAGCCGCTGGGTCTGCGGGTCCGCCAGGAGTCCTTCGCCTTCGGGGAATCCGGAGAGGACGCGTTCGTACTCCTCCAGTACGCCGTGGCCAACACCGCCGAGCGCCCGATCGAGGGGGCGCGGCTCGGCCTGTTCGCGGACTGGGATTTGCCGGGGGCCGACGGAGAGCCCTCCGAGATCGCGGGGTGGGATCCCGTACACCGGCTCGGGTTCGTAGAGGGCCCCCGAGCGGGCCAGCCGGTTCTGGGGGTCGTGTGGCTCGACGACGTCTCGCTGGGGCAGATCACCTACGCGGTCCTGCGGCGCGAGGAGGTCCTCGAGAGCGAACTCGGCGACCCGCTGGCCGACCGCGCCCCGGAGCGGGCCGAGGCGCCCGATCCCTTCGGCGGGGAGTTCTCCGACGCCGAGAAGTGGGACGCCCTCGCGAGCGGACAGACGAACACGAGCGTGGGCCAGCCCCAGGATCTGTGGCAGGTGATCGGGGTGGGACCGATCTCGATCGAGGCGGGGGCGACCGACACGGTGGCCGTCGCCCTGGTGGCGGGGGAGAACCTGGAGGCGCTCCAGCAGGCGGCCATCGCGGCGCGCGACGCCTACTTCCGCCGGGTCCTCGGGACCGAGCCCCCGGAGCCGCCGGCGCCCGGGGGGGAGCTCGTGCTCGAGCAGAACTTCCCGAACCCCATCCGGCTCGGCCAATCGACGACGATCCGCTTCTCGGTCCCCGATCCCGGGCCGGCAGAGGACGCCGTCCAGATCGACCTCGCCGTCTACGACGTGCTCGGCCGACGGGTCCGCGAATTGCGGGCGGGGGGCACGGTGAGCGGTGAGCAGGCGGTGAGCTGGGACGGCCGCGACGAACGGGGCGTGCCGGTTCCGCCGGGGGTGTACGTGATCCGGCTCGTCGCCGGCGGGGAGACGCGCTCCGTCCGCGCCCTGGTTATCCCGTAGAGGCGGTGGGCGACGTGCTCCGACTCGGCGGTCTCCGCTTCTTCACCATCCTGGGCGACCTGCCGCACGAGCGGGAGAATCCCCAGCCGCTGGAGGTGGACCTCGAGGTGGCGACAGATCTGCGGAGGCCCGCGACCACCGACCGGCTCGCCGACGGGATCGACTACCGCACGCTCTACGACGCGGCGGCGGAAGTGGCCACGTCCACAGAGCCCCACCTGCTCGAGACCCTCGCGGCTCGGATCGCCGACGCGGTGCTGGCGCTGGACGGGGTGGACGGGGTGACGGTTCGATGCCGGAAGCCGTGGGCGGCGCTGCCGGGCCCGGTCGAGACGATCGAGGTGGAGATCGAGAGGCCGTGATCGCCCGCGCCTACGTCAGCCTCGGATCCAACGTCGGCGACCGGGTGCGATGGCTGGCGCTCGCGCGGCGAGCGGTCATGGAGCGGGACTCCACGCGACTCGTGGCCTGCTCCGAGGTGCTCGAGACCGATCCGGTCGACGTGGCCGACCAGGCCCGCTTCCTCAACCAGGTCCTGGGGGTGGACACCGCGCTCGAGCCGGGGGAGCTGCTCGGCGCCTGCCTGGAAATCGAGCGCGACCTGGGCAGGGATCGCTCCGCCGGTCCCCCCCGGGGGCCCCGCACGATCGATCTCGATCTTCTCCTGTACGGCGGGCGCGCCGTCGACGAGTCCGGCCTGACCGTCCCACATCCCCGGCTGGCCGAGCGCGATTTCTTCCTGGAGCTGTGTCTTCGCGCGGGAGCGCCCGAGGCGTGGCTTCCCGAGCCCGAGCCGACGCGGTGAGCGAGACGGTCCGCACCCTCCGCGAGAAGAAGGAGGCCGGGGAGCGGATCGTGTTCCTCACCGCCTACGACTGGCTTCTCGCCCGCTACGTGTCCGAAGCGGACGTGGACGGGATCCTCGTGGGCGATTCGGTGGGGCAGGTGTTCGCCGGCCACCCCACGACCCTTCCGGTCACCCTCGACGACATCCTCTACCACGCCCGCGCGGTCCGGCGCGGGGCCCCCGACTGCCTCGTCGTCGTTGACATGCCGTTCCTCACCTTCCAGGTCTCCCCGGAGGACACCCTCCGCAACGCCGGCCGGGTGCTGAAGGAGACCGGGGCCCAGGCCGTCAAGATCGAGGGCGGGGAGCGGCTCGCCCCCACCGTGGAGCGGCTGGTGGCCGCGGGTATCCCGGTGATGGGGCATCTCGGGCTCACCCCGCAATCCGTGCACGCCTTCGGCGGCTACGGGCTCCAGGCCGACGAGCCCGACTCGGCGGCGCGGCTGGAGGCCGACGCGCGCGCGCTGGCGGATGCCGGTTGCTTCGCGCTCGTGCTCGAGAAGATTCCGCGCGACCTGGCCGCCACGGTGACCGCGGACTCGCCGGTTCCGACGATCGGCATCGGAGCCGGGCCGGAGACCGACGGTCAGGTCCTGGTCACCCCGGACCTGCTGGGCCTCACGCCGGACTTCCGGCCCCGGTTCGTGCGCCGCTACGCGGACCTCGGGGCGAGCATCGAGGAGGCCCTCGGCCGGTTCGTGGACGATGTGCGACAGGGGCGCTTCCCCGACGAGGCCGAATCGTATCCGTGAGGCCGGAGCTCGCGAGGACGGTCGCCGCCTGCCGCGAGTCCCTGGACGCGTCCCGGCGACGCGGCGACCGGATCGCGCTCGTTCCCACGATGGGATACCTTCACGAGGGTCACCTCTCTCTCGTGGACCTCGCCCGGGGGCTCGCAGACCGTCTCGTGCTGTCGATCTTCGTCAACCCCACCCAGTTCGACTCCGAGAGCGACCTGGAAGCGTATCCCCGCGACCTGGACCGGGACCTGGATCTCGCCGGCGGGAGAGGGGTGGATCTCGTCTTCGCCCCCTCCGTCGAGGAGATGTACCCGGAGCCGCCGCTCGCCTCGGTCACGATGCGGGGAATCACCGAGGGGTTCGAGGGGGCCGCCCGGCCGGGCCACTTCGACGGGGTCCTCACCGTGGTCACCAAGCTGTTCCACGTGGTCGAGCCCCACGTCGCGGTGTTCGGGCGGAAGGACGCCCAGCAGGCGGCGGCGGTGCGGCGGCTGATCGCCGACCTCGACTTCCCGGTCGAGCTGGAGGTCGCTCCGACGGTGCGGGAGCCGGACGGCCTCGCCGCGTCGAGCCGGAACGTCCGCCTCTCGCCCGATCAGCGCGAGCGGGCCCTGGCCATCCCCCGGACTCTGGAGCGCGTCCGGGAGCTTTTCCGATTCGGGGAGCGGGACGGAACGCGCCTCGAGGACGCGATGCGGCGCTCGCTCGAGGACGCCCCGGGGGTGGAGCCGGAATACGCCGCGGTGGTGGACCGGGACCGGTTCGTCCGGGTCGACACGGTGGAGGGCCCCTGCGTCGCCGCCGTGGCCGCCCGCGTGGGCCCGGTCCGGCTCATCGACAACGCTCTCCTCGACCCCCGTGGGGAGCGTTCCGGTGGCTGAGCCGTCGGGCCGCGACCGGGGTCTGGCCGCCGTGGTTCTGGCCGCGGGGGAGGGAACCCGCATGCGGTCCCGGCTCGTCAAGGTTCTCCACCCGCTGGCGGGCCGTCCCATGATCCATCACGTCCTCTCCTCCGTTCGGGCGCTGGAGGCCGAACCGATCGTGTGCGTGATCGGCTTCCAGGAGGAGAGGGTGAGGGAAGCGCTCGCCTCCGTGTCGGGCATCCGGTTCGCGGTCCAGGAGGACCAGCGGGGCACCGGCCACGCCCTCCGTTGCGCGGCGCCCCGCCTGGACGGTTTCGAGGGAGACGTGTTCGTGTGCTGCGGCGACACCCCGCTGCTCTCCGCCGACACCCTGGAGGAGCTCGTCGCGCTGCACCGGGAGGAGGACGCCCCGGCGACCCTGCTCGCGGCCCGCCTCGAGGACCCCTCCGGCTACGGCCGCGTGATCGTGGACGACGGGCGGATCCTGAGGATCGTGGAGGAGGCGGACGCCGACGCCGAGGTGCGGGAGATACGCCTGGTCAACGCCGGCGTGTACTGCTTCGACTGGCCGGTGGTGGAGCCGCTGCTCGCCGAGCTCGAGCCCGAGAACGTTCAGGGGGAGGAGTACCTGACCGACGTGGTGGGGCTTCTCGCCGAGCGGGGCCGCCACGCCCGGGTGTCGGAGCTCGAGGACCCGCGGGAGATGACCGGAGTGAACGACCGCGCCCAGCTCGCCGAGGTCGAGGGGGTGATCCGGCGGCGGATCCGACGGCGGCTCATGGCCCGGGGCGTCACCTTCCTCGCCCCGGAGACGACCCTCGTCGACGCCGACGTGGACATCGGACCGGACACGGTCGTCTACCCCGACGTGCTCATCGAGGGGGCCTCCACCGTCGGTCGGGAGGCCGTGATCGGCCCCTTCAGCCGGATCGTCGACTCCCACGTCGGCCGGGGAGCCGAGCTGCGGGGGTGGAACCACCTCGTGCGGACGACGATCCCCAACGGCGCGATCGTCAAGGCCTTCGTCCGTCGTGGAGCGGACTGAGGGCCCGGCCGCCGCCCCGCTGCGCGCTTCCGTGCGCTCCCGGCTGGAGGGGGACCGCCTGAGGCACGTCGAATCGGTGGCCGAGACCGTCCTCGCGATCGCGGCCGACGCCGGTTGGTCCCTCTCCGACCGGGACGCCGTGGAGCGGGCGGCGTGGTATCACGACGCCCGCAAGCCGGACGGGCCCGACGCGTGGCGGAAGGCGATCCTCGACGCGGGGGAGGAGCCCGATCCCTGGGCCGCGGCCTACGCCCCCGAGCTGCTCCACGCCCAGGCGGCCGCCGTCTGGGCCCGCCGCCGCGGAGAGACCGACCCCCGCGTGCTCGCCGCGGTCCGCCACCATCCGACCGCCCATCCGGCGTGGGGAAGGATCGGCAAGCTGCTCTACGTCGCCGACTTCGCCGAGCCGACGCGGAGCTTCTCCGAAGTCGTCGACGCCGCCTCGCTGCGGAAGCGCGCGGCCGAGGGCGAGGCCGGGCTCCACCGGTCGGCCCGCACCGTGTTGGGTCTCCGCCTGCGGTGGGTGCTCGACCGGGGGCGCCCCGTCCACCCCGACGGATGGCGGGCCTGGAACGCGTGGACGGAGACCTCGTGAACCTCCGCGGCTGTCTCGAGACGGGGGCGATCAGCCTGTTCGCCCTCATCCTTGGAGGCTTCGTGATGTCCACCTGGCTCCAGCACCAGAACCCGAGCGACGGGCCCGAGAGGGAGGATCGGGAATCGGTTCGGGCGCCCATGCCCCCCGCCGAGCGGGCCCGGATCCGGGTACAGGTGCTGAACGGCTCGGGAGAGCCCGGAGCGGCCGCCCGGATGACCGACTACCTGCGCGATCGCGGCTACGACGTGGTCGAGTTCGGCAACGCCGACTCGTTCGGCCGGTCCCGCACGGTCGTGATCGACCGGGTGGGGAACGTCCGGCCCGCACGAGACGTCGCGAGCTCCCTGCGCGGGGTGCCGATCCGGTCCGAGCCCGACTCGACGCTGATCCTGGACGTCACCGTGGTGGTCGGCTCCGACGTGGAGGAGGTCCTCGCTCCCGAGGCCGACGAGGGGCCGGACGGGAGGCCGGTCTGGTGGCGGTGGCTCGAGGCGATCCCCGGGCCCTGGCGATAGGCGTCCCCGGTTGCCCGGGGCGGGGACGGTCGGCTATCATCCAGGACCGGAATCCTAGAGCGAGGGAGGTCTCATGGCGGACGAGAGGCGCGATCGCGCCGGTGGCGAGGACGAGGAAGAGGAGAAGAGGGAGCGCGTGGAGCGCGACGCCCGCGAGATCGAGGACGAGGAGGCGAAGCGGATCCCGGGACGCGCGGGCGAGAAGACCACCCGGCGCGAGCCGGGAGCGAACGAGGACGCTCCTCCGGGGACCCGGGAGCCCACCCTGGAGACCGAGCCCGACGGCGCGTGGGGAGAGGGGGCGGGGAAACGGGAGAAGATCGACCGGGGGGACGCCTTCTACGAGCGGTTCCGCAAGCGGCTGCTGGAGGAACGGGTCCGGGTGAGCCAGCGGCTCGACGAGCTTCGGGAGGAGCTCGCCGAGCTCGACGAGAGCACCAGCCGTGAACTGGAGGAGCGCGCCCAGGAGGAGAAGGACCGGGACATCCTCCTCCGGCTCGAGGAGCGCGAGACCGACGAGCTGAAGCGAATCCGGACGGCCCTCGAGTTGATCGACGCCCGCGAGTACGGGGTGTGTCGGGCGTGCGGCCGGAAGATCCCGAAGAACCGTCTCGAGGAGCTCCCGACCACCTTCCGGTGCGTCCACTGCTCCACCTGACGGACGCGGGCCCTCCGTGCTGACGGCGGTCTGGCTCCACCCGGAGGGTCCGCCCCGGCTCGCCGAACGGTTCGATTCGGCCGCATGGCCCCCGGACGACGGGTCACGGCTCTGGCTCGACCTCCAGGCCCCCACCGACGAGGAGTTCGCGATCCTCGAGGAGCCCTTCGGGTTTCACCCTCTCGCCATCGAGGATTGCCTCACCCCCGAGCACCAGCCCAAGGTGGAGGACTTCGGCCCCTACCTCTTCCTGATCTTTCGCGGAATCGACTTCGCCGCTCCGGAGGACGAACTCCGCACCCTGAAGCTGGCCGCGTTCCTCGGTCCGGGCTTCCTGGTGACGTACCATCGCGCCCCGCTTCGCAGCGTCGGAGCGATCCGAGACAAGTACGCCGCCGGAGGACGGGCCCGCTTTCGCGGTTTGGACTACCTCCTGTACGAGATCCTCGACCGGATGGTGGAGTTCTACTTCCCGGCTCTCGAGACCGTCGACGGGGAGATCGAGAAGATCGAGGAGGAGCTGTTCGCCGACCCGTCGGACGAGACGCTCGATCGGATCCTCGCCGCCAAGCGGCGCTCGCTCGAGATCAAGCGCACCCTCGACCCGCACCGGGAGGTGTTCTCCCGTCTCGGCCGCGGGGAGTACGAGGAGATCGACCCGGCCACGGTGACCTTCTACCGCGACCTCTACGACTCCTCCTACCGGCTCGTGGAGGTGGCCGACGGGTACCGCGACCTCCTCACGGGCGCGCTCGACGCCTATCTCTCGGTGGTGAGCCAGCGTCTCAACGAGGTGATGAAGGTCCTGACGATCTTCGCCACCATCATGCTTCCGCTCACCTTCATCGCCGGAGTCTACGGCATGAACTTCGAGTACATGCCCGAGCTCGGCTGGCGGTACGGCTACTTCGCGGTGTGGGGGGTGATGCTCGCGGTGGCGGGGAGCCTGCTGTGGTTCTTCCGTCGGCGGGGGTGGCTGTAGGGTCCCTCCGGGAGCGCGGCCGTCTTGAAGCGGGCCCGACCCCGCGGTAACCTCCCTCGCCCGATGAACGACTTCGCCGACCCCTTTCACGTCTCCACCCCCGACGCGATCCTGCGCGGCCGCACCACCGACGTGTACTTCGACCGCACGCTCGAAGTGCTCGAGCGGGAGGGTGTCGACCCCCACGTCGTCGTGGAGGTGCGCGCCAAGTCCCTCCCGGACGGCTGGCCGTGGGCGATCCTCGCCGGGACCGACGAAGCGAGGGCCCTGCTCGAGCCCCGGAAGGACGCCCGGCTCCGGGCGCTTCCGGAGGGATCGCCCTTCGGCCCGCGGGAGCCCGTCCTGACGGTCGAGGGGCGCTACCGGAGCTTCGCCGAGCTCGAGACCCCGCTGCTGGGCTTGATCTGCCAGGCCTCCGGAGTGGCCACCGCGGCCGCCCGCTGCCGTATCGCCGCGGGCGAGCGGACCGTGCTCTCCTTCGGAGCCCGGCGGATGCATCCCGCCATCACCCCCATGATCGAACGGGCCGCCTACCTGGGAGGGTGCGACGGCGTGAGCGCGATCGCCGCCGCCGAGCGGATCGGGGTCGAGCCGACCGGGACGATGCCGCATGCCCTCGTCCTGATCCTGGGCGACACCGTGCGGACGGCCCGCGCCTTCGACGAGGCCTTCGGGGACGATGTCCCCACGATCGTCCTGATCGACACCTTCCAGGACGAGAAGTTCGAGGCCCTCCGGGTCGCCGAGGCGCTGGAGGAGCGTCTCGCGGGGATCCGGTTCGACACCCCGGGCTCCCGGCGGGGCGACTTATTGCAGCTGATGCGGGAGACCCGCTGGGAACTCGACCGGCGCGGGTTCGAGGGGGTCGAGTTCTTCGTCTCGGGCGGGATCGACGAGCGTGCGATCGAGCGGCTCAACCCCCTCGCCGACGGATACGGTGTCGGCACCCGGATCTCCGCCGCCGCGACCGTCGACTTCTCGCTCGACATCGTCGAGATCGAGGGATCGCCCGTCGCCAAGCGGGGCAAGGAGTCGGGCCGCAAGGCCCTGCTCGTGTGCGACGGGTGCGAAGCTCGCTCGGTGGTTCCGGCGGCGCCGAAGACCGCCACCTATCCGTGTCCCGGCTGCGGAGCGTCCGTGCCCGACGCGCTGGCCCCCCCGGAGGAGCCTCCGCCTGCCGTGTTCGAGCTCCGGGACCGCGTGCTCGCGGCCCTCGACGGGATGGAGCTCGACCGGCCGATCGCGTCCGTCGCCGGATGAGCTCTCCGGTGGTGGCGATCGACGGGCCGGCCGGGACCGGGAAGTCCACCACGGCCCGAGAGGTCGCCCGACGTCTCGGCTGGCGCTACGTGGACAGCGGCGCCTTCTACCGGGTCGCGGCTCTGATCGCGCTGCGGGAGGGGATCGATCTCGAGGACGAAGCGGATCGCGCCCGCCTGCGGGACGAGCTCGCCTCCTCCGAGACCGAGCAGGAGCTCTCCGGGGGGCGGGTCCATACCCGGCTGGACGGCGAGGACGTGACCGACACCATCCGGCTGCCGGCGGTCACCCGCATCGTCTCCCGCGTCGCCGACGACCCCGACCTGCGGGAGATCGTGAACGAGGCCCTGCGGGACCGGGTGGACGGGGAGCCGGCCGTGGTGGACGGCCGCGACATCGGTACGGTGGTCTTTCCCGACGCCTTCCTGAAGGTGTATCTCGACGCCTCGCTCGTGGAGCGGGCCCGACGCCGGGCCCGGGAGGCCGAGCCCGAGCGGGCCGAGGACCCCGCGGTCCTGGCGAGCTACGAGCAGAGCCTCGCCGAGCGGGACCGGGCCGACCGGGCGCGGCCCACGGGAGCCCTCTCGATGGCTCCCGACGCGGTGCGGATCGACACGAGCGACATCGACGTGGAGACCACGGTGGCACGGGTGATCCACCGGATCTCCGAGCGTCGCGACGAGCTCCCCGAGAGCGCGGGTCCCCTGCCGCCTATCGTGAAGCCCGGTGGCGACTTGACAGCGCAGAGACGTGGCGGGTAGCTTCTTCCTCTCGTGAATCCGTACACGTCCCCGGGCCGGATCACTCCGGAACGGGGCTCTTTTTGACCGGAACCCGGAAGCCCCCCCTTCATGACCGACACCAAGGACCACCCGACGGAGGACGAGACCTCCACCCCCACCGCGACCCTCACCGACGAGTCGACCACGCAGGAGGAAGAGCTCCCGGTCGACGAAAAGCCCGCCGACGAGCTGCTCGACGAAGAGATCGAGCGCTCCGCGGAGGCCGTCAACATCCGCCCCGACCTGTTCGACGAGGACGAGTACTCGCTCGACGAATACGAGGCGCTCCTCGGCATGTACGAGGAGTCGATCCAGGACATCCAGGAAGGCCAGATCGTCACCGGCCGGATCCTGCGCATCGACGACGCGGTGGTCGTGCTCGACGTCGGGTTCAAGAGCGAGGGGGTCGTTCCGATCGAGGAGTTCAAGCCGACCGACTCCAAGGAGGTCGGGGCCGAGGTGGACGTCTTCCTCGAGAACCTGGAAGACGAGGACGGCCGGGTCGTCCTGTCGAAGAAGAAGGCCGATTTCTACAAGGTGTGGGACAAGATCCGCCAGGCCTACGACTCCGGCGAGATCGTCCAGGGGCAGCTGGCCCGCAAGATCAAGGGCGGAGTGATCGTCGACCTGTTCGGCGTGGACGCCTTCCTGCCCGGAAGCCAGATCGCTCTGCGCCGGGTGCCGGACATCGACGCCCTGATCGGCCAGACGATGGAGTTCAAGATCATCAAGCTCAACAAGCGTCGCCGGAACATCGTGGTGAGCCGGCGGATGATCCTCGAGCAGATCCGCGAGCAGAAGCGCGAGCGGCTGCTGGACGAGATCGCGGTCGGCCAGGTCCGCAAGGGCGTGGTGAAGAACATCACCGACTTCGGGGCCTTCATCGACCTCGGCGGGGCCGACGGCCTGCTCCACATCACCGACATGTCGTGGGGCCGCGTCGGGCATCCCTCGGAGCTGGTGTCGATCGGTGACGAGCTCGAGGTGAAGATCCTGGACCTCGACCTCGAGAACAACCGTATCTCCCTCGGGCTGAAGCAGCTCCAGCCCTACCCCTGGGACAACGTGACCGAGAAGTACCCGGTCGGCTCGCGGGTGCACGGCCGCGTCGTCTCCATCACGAACTACGGCGCCTTCGTCGAGCTCGAGAAGGGGGTCGAGGGGCTGGTCCACATCAGCGAGATGAGCTGGACCCGGCACATCAAGCACCCGTCCAAGGTGGTGTCGATCGGCGACATCATCGAGGCGGTCGTCCTCAACGTGAACGAGGAGGAGGAGAAGATCTCCCTCGGCATGAAGCAGATCGAGGACGATCCCTGGGAGACGCTGGCGGAGAAGTACCCGCCGGGCTCGGTCATCTCCGGAAAGGTCCGGAACCTCACGAGCTTCGGCGCCTTCGTGGAGATCGAGGAGGGGATCGACGGCCTGGTCCACATCAGCGACATGTCGTGGACCCGCCGGATCCACCATCCCAGCGAGGTGGTCCGCAAGGGGGAGACGGTGAAGGTGGAGATCCTGAACATCGACACCGAGAACAAGCGGATCTCCCTGTCGATCAAGGACCTGAAGGAGAATCCCTGGCCCAAGCTCGCCGAGAAGTACGCGGTCGGGGTGGAGACGGAGGGGGAGATCATCCGCCTGCTCGACAAGGGCGTCGTCGTCGACCTCGAGGGAGAGGTCGAGGGGTTCGTCCCGATCTCCCAGCTCGGCTACCGGAACCTCGACGCGCCGTCCGACAAATTCGACGAGGGCGACACGCTCGTCCTGAAGGTGATCGAGTCCGATCCCGAGAACCGTCGAATCGTGCTCTCCGTGATCGACATTCCGGGCCATCGCGAGCGGGGGGAGATCCCAGAGGAGCCGGCGCCGCAGCCGGAGCGGCCTCGTCGGCGCCGGGAGCGCCCCACCACCCAGATGGCCGACGCCCTCGCCGAGGTGAAGTCCGAGCTGGCGGGCGAGGAGACGTCCGAGGAAGAAGAGGAGAGCCAAGAGTAGGCTCCGCTCGACGGGCCACGGGGCGGACCGTGCCTTTCCGGTGGCGAAACCCGGCGGCCTGTCTGGCGTGGAGCGCGACGCTCGCCGCGGCGCTGGCGATCGGGTGCGTCTCCGCCCGGGGGCCCGCCGGCCCGACCCTGAGCGACGCTCCGATCACCCGCGCGGCCGCCGCGGAGGCGAGGGACGCCTACGAACGCGGGGTCGACGCGGCCCGGATCGGCGACCACGAGACCGCGCTGGAACTCTTCACCCGCGTGGTCGAGGAGTATCCCGCCAGCGAGGTCTCCGGGCTCGCGCTCTACTGGCGCGGCCGAACCCTCTACCAGCTCGGCGAGGACGCCTCCGCGGCCGCCGAACTCGACCGCTACCTGTCGCTCGGCTCCGTCCTTCCGTTCCGGGAGAGCGCGGCCCTGTTGCTCGCCAACAGCCGGTACGGGGTCCGGGAATTCCAGGCGAGCCTCGATGCCGCCCTCGAGATCCGCGAGGCCTCGCCCGAGCGGATCGAGGAGTTCCTCGACCTGAGCCGCGACCTGCTCGACCGCCTCCCCCGCTCGGCCATCGAGCGGGCCGTCGGGGTCCGCCCCCCGCGCAACTTCCTGGCCCCCTTCTACCTTCAGGCCTCGCGCTGGGCCTACGCGGACGGCGACACCGCCCGCGCCCGGGAGCTCGCCCGCCGCGTGAGCGGGCTGCCCGCCCTTCCCGGCGAGGTGATCGCCGAAGCGGGCAGGCTGGCGGGTCCGGAGACGGGTCCGCGCGCCGCGGGAGCAAGGCCCCGGCTCGGGTTCATCGCGCCCGAGGACGGCCGCTTCGCCCGGGTCGCCGACGAGATCCGGCGGGGGATCGAGCTGGCGCTCGAGGACGTGAACGAGGGTCGCCGGACCCCGGTGGACCTCGAGGTGCGCTTCTCCTCCAGCGATCCGGACTCGATCGCCGAGATCGTGCGCTCGCTCGCCCGCCGGGATCGGGTGCAGGCGATCCTGGGTCCCCTGGTCAGCGAGATCGCCCTCCGGACCGCCCGGATCGCCAGCCAGGAGGGAGTTCCCATGGTGAGCCCGACCGCGACCGACGCCAACCTGCTCGAGGTCGACCCCAACGTCTTCACGGTCAACGCCCTGGACGGATCGATCGGGCATACGATCGGCATGTACGCCGCCCGCACCCTCGAGAAGCGCCGCCTCGCGATCCTCGCCGTGGACAACCCCTACGGACGGATCCAAGCGGACGCGTTCGCCTCCGCCGTCGCGAGCGTGGGGGGACGGGTGGCGATCCGGCGCGACTACCGGCCGGGCACCACCGAGTTCACCGAGCATCTCGGAGCGATCGTCCGGTCGCAGGCCCAAGGGGTCTTCCTGTCCACCAACCGGCCCGATGAGGCCCTCCGGATCCTCAACCAGATGGCGTTCTTCGAGCTGGGGACGATCCTCCCCCTCGGAACGGACGCGTGGAACGACACCGACTTCTTCCGACAGGGGCGAGGCTTCCTGCGCGGCTACTTCGCCGACACCTTCAGCAGGGATCCCCGGGTGACCCGCTGGAACTCCTTCTCCGAGCGGTACGCCGACCGATACGGCGGCCCCCCCACGAACCGGATCGCGGCCTGGGGCTACGACGCCACCCGGCTGGCGGTCGAGCGCTTCCCGCTCGAGGAGTCGCCGGGAGCCACCGAACCGTACCGCGGCGCGTCGGCGCTCTTCCGGTTCACGCCGGACGGGATCCGCCGGGCGGTGGTGGTACACCGGATCGAGGCGGCCGAGCCGGAGGCGGTGGAGTGGTGAGGAGGGGGACGGGGTGAAGGAGCGGCTGGAGGAGCTTCGCGAGCGGCAGGAGCGGGCGCGGCAGGGGGGCGGGCCCGACCGGATCGAGGCCCAGCACGAGAAGGGGAAGCTCACCGCACGCGAGAGGCTCGACCTTCTGCTCGATCCCGAGTCGTTCGTGGAGCTGGACATGTTCGTCACCCACCGGGCCCGCGAGTTCGGGCTCGAGGAGCGGAAGATCCCCGGCGACGGCGTCGTCACCGGTCACGGGACGATCGACGGCCGCACCGTCTGCGTGTTCAGCCAGGACTTCACCGTCTTCGGCGGCTCGCTCTCGGAGGCGCACGCCGAGAAGATCTGCAAGGTGATCGACCTGGCGACGAAGGTCGGGGCTCCGGTGATCGGGCTCAACGACTCCGGCGGCGCCCGGATCCAGGAGGGCGTGGCCTCCCTGGGCGGCTACGCCGAGATCTTCCTGCGCAACACGCTCGCCAGCGGGGTCGTCCCCCAGATCAGCGCGATCCTCGGCCCGTGCGCCGGAGGCGCCGTGTACTCGCCGGCGATCACCGATTTCGTCTGCCTGGTGGAGGGGACCAGCTACATGTTCGTGACGGGGCCGAACGTGGTGAAGACCGTCACCCACGAGGAGGTCTCCTTCGAGGATCTGGGCGGGGCCGCCGTCCACGCCTCGGACAGCGGCGTGGGCCACTTCGCCTTTCCCGACGAGGCGGCGTGCCTCGACGGGATCCGGCGCCTGCTCTCCTACCTTCCCTCGAACAACGCGGAGGATCCGCCCGCGGTCGAGCCGGACGACGACCCGGACCGGGTCGAACCCGCCCTGCGGGGCGTGGTTCCCGAGAACCCGAACAAGCCGTACGACGTGCACGACGTGATCGGGGAGGTGATGGACCGGGGGTCGTTCCTGGAGGTGCAGGAGCGGTTCGCGCGGAACATCGTCGTCGGGTTCGCCCGGCTGGACGGCCGCTCGGTCGGGGTGGTCGCGAACCAGCCGTCCGTGCTCGCCGGCGTGCTCGACATCGACGCCTCGATCAAGGGCGCCCGGTTCGTCCGGTTCTGCGACGCCTTCAACGTGCCGCTGGTCACCTTCGTGGACGTCCCGGGGTTCCTGCCCGGCACGAGCCAGGAGTGGGCGGGGATCATCCGCCACGGGGCCAAGCTGCTGTATGCCTACTGCGAGGCGACGGTGCCCAAGCTCACGGTCATCCTGCGAAAGGCCTACGGCGGCGCTTACGACGTGATGAGCTCGAAGCACATCCGCGGCGACCTCAACCTCGCGTGGCCGTCGGCCGAGATCGCCGTCATGGGTCCCAAGGGCGCGGTCGAGATCCTGTGGAAGAAGGAGATCGCCGACTCCGACGACGCCGAGCGGGTGATCGAGGAGCGCACCGAGGAGTTTCGCGAGCGTTTCGCCCACCCCTACATCGCCGCCGAGCGGGGATACGTCGACGCCGTGATCGATCCCGCCGACACCCGCCCGCGGTTGGTCGCGGGCCTGGCGGCGCTGGCGACGAAGCGGGACGCGAACCCCGAGAAGAAGCACGGGAACATCCCGCTGTGAGGATCCGGACCGGGCCCTAGCATGATCCGGCGGGTGCTGATCGCCAACCGTGGGGAGATCGCGGTGCGGATCGCGCGGGCGTGCCGGGAGGCCGGGATCGGCAGCGCGGCCGTCTACGCGGAGGTCGACCGCGACGCGCCCCACGTGTGGGCGTGCGATCGCGCCCTGGGGATCCTCGCGGAGGATCCCCGGCGGGCCTATCTGGCGATCGCGTCCCTGATCGACGCCGCCCGGGCGCTCGAGGCCGACGCGGTCCATCCCGGATACGGCTTCCTCGCGGAGAACGCGGAGTTCGCCCGGGCCGTCTCCGACGCCGGGCTCACGTGGATCGGCCCGCCCGCGGACGCGATCCGGGCGATGGGCGAGAAGACCGCCGCCCGTCGCACCATGGAGCGGAGCGGGGTGCCGGTGATCCCGGGCTCGGTGGACGCGGTCGGCGACGCCGGGGAGGCCGAGCGGCGCGCGGAGGAGATCGGCTACCCCGTCCTCCTGAAGGCGGCGGCCGGCGGGGGGGGGAAGGGCATGCGGGTCGTGAGCGGGCCCGAGGAGCTGGCTGCGGCCTTCAGGGGGGCGTCCGGCGAGGCGAAGAGCGCCTTCGGTGATCCCGCCCTCTATCTCGAGACGTACCTTCCCGAGGCCCGCCACGTCGAGATCCAGGTCGTCGCCGACGGCGACGGGAGGACGATCCACCTCGGGGAGCGGGAGTGCTCCCTGCAGCGCCGCCACCAGAAGATCCTCGAGGAGGCCCCCGCTCCCGGCCTCGACGAGGAGACGCGGAGCGAGATGGGGGCGGTGGCGGTCCGGGCGGCGGAGGCGGTCGGCTACGTCGGCGCCGGCACGGTGGAGTTCCTGCTGGCGCCCGACGGATCGTTCTGGTTCCTGGAGATGAACACCCGGCTCCAGGTGGAGCACCCGGTGACCGAGTGGGTCACGGGACTCGACCTGGTGGCCCTCCAGCTGGCGATCGCCGCCGGCGAGCCCCTGCCGATCACCCAGGAGGACGTCTCCCTGCGCGGCCACGCCGTCGAGTGCCGGATCGCGGCCGAGGATCCGGCCGGCGGGTTCCTGCCGGACACCGGCACCGTGACCGCCTACCGCGAGCCGGCCGGGCCCGGAGTCCGGTTCGACAGCGGCATCGCCGCCGGGGTGGAGGTGACGTCCCACTTCGACCCGCTCCTCGCCAAGTGCATCGTGTGGGGCCGGACCCGCGAGGAGGCCCTCGCCCGCCAGGCCCGGGCGCTGGAGGAGACGATCGTCGGAGGACTCACCACCAACGTCGCGTTCCACCGCGCCCTGCTGGAGGATCCCGCGGTGCGCGAGGGGCGGACCCACACCGCGTGGCTCGAGCGCCACGCCGATCGCGTGGTCGAGCGGATGGAGCAGCGAAGGGACGCCGACGCTCCACTGGCCGCCGCGCTGGCCGCGCTGCGGACCCATCTCGGGCCGCCCGGCGCGTCGCGTCCCCGTCCGGCGCCGTCCGGGGGACGCGACGCGTGGCGGCGGGGCGCCCGCTGGACGGGCCTCCGATGAGCGGCGCGCCCGAGGGCGGTCCCCGCGAGGGCGAGGTCGTCGAGGCGGGCGTCGATCGGCTCGCCTACGGGGGAGACGGAGTGGCGCGGGTGGACGGCTTCGTCCTGTTCGTCCCGTGGACCGCACCCGGCGACCGGGTGCGGGCCACGGTGACCGAGCGGAATCCGACCTGGGCGAGGGCCCGGCTGGACGAGGTCCTCGAGCCCGGACCCCGCCGCGTGGAGCCCGGCTGCCCCGTCTTCGGCACCTGCGGCGGCTGCCAGCTCCAGCATCTCGATCCTGTCGCCCAGCGGGACGCGAAAGCGCGCGCGGTGAGCGATGCCTTCGAGCGCATCGCCGACCGACCGCTCGCCGACGCCCCGGTCTGCGAGGCCGCCGCCACGCCGTGGCACTACCGGGACCGGGTCGTCCTCAGCTGGCGCCTCGAGGAGGAGCTCCCCGTGGTGGGGTTCCACGCCGCGCACGATCCGGACGCGATCGTGGAGGTGCCCGCCTGCCCGATCTTCGCGGAACGGGGCAACCGGGCGATCGCCCCCCTGGTCCGCGGGCTCGGGTCCGGGCTGGGCGCCCTCGCGCGCTCCCCGGGGGAGCCCGGTCCACCGTCCCGGGGCCGCCTCGCCGTGCGGGTGCTTCCGGACGAGATCCTCCAGGCCGGCGTCTTCGCGGAGGATTGCGCCGGCGCGCGGGAGATCGCCGGAGCGTGCGCCGCCGAGGCCGGCGTCCCCGCCACCTGGGGGCGATGGGACTCCGATCGCGGCACGCTCGAACTCTCCGGCTCGGCTCCCAGGCTCGAGACCTCCTTCGAGTACCGCGGCCGCCCCCTGCGGGTGGGGTTCGACAGCTTCCTGCAGGCGGATCTCGAGTCCGCCACGGTCCTCTACGACGCGGTCCTGGAAGCGCTCGACCCCCGCGAGGGCGACCGGATCGTGGACGGCTACGCCGGGGTGGGGATCACCGCGTGCGACCTGCTGGAGCGGGGGGCCCGCGTCACGGCGGTGGAGGCCCACCCCGGCGCCGCCAGCGACCTCCGGGCCAACACCGCCCGGGTGGACGAGGAGCGCGCCCACGTCCTCGAGCTTCCCGCCGACCGGATCGACTGGGGGCGTCCCCGCCCCGCGGCCGTGGTGCTGAACCCGCCCCGCGCGGGCGTCCCCCGCCGGGCTCTGGCGTCCATTCACCGCTCCTCCGCGCGGCGGATCGTGTACGTTTCCTGCGATCCCACCACGCTCGCCCGCGACGTCCGCCGGCTCGGACCGGAGTGGAAGATCCTCGCCACGAGGGCCTTCGACCTGTTCCCGCAGACCTCCCACGTGGAGGCGGTGATGGTCCTGGAGCGCGAGAGGGCACGGTGAGGGGGCAGCGCACCTACTGGGTGAGTGCGCCCGACGGGAAGAGCTGGCGGGTGCGCCTCCGGCCGGAGGAGGAAGCCTGGGTCGCGGAGGTCGCCGCCGATGGGGAGCGGTGGACCTGGCGGCTCGTCCCGGGCCCCGGAGCGCACCGGGTGTGGGCGGACCGGCGACCGACCCGGTTCCTGTGGGAGCCGTCCACCGACGGCGCCGGCACCCTGCGGCTCGCCGGCTCGACCCACCCGCTCCGGGTGACGACCGAATCGGAGCACAGGCTCGACGAGCTCGGGATCCGGGGAGGAGCCGCCGGGGCCGGTACGGAGGTCCGCGCGCCGATGCCCGGGCTCGTCCTCGCCCTGGAGGTGGGCGAGGGCGACGAGGTGGCGCCGGGCGACGGAATCGCGATCATCGAGGCGATGAAGATGGAGAACGAGATCTCCGCGCCGATCGGCGGCGTGGTGCGGGAGGTGTCCGTCTCGAAGGGAGACGCCGTCGAGCGCGACGCCGCGATCTGCCGGATCGAGCCGCCCGCCGACGGGGAGGAGGGAGGGGAGGAGCCATGAGCGACGGCGATCGGCGCCCGCGCTCCAAGGAGGAGTGGGAGGCGGAGGCCCTGGATCCGCACCGGGAGCGACATCCGGAGCGGGAGGCGCGGTTCGAGACCACGAGCGGGCACGCGATCCAGCCGTGCTACGCTCCCGAGGACGTGGCCGACGTCGACGCCGTGGAGGAGATCGGCTTCCCGGGCTCGCCCCCCTACACCCGCGGCATCCATCCGAACATGTACCGGGGGCGTCTCTGGACGATGCGCCAGTACGCCGGTTACGGAACCGCCGCCGAGACGAACGCCCGGTTCCGCTATTTGCTCGAACAGGGACAGACCGGCCTCTCCACGGCCTTCGACCTGCCCACCCAGATGGGATACGACTCCGACCACCCCCGGGCCGAGGCCGAGGTAGGCCGTGTGGGGGTCGCGATCGACACCCTCGACGACATGCGTCGCCTGTTCGAGGGGATTCCGCTCGACGAGGTCTCCACCTCGATGACGATCAACGCCACCGCGACCACCCTGCTCTCCCTCTACACCCTGGTCGCCGAGGAGAAGGGGGGGGAGCTGGAGCGGCTCCGCGGCACGATCCAGAACGACGTGCTCAAGGAGTACGTGGCCCGCGGCACCTACATCTATCCGCCGGAGTTCAGCCTCCGGCTGATCGTCGACTCGTTCGCGTGGTGCGCCCGGCGCACCCCTCGCTGGAACCCGATATCGATTTCCGGCTACCACATCCGCGAGGCGGGCGCGACCGCCGCCCAGGAGGTGGCGTTCACCTTCGCCAACGCGATCTGCTACGTGGAGGCCGCCCGCGAGGCGGGGCTCGACGTCGACCGCTTCGCGGGGCGCCTCTCCTTCTTCTTCGGGGTCCACAACGATCTCTTCGAGGAGGTCGCCAAGTTCCGCGCGGCGCGCCGGATCTGGTCGGAGCTCGTGCTGGACCGCTTCGGCGCGACCGATCCCGCCGCGGCCCGCCTCCGGTTCCACGCCCAGACCGACGGCGCGACCCTCACGGCGCAGCAGCCGCTGAACAACGTGGTGCGGGTGACCGTCCAGGCGCTCGCCGCCGTGCTCGGGGGCACCCAGAGCCTCCACACGAACGCCTACGACGAGGCGCTGTCGCTGCCGAGCGAAGAGAGCGCGCGGCTGGCGCTGAGGACGCAGCAGATCCTCGCCCACGAGAGCGGCGCCTCCGCCACCGCCGATCCGCTGGGAGGATCGTGGTACGTGGAGCGGCTGACCGCCGATCTCGAGGGGCGGATCCGCGATTACCTCGAGCGGATCGACGGGATGGGGGGATCGGTCGCCGCCATCGAGTCCGGCTTCTTTCGCGACGAGATCGAGCGCGAGGCGTATGCGCACCAGCGGAGGGTCGAGGAGGGGGAGGAGGTGGTGGTCGGGGTGAACCGGTGGGAGGCGGCCGGCGATCCCGAAGCGCGGATCGAGATCCCCGACGTCGAGGAACCGGCCGCTCGGCAGCGAAGTCGCCTCTCGGAGTGGCGCGAGCGGCGGGATGCGGCGGTGGTCGAGGCCGCCCTGGAGCGGCTCGGCGAGGCGGCGAGAGGCGAGGAGAACCTGCTGCCGGTCATCCGCGACGCGTGCGCCTCCGGGGCCACCGTGGGCGAGATCGCCGACGTCTTCCGCGAGGTCGCCGGGACCTGGACCGACGCCACCGCCGGCTGACCCTCCCCCTTGGTATCGGGCCGCTCGCCGGCGATATTGGGGTCCCGTTCCTGCATTCCGCCCCGGGAGACGGAGCGACGCCCATGCCCACCTACGTGTACGAATGCCCGTCCTGCGGACACGAGTTCGAGCGGTTCCTGAAGAAGATGGACGACCGCGCCCGTACCCGGAAATGCCCCTCCTGCGGGAAGCGCGCGCGCCGCCGGATCTCGGGAGGCGCCGGCTTCCTCTTCAAGGGCGAGGGGTTCTACGCCACCGACTACCGGAGCGAGGAGTACCGGTCGAAGGCGGAGTCCGAGAGGAAGAAGGCGTCGGGCGGCCCGTCGGACGCGAAGGACTCCGGATCGTCCGAAACGGAGGGGAAGAACGCAGCCGACGGAGGCGGCGGGGACGGGGCGAACGGATCGTGATCCGCCCGCGGGAGGAGCTGCGCGCCGCGATCGCGACCGCCTGCGCCGAGCGGGGGTGGGCCGTAGAGGAGATCCTCGTCGAGCGTCCCAGGGATCCCGATCACGGGGACTGGGCGAGCCCGGTGGCGATGCAGCTCGCCGGCCGCCTCGGACGCTCCCCGCGCGAGATCGCCGACGAGCTCGCCGGGGCGCTCGAGCTCGATCCCGACCGGTGGGCCGGGCTCGACGTCGCCGGCCCGGGCTTCCTCAACGCCACGATGGCTCCCGCCTGGCTGCGGGGGGTGGTCGAGAGGATCCTCGACGACCCCTCCCGCTATCTCGGTTCGGACCGGCTGTCGGAGCTCCGGGTGAACGTGGAGTTCGTCAGCTCCAACCCGACCGGGCCGCTCCACGTCGGCCACGCCCGCAACGCCGCCCTCGGCGACGCGATCGCCGCCCTCTACGAATCGCAGGGCGCCGACGTGGTGCGGGAGTACTACTTCAACGACGCCGGGCGCCAGATGGACCTCCTGGGCGCCTCCGTCCACGCCCGCTACCAGCGCCGGTGGGATCCCGATTATCCGTTTCCCGAGGAAGGGTACCGGGGAGACTACATCGGAGAGCTGGCCGACGAGATGGCGGAGGAGCGGGGCGAGGCCTACCGGGACGTTCCGCCGGAGGATTGCCTCGCGGTCTTCCGCGACTTCGCGGGAGAGCGGATCAAGCGGTGGATCCGGGAGGATCTCGCCCGCTTCCGGGTGGAGTTCGACCGGTGGTTCAACGAGTCCTCTCTCTACGAGAACGGCCGGATCGAGGCGACCCTCGATGCGCTCCGGGAGAACGGGGTCGTGTACGAGGACGAGGGAGCGACGTGGTTCCGGGCCAGCGCCTACGGCGACACCGACGACCGGGTTCTCGTGAAGTCCACCGGACGCCCCACCTACCTGTTGCCCGACATCGCCTACCACCGCGACAAGCGGGAGCGGGGCTTCGACGTCGCCGTCGACGTGTGGGGCGCCGATCATCACAGCTACGCCGTGCGCATGGAGGCCGCGCTGCGGGCGCTGGGCGTGCCTCCGGGGTGGCTGAGGCCCGTGATCTATCAGCAGATCAGCCTGGTGGAGGAGGGCCGCGAGGTGCGCCTCTCCACCCGGGCGGACCGGATGGTGACCCTGCGGGAGCTGCTGGACGACATCGGGGTCGACGTGACGCGCTACTTCCTGCTGATGCGCAAGGGGGACACCCACATGACCTTCGACCTCGACCTGGCCCGGCGCCAGAGCGAGGAGAACCCCGTCTACTACGTGCAGTACGCCCACGCCCGGATCGCCGGCGTGTTCGACCGCCTGGAGCGTCCCGACCTGGACCCGGCGGGGAGCGGGGGGCTCCCCGACACCCTCGACCGGCTCGTCGCCGAGGAGGAGCTCGCCCTGATGCGGGCCCTCGACGAGCTCCCCGAGGTGGTCGCCGACGCCGCCGACGCGCTCGAGCCCCATCGGATCACCGACGTCCTGGAGGAACTCGCCCGGCGCTTCCACCTGTGGTACCACGCCCGACGATTCCTGGTCGACGACGAGGGCCTCGCCCGCGCCCGGCTGGCGCTCGCCAGGGCCACGCAGCGGGCGATTCGCGAGCTTCTCGGCCTCCTCGGCCTCGACGCGCCGGAGTCGATGTGACCCCCACCGCCCCTCTCGAGCCGGGAGCCCCGCGATGTCGCTTCTCGTGGTAGGATCGGTCGCGCTCGACGACGTGGAGACGCCGTTCGGGTCCCGCGAGGACGCCCTCGGGGGCGCCGCCGTCTACTTCGGCCTGGCGGCCTCCTACTTCACCGACGTCCGCGTCGTGGGCGTCGTGGGCACCGACTTTCCCGACGAGCATGTCGAGCTGCTCGTCTCCCACGGTCTCGACCTCTCCGGCCTCCAGACGGCCGAGGGGAGGACCTTCCGGTGGGGCGGCCGCTACGGGTTCGACTTCAACGCCCGCGAGACCCTGTACACGGATCTGAACGTCTTCGCCGACTTCGATCCCGAGATCCCCGACTCCTTCCGCGACACCGATCACGTGTTCCTCGCCAACATCGATCCGGGACTGCAGCTGCGGGTGCTCGAGCAGGTGGCGGAGCCGCGCACGACGTCGCTCGACACGATGAACTACTGGATCGAGAACACCCCCCGGAAGCTGCGGGAGGTGATCGAACGGGTGGAGCTCGTGCTGATCAACGACTCCGAAGCCCGCGAGCTGGCCGAAGAGCCCAACCTGCGCCTCGCCGGCGAGAGGATCCTCTCCTGGGGCCCGCGCCTCGTCGTGGTGAAGAAGGGGGAGCACGGGGCGATCACCTTCGGCCCGGACGGCCGCTTCGCGGTTCCGGGGCTGCCGCTGGAGAACATCGTGGACCCCACCGGCGCCGGCGACGCCTTCGCCGGGGGCTTCCTCGGCACCCTGGCCTCGCTCGAGGACCTCACCACGGAGGGCCTGCGCCGGGCCACGATCTACGGCTCCGCGATGGGATCGTTCTGCTGCGAGTCGTTCTCCGTCGACCGGCTGGCCTCGCTCTCCCCCCGCGACATCGAGCGGCGCTTCCTCGAGTTCAAGGAGCTCACCCACTTCGACCACGTGCCCCTGCTCCTCGATGCCTGAGGCTCCCGGCGAGCCCCGGCCGGCCGGGAGGGGCCCGGCGGACGGAGGAGACGCGCCGGCCTACGCCGAGGCCGGCGTGGATCTCGCCGTGGCCGACCGCCTGAAGCGGAGGCTCGGCGCCCTGGTCGAGGAAACGCTCGGCCCGGAAGTCCTCGGGGGCCCGGGAGGCTTCGGGGGGTGTTTCGACATCGGCTCCCTCCCGGAGGCGGAGCCGGTCCTGGTGGCGACGACCGACGGCGTGGGGACGAAGGTGCTGGTGGCGCAGGCCGCCGACCGCCACGACACCATCGGAGAGGACCTGGTGAACCACTGCGTGAACGACCTCCTCGCCTCGGGAGCGCGCCCGCTGCTCTTCCTGGACTACATCGCGGCCGGCGAGCTCCGCGAGCAGACGACCCTCGCGCTGGTGGAAGGCTTCGCCCGCGGCTGCCGGGCCAACCGGATCCCGCTCCTCGGCGGCGAGACCGCCGAGATGCCCGGCGTGTATCCCCCGGACGGCTACGACCTCGCCGGCTTCGCGGTCGGGATCGCCCCCCGTGGCCGGCTCGAGCGTTGGGGACGCGCCGAGCCCGGTGACGCGATCCTCGCGCTGCCGTCCAGCGGCCTCCACACCAACGGCTACACCCTGGCGCGCAAGATCGTGCTGGAACGGGAAGGGAAGCGCCTGGAGGAGACCGTTCCGTGGGGGGAGGCCTCCTGGGCCGACGTCCTGCTCGCGGTTCACCGCTCCTATCGGGACGCCGTCGAGCCCCTGCTCGACGACCCCGACCTCCGCGCCGCCGCCCACGTCACCGGCGGTGGCTTCTCCGGGAACCTTCCGCGGGCCCTCCCCGAGGGGCTCGGCGCCCGGATCGATCCCTCCGCGTGGGAGGTGCCGCCCGTCTTCCGGTGGCTGGCGGAGGCCGGCGGGATCGGCGACGGGGAGATGGTCCGGGTGTTCAACATGGGGATCGGCTTCTGTCTCGTCGTCGCCCCATCCGCGGTCGATCGGATCACCGCGGGGATGGCGGAGACCGGCGAACGGGTGGCGCGGATCGGGTCCGTGATCGAGGGCGAAGGAGTCGCGTGGAAGGTGTCCGGGTGAGCCGCGCCGCTCGGTGGCGGGCTCCCATGCGGCGCGCCCTCGCGCTGGCCGAGCGGGGGGGCGGCGCCACCTCTCCCAACCCGATGGTCGGGTGCGTGCTCGTGGACGGCGAGGGGGAGGTGCTCGGGGAGGGGTGGCACGCCCGGGCGGGCGAGCCCCACGCGGAGGCGGTGGCGCTCGAGGCCGCCGCCCGGGAGGGACGCGACGTCCGGGGAGCGACCGCGGTGGTCACCCTGGAGCCGTGCGCCCATCACGGTCGCACTCCTCCCTGTGCCGACGCGCTCGCGGAGGCGGGAATCGCCCGCCTCGTCTACGCCCTCCCCGATCCCCACGCCGGGAGGGGAGGCGCCGAGCGGCTCCGGAAGGTCGGCGTGGAGGTCGTGGCCGGCGTCGAGGAGGCCGCCGCCATGAGGCTCGTCGAAGCGTGGCTCCACCTCGAGAGGACGGGGCGGCCCCTCTTCCACCTGAAGACCGCCCAGACCCTCTCCGGCCACCTCACCCGCGGGGTCGGCGGCCCCGGGTGGATCACCTCCCCCGAGGCCCGCGCCCACGTCCACCGGATGCGGCGTCGCCACCGGGCGGTGCTGGTGGGCGTCGGCACCGTCATGATCGACGATCCCGAGCTGACGGTGCGGGAGTGGCCGCCTCCCGACGGGGCGCCGGACGACCCTGCGGAGGCGCCGTGGCCGGAGGTGCAGCCCCTCCGGGTCGTCCTCGACTCCCACCTCCGTACCCCCGCCGACTCCCGGATCGCCGAGACCTCCGACCGCGTCCCGACCGTGATCTACTGTCGCGCCTCCGGCGAGCGGGCCGAGGCGCTGCGGGATCGCGGCGTCGAGGTGGTCCCCACCGAGGTCTCGAGGCGGGGCCTGGACCTGGGAGCGGTGGCGGCGGATCTGGCCGAACGGGGCGTGTCCGGGGTCCTCGTCGAGCCCGGCCCGACCCTGGCGGCCGGCCTGATGGTGGCCGGACTCGCCGATCGGTGGTCCCTCTTTCTCGCCCCGGACGGCGACGTCGGCGAGGGGGCGCTCCCCGTCTTCTCTCCGGCCGGACCCGTCCCGCGATTCGCCCTGGAGGATCCCGAGTGGTCCTCGATCGGCCGCGACGGCCTCGTCACCGGCCGACCGGCGCCGTCGCTGTGAGGCCCCCGACGTGGTAGACTGACCCCGTGTTCACCGGAATCGTGGAGTCCACCGGAACGGTCCGCGCGGTCGAGGCCCTCGAGAAGGGACGCCGGCTCGAGGTCGCCACGCCCTGGGAGGAGCCTCTGGAGGTGGGGGAGTCTGTCGCCGTCGACGGCTGCTGTCTCACCGCGGTGGACGTCGAGGAGGGGGCCTTCGTCGCCGAGGCGGTCCGGGAGACGGTGAAGCGGACGGCCATCGGCGACTACGAGATTGGCCGGGTGGTGAACCTCGAGCGTTCCCTCGCCGTCGGCGACCGGCTCGGAGGCCACTTCGTGCTCGGCCACGTCGACGCCGTGGCCACCGTGCGATCGATTGAACGGCGGGGGGAGAACCGGTACATTGAGCTGTCGTTGCCCGCTTCCGGGCGGCCGCTCGTCGCCGCGCAGGGCTCGATCGCCGTCGACGGCGTCAGCCTGACCGTGCTCGATCTCACCGGGGAGGGAGCCCGGCTCTCCATCGTTCCCCACACCTGGGAGGCGACGAACCTCTCGGATCGCGCGCCCGGAGACGGCGTTAACGTAGAGTATGATGTGATCGCGCGTTACCTTAAGCGTTTCATGGAGTTTCGGGAATGATAAAAGCCCATCAGTTCACCCCGATCGAGGAGGCCGTGGAGGCCGTCCATCGGGGCGAGATCCTCGTGGTGGTGGACGACGAGGACCGCGAGAACGAGGGCGACTTCGTGATGGCCGCCGAGCGGGTGAGTTCGGAGGCGGTCAACTTCATGGCGAAGCGGGGACGGGGCCTGGTGTGCGCGCCGCTGACGAACGACCGGGCGGACGCCCTCGGACTCGAGCTCATGGTCACCGACAACACCGCCCTCCACGAGACCGCGTTCACGGTCTCCGTGGACGCCAAGGCGGGGACCACCACCGGGATCAGCGCCTCCGACCGCGCGGAAACGATCCGGGCGCTCGTGGACCCGTCGACCCGGCCCACGGACCTGGCGCGTCCCGGGCACGTCTTCCCGCTCCGGGCGAAGGACGGGGGAGTCCTCCGGCGCGCCGGCCACACCGAGGCGGCGGTGGACCTCGCCCGCCTGGCCGGCCTCGCCCCGGTCGCGGTGCTGTGCGAGGTGATCGACGACGACGGCACCATGGCCCGGCTGCCCCGACTCCTCGAGATCGCCGCCGAGAACGACCTCCCGATCATCACCATCGAGTCGCTGATCCAGTACCGGCGCCGCAAGGAGAAGCTCGTCGAGCGCCTCGCGGAGACCCCGCTCCCGACCCGCTGGGGCGATTTCCGACTCATCCTGTACGGGTCGTCGATCAACGACCAGCATCACGTGGCGCTGGTGAAGGGGGAGGTGGCCGGCGAGGAGAACGTCCTGGTGCGGGTCCACTCCTCCTGCTTCACGGGCGACGTGCTCGGCAGCCTCCGGTGCGACTGCGGGCTGCAGCTCCACCAGGCGATGCGCCAGGTCGCCGAGGAGGGCGAGGGGGTCGTCCTGTACATGCACCAGGAGGGGCGGGGGATCGGGCTCGTGAACAAGCTGAAGGCGTACATGCTCCAGGACGAGGGGATGGACACGGTCGAGGCGAACGAGCACCTCGGCTTCCGGCCCGATCCCCGCGACTACGGGATCGGCTGCCAGATCCTGGTCGACCTCGGCCTCTCCACCCTGCGGCTGCTCACCAACAACCCGAAGAAGCGGGCCGCCATCGAGGGGTACGGGCTGAGGATCACCGAGCACGTTCCGATCGAGACCGAGCCCACGCCGCACAACCAGCGTTACCTGGAGACGAAGCGCGAGAAGCTGGGCCACCTGATCGGACCCCGCGAGGAGGCGGGGGAGCCGACCGGCTCCTAGGAGCCCCATGGGCGAGGCGCCGGAACTCGAGGTGGACGGGACCGGGCGCCGCGTGGCGCTCGTCGTGGCCCGCTTCAACGACGAGGTCACCTCGCAGCTCGCCGCCGGGGCGCGGACCGCGCTGGTGGAGGCCGGGGTCGACGACGGCGATGTCGTCGAGCACCACGTCGCCGGCGCCTTCGAGCTCTCTCCCGCCTGCCGCGAGGTGCTCGCCGCCGGTCCCGACCCCCTCGACGCGATCGTCGCCCTGGGAGCGGTGGTCCGGGGAGAGACCCCCCACTTCGACGTCCTCGCGCACGCGGTGACCCGATCGCTGCAGAGGCTCGCCAACGAGATCGACGTCCCCCTCGCCTTCGGCGTGCTCACCACCGACACCCTGGAGCAGGCGGTCGAACGGGCGGATCCCGCCCGCGGCGACAAGGGCGGCGAAGCCGCCCGCGCCGCCCTTCTCCAGAGCGCGCTCTTCGACCGGCTCCGCGGGCGCAGCACCGGCCCGGTGCGGGGATTCGGGTACGCGTGAAGGCACGCAGCAAGGCCCGCCGCTGGGTCCTCCAGATCCTGTACGCCTGGGAGATGCGCGACCGACGGCCGGAGCTCCGCGAGGAGGCCGAGGGGTTCTTCGAGCGGCGCAGCATCCACGCCGACGTGCGCGAGTTCGCCGAGGAGCTGATCGGCGTGATCGCCGACCGGCTCGGCGAGATCGATTCCCTCCTGGAGGAGAGCGCGGAGCGGTGGGAGGTCCACCGCATGGCGATTATCGATCGCAACGTGCTGCGGATCGCCACCGCCGAGTTCCTCCACTTCGACGACGTCCCCTTCAAGGTGTCCATCGACGAGGCGATCACGCTCGCGAAGCGCTACGGGGGCGCCGACTCCCCCCGCTTCGTCAACGGGATCCTCGACGCCCTCGCCCACCGGCTCGACCTGATCCCGTCCTGAGCCGGGGCATGGGAGTTCGAACCCGGCCGCTAGGCCTTCTCGCGGACGTCCACGCCAACCTCCAGGCGCTCGATGCCGCGCTGGCGTGGCTCGAGGAGCGGGGGGCGGAGCCGATCTACTGCATGGGCGACGTGGTGGGATACGGCGGCGATCCGGCGGCGTGCGTGGAGCGGATCCGCGAAACGTGCGCGGCCACGGTGCGGGGCAACCACGACGCCGCCGTCGTGGATCCGGCCCTCCGCGAGTGGTTCAACCCCCATGCCCGGGCGGCGATCGAACGCCAGGCGGAACTGCTCGACGACGACGCCATGGGGTGGCTCGCCTCGCTGCCGGCCACCGTGGAAGGGGAGGAGAGCGGGGTGTGGCTCGCCCACAGCGGCTTCGCCGACCCCGACGCCTTCGAGTACGTGACCGGGGCTCGCGCGGCGGGCGTGGAGCTCGACGCCCTGGCGGAGCGCGGCGCCCGATGGGGCTTTCTCGGCCACACCCACGTCCGATCCGGTTGGAGGCGGGACGGCGGGGGGGTCGAGACCCTGCGCCTTCCCGCCGACGGGGAGGTCGACCTCGACGGAGAGGGGCCGTACCTCGTCAATCCCGGAGCGGTGGGGCAACCCCGCGACCGTGATCCGCGCGCCGCGGTGGCCGCGTTCGATCCCGACCACGCCCGCCTTTCGCTCGCCCGCCTCGAGTACGACCTCGAGGGCGCCCAGCGGGCGATCCGGGAGAGCGGGATGCCCGATTTCGAGGCGCGGCGGCTGGCGAGCGGACGGTAGCGGCCGTGGAGCGTTCCGCCGATCCCTGGACCCGCTTCTGGGCCTCGAAGGGGGAGCTCGACGAGGTGTATCCCTCCAGCCCCCGGGTCCTCGAGACGCTGGTCGCCTGGCTCGGGGCTCCGGAGAAGCGGGTGCTCGAGATCGGCGCCGGCACCGGACGCGACACCGCCGCCCTCGCGGCCCGAGGACATCGGGCGGTGGCGCTCGACTCCAGCCCGGCCGCGCTCGAGCTGGTGTCCGCCGCCGCACCCGCCCTGACCGGTCGGGGGATCGTCGGCGGGGACGGCTTCCATCTCCCGTTCGCCGACGGCGTCTTCGACGCCGTCTTCCACCAGGGGGTCCTCGAGCACTTCGGCAACCCGCTTCCGTTCCTCGTCGAGAACCGGCGGGTGACCGCGCCCGGCGGCCTGCTGCTCGCGGACGTGCCCCAGACCTACCATCCCTGGACCCTCCTGAAGCGCGCGGCCCTGAGGGCCGACCGGTGGTTCGCGGGGTGGGAGACGGAGTTCACCATCGCCGAGCTCGAGAGGACGGTCCGCGAGGCGGGCTGGGAGATCGTGGACACCTACGGGGACTGGATGGTCCCGAGCCTCGGCTACCGCCTGATTCGCGAGCTCGCCGGTGCGGCGGGCGCGTCCCTGCCCCGGCGCCCCCCGTCGATCGCGCCGGTGCGCCGGCTTCGGCGGGCCGTCCGCGAGCGTCTTCTCGCCCCCCGCGCCTCCCGCTGGGTGGCGCACACGATCGGGGTCGTGGCCCGGAACCCCGAGCCGTACGGGGGGGAGGGGTAGCCGCGGTGCGGATCCTCGTGGTCAACTGGCAGGACTGGACCCATCCGGACGCGGGGGGAGCCGAGGTCCACCTCCGGGAGGTGTTCTCCCGAATCGCCGCGGCCGGCGACCGGGTGGACCTCCTGTGCGTCGGCCACGACGGCGCGCCCGACGAGGAGCGTCTCGAGGGGATCAACGTGATCCGCCGCGGCGGGAACCGCGCGGTGTTCAACTACGTCGTGCCCGGGGTGTACCGGAGGGTCCTGCGCCGGAACGACTACGACGTCGTCGTCGACGATCTGAACAAGGTGCCGTTCTTCTCCCCGCTCTTCGTCGAGCCGCCGGTGGTCGCCCTGGTGCATCACCTCTTCGGCCGGACGATCTTCTCGGAGACGAACCCGCTGTTCGGCGCCTACCTCCGGTTGAGCGAGCTCCCGATTCCCGCCGTGTACCGGGACAGCCCGTTCGTCGCCGTCTCGCCGTCGACCGCCGCCGACCTCGTGGATCGGGGGATCGACGAGAAGCGGATCCGGGTGATCCCCAACGGCCTGCCCGCGCTCGACGAGGCGCCGATCCTGGCGCATCCGAAGGCGGACGAGCCCCTCTTCCTCTATCTGGGGCGGCTGAAGCGGTACAAGCGGATCGATCTCGTGATCGACGGCTTCGCCCGCCTCGCCGGTCGCCACCCGGAGGCGCGGCTGGTGGTGGCCGGGGACGGGGACCGCCGGGCCTCGCTGCAGAGGCGGGCCCACCGGCTGGGCCTGGACGGCCGGATCGCGTTTCCCGGATGGGTGGAGGAGGAGGAGAAGTGGACCTTGCTGCGTCGGGCGTGGGCGGTGCTCTACACCAGCCCCAAGGAGGGGTGGGGATTCGCCTCGATCGAGGCGCAGCGCGTGGGGACGATCGCCATCGTGAGCGACGCCCCCGGCCTGCGGGACACGGTGGTGGACGGGGAGACGGGCCTGCTGGTGCCCCACGGGGACGTCGACGCGATCGCCGCCGCGATGGAGACCACGATCGGGGAGCCGGCCCGTCGGGCCGCCATGGAGGAGCGCGCGATCGAGCGTGCCCGTGGATACACCTGGGAGCGCGCCGCGGCGGAGACCCGCGAGGTTCTCCTGACCGCCTCCGAGGTCTCGTAGCGCCCGATTCGATGCGACAGCTACATTCGGAGCCCGGAATGGACCGACCGATCGAGAGCGATTTCGCCGTCGTGATTCCCGCCTACGACGAGGTGGAGAACATGGGTCCGCTGTTCGACGCCATGGCACAGACGTGGCGGAAGCACGGACTGGAGGGCGAGGTGATCCTCGTCGACGACGGCTCGGAGGACGGCACCGCCGAGGCCGCGAGGAGCGAGGCCGGCTCGTTTCCGGCCCCGGTGCGGGTTCTCCGGCACCGGAGGAACCGCGGCAAGACCGAGGCGCTGCTGACCGGCGTCGACGCCACCGACCGCGGATGGATCGTCCTGTACGACGCCGACCTGCAGCACTCGCCCGAGGAGATCCCCCGCTTCCTCGAGAAGCTCGCCGAGGGGAACGACGTGGTCACCGGCTGGAAGCAGGGGCCGTACGAGAAACGGTTCGTCTCGAAGATCTACAACCGCCTCTCCCGCACCCTGTTCGACGTTCCCGTGCACGACCTCAACTCGATGAAGGCGTTCCGCCGGGACCTCCTCTACGAGATCCCGCTCCGCCACGACTGGCACCGCTTCTTCGTCGTGCTGGCGCACGATCGCGGATACCGGATCGACGAGATCCCGATCGACCTCCATCCACGTCGGCGGGGGGAGGCGAAGTACTCCGGGCTCGGCCGCGTCGTCGTGGGAACGCTGGACCTGGTGGCGGTGAAGACGCTGGTGTCCTTCATGCGCAAGCCGCTGATCCTCTTCGGAGCGCTCGGAACGGCGATGGGGGTGGCCGGACTCGCGGTCGGAGGGGTCGCGGTGTACTACCGCTTCGTGCTCGACCAGGGCTACCGTCCGCTGCTGTACCTGGTCGTCCTGCTCGTCACCCTCGGCACCCTCTTCTTCGCCATGGGGTTCCTGGGCGAGGCGATCGCCCACGTCCGCGATCGCGTGGAGATCCTCGAACGCCGCCTGAGGCGCGGTCCGGGCGACGGCGATCCCCGCGCGTGACCGGGAAGCCGCGCAACGCTCCCGCCGCCTGGGCGCTCGCGGGCGGCCTCGTCTCGCTCGTCCTCGCGCTGGCCCTCTTCGACCCCTTCCTCTTCACCGGAGGCGACAACGCCGCCTACTACGCTCTGACGAAGGCCCTGGGCGAGGGACGTGGCTACGTCGACCTCGTCCATCCCGGCGCCCCTCCCGAGACGCAGTACCCCCCGGGATTCCCGCTCCTCCTGGTGCCCCTCTACTGGTTGTCCGGAGGCTCGATGATGGCGCTCAAGCTCGGCTCGATCGCGGCGGGGGGAGTCCTGCTGTGGGCGGTGTGGGCGCTGGCCCGGAGGGACCCCGCGGTGCCCGGCTGGGCCGCCGCGGCGGCGGTGTGGCTGGTCGGCCTCTATCCGGTGTTCCTCGCCTACACCCACTGGGTCCTCTCGGACATGGCGTTCACCGCGATCGTGATGGTGGCGCTGTGGGCCTTCGCGGATGGGCACGCTCCGAGCGACCAAGAGGGAGGGGAGGAGCCCGGCGGGGAGATCGACCCGCGATGGATCGGGGCCTGTGCGATCGCGGTCGCCGCGTTCTACGTCCGGATCCCCGGCGCCGCCCTCCTCCTCGCGGCGGCGATCGTGCCCGCGATCCACGGGCTGTGGAAGCGCGCCGGCGCGGCCGCGGCGGTCGCCGTCCTCGGCACGCTCCCGTGGATCCTCTGGACGCGCCAGGGCCCTCCGGAGACGGGCGGGTACCTCGACCAGCTGCTCGCCTCGAATCCCCAGAACCCGGAGAGCCCGTCGATCGGGGCGGCCGGTCTCGTCGGCAGGGTCCTGCACAACGTCGGGCATTACGCCACCGTCGAGCTTCCGCGCCTCTTCTGGCCCGCCGATCCGCCCGACGCGATCGTCCTGCTCGCCCTCCCGGTCGGCGCCGGCCTGATCGTCTACGGCGCCGTGCGGGCGATTCGGACCCGCGGGATCGCCGTCGCCGACGCCTGGGCGGCGATCACGCTCGCCCTGCTGGCGGTGTGGCCCTGGATCGGGGACCGCTTCTTCCTGACGGTGGTCCCGCTGCTGTGGCTCTACACGCTGGTGGGGATGGATCACCTGTCCCGCCGGGTCGCGGACACCGTGTGGCCCGCCCGGATCGCGGCAGCGGCGCTGGCCGCCGTGCTGCTCGCCGGAGCGGCCCTGCAGGCACCGGATCGGTGGAAGCGGCTCCGAGACTATCTCGACGGCCGCGATCTCGCCGGCTACTCCGCTCGATGGCAGGATTACTTCCTCGCAGCGGAGTGGGTCGGCGACAACGCCCCGGATGCGGTGATCCTCGCCCGCAAACCCAGCTTCGCGTGGTATTGGAGTCGCCGTCCCAGCCTCGTCTATCCCTTCCATGGCGATCCGGACAGAACCTGGGAGTTCCTCCGCGAGCACGGGGTCACCCACATCCTTCTGGACCCCGGCACCGAACTGTTCCTCCGGCAGACGTTACGGCGCCATGTCGAAAGGGTGGAGCTCGACTTCGCGGCACCGCACCGTATCGTCTACGTCGCTCGTATCTCCCCCCCGGAGGCCCCGTGAGGATCCTCCACGTGGCGACCGCCTGGCCCCGGGAACCGGACGATCCGATCACGCCGTGGCTCGTGCATCTGTGCGAGCGCCTGGCCGACCACGGCCACGAGGTGGAGGTGCTCGTCTCCGCCTGGCGGGGACGGACCCGCTTCGAGGACGGCCACCCCCGCATCCGGGTCCATCGGTTCCGGTACGCTCCCTCCCGCTGGGAGCGGCTCACCCACGAGGAGACGGTGCCCGACCGACTCGACCGCGCTCCCGCCTGGACGTTGCTGGTGCCCGGCTACCTCGTGGCGGAGACGGCGGCCGCCTGGAGGGTCGGACGGGAGCGCCGCTTCGACGCGGTCCACGTGCACTGGGCGGTACCGCACGGCCTCGCCGGGATCGTCGCCGCACGGGCTTCGGACTCCACCCTCGTCACCACCTTCTACGGGGCGGAGATCCGGTTCGCGGAGACCCGCTTTCCGCCGGCCCTGGCCTTCCTTCGGTGGTACTGCCGCCGGAGCGCGCTGGTGGCCATCTCCGAGAACACGAGGCGTACGCTCTCCGCCCACACCGACCGTCCGATCGAGGTGATCCCCTACGGCGTGCCCCTGCCGACCGAGGAGCGGAAGCCGATCGACACCGAGGTGCCGGTGGTGCTGTTCGTGGGCCGGCTGGTCGCGCGCAAGGGAGTGGACCGGCTCCTCGAGGCGATGGCGGGACTGGAGGATCGGGAGTGGCGGCTCGAGGTGGTCGGCTTCGGACCCGAGCGCGAGTCGCTGGAATCGCACGCGGCGCGGCTCGGCATCGCCTCGCGGGTGGAGTTCGGAGGGAAGGTGAGCGGCGAGGAGCTGATCGACGCCTACCGGAGGGCCGACCTCTTCGTGCTTCCGGCCACCGTCGACGCGCGGTCCGACACCGAGGGCCTGGGCGTGGTGCTGCTGGAGGCGATGGCCCACGGCACCCCCGTGGTGGCCACCCGGCGGGGAGGCATCCTCGACGTGGTCGTGGACGGGGAGACGGGCGTCCTGGTGGAGGACGAGGTCGGGGCTTTGCGGGGAGGGATCGCGATGCTGCTCGACGATGCCGAGCTCGCCCGGTCGATGGGGGAGATGGGCCGCCGCCGCGTCCTGGAGTCGTTCGGCTGGGACCGGATCGTGGGCAGGCTGGAGGCCCTCTACGAGGGCTCGCAGGGGGAGCCGAGGTGAGCCCCACCCGATACGACGCCCTGCTGGAGAGCTCCGAGTATCGGGCTTCGCGCCGGCGGAAGGCCGGGCTGATCTACGCCCTGTGCGCGGAACGGCTCTCGGAGGCCGGCACCGCCGTCGACTTCGGTGCGGGAACCGGCCTGATCCGGGACGCCCTCGAGGAGCTCTCGGGACGGCCCGTCGTCGGGCTCGAGCTCGATCGCTCCTTCATCGAGGCGCCCGCCCGCATGGCGGTCGCCGACCTCCTCGCGCTTCCGCTGGCGGACGCCTCGGTCGACTTCGGAATCGCCAACCACGTCTACGAGCACGTGGCCGACCTCGACCGATTCTTCGCGGAGATCGCCCGCACCCTCGCGCCCGGCGGCGCGGTGTACCTCTCGGCCGGCAGCCGGTGGGCACCGATCGAGCCCCACTACCGGATCCCCACGCTGTCGTGGTGGCCCGAGCCGGTCGCGACGCGGATCTTGCGATGGAGCGGCCGAGGGGAGAGCTACGGCGACATCCGGTTCACCACCCACCGGTCCCTCGTGGAGACGGCGGGCCGACATGGCCTGGCGCTCGACGACCGGACCGACGAGGCGCTGAAGACCCTGCTCGACCGCTACGACGGTGCTCTCGGGCGGCTCGCCGGGCGGGCGGTGCGTCTCGCCCCCGGATCGATCCGGGGGCGGCTGCTGGAGCTCGCGTCTCCGCAATGGTTCTTCTTCGCGCGACACGCCGGGGAGGTCGACGCTCCATGAGCGAGAAACGCGTGTTCGGCGCCTTCCTGGTCGCCGCCGGGGCGGCCACCCTGCTGTTCTTCGGCTCCTTCGTCGCCGACCGGGAAGCGATGCTTTTCGGCACCGACATGGTGAGCGAGGCGTACCAGAGCCGCGCCTTCGCGGTCCAGGAGGTAGCGGCGGGCCGGGGGCTGCCGGAGTGGAACCCCTACGTGTACGGGGGGATGCCGTACCTCTCGATCCTCCCGTATCCGGTGTGGTACCCGACGTCGCTCGCCTACTTCGTGATGCCGCTCCACCGGGCGATCGGATGGGCGTTCGTGCTCCACTTCCTGCTCGCGGGGCTTCTCGCCTACGCCCTCGCCCGCGAGCTGGACCTGGCGCCCGGCGCGGCGATCGTGGTCGGCGCCGGCTACATGTTCACCGGCTACATCGTGAGCCACCTCTACGCCGGCCAGGACGGCAGGATGTTCGCGATGCAGTGGGCCCCCGCCCTCTTCCTGCTGGCGGAGCGGGCGATCTCGCGCCGATCGCTCCACTGGTTCGGGTGGCTCGCGGCGGTCGTCGTCCTCCAGCTGTTCACCCCGCACGTCCAGATGACGTACTTCGCCGCCATGGCGCTCGGCGCGTGGGTCGCGTTCCGGCTCGTCCAGGTCCGCCGCGAGGAACGGGCGTGGGGACCCCCGCTCCGGCTCCTGGGCGGGTTCGTCGGGGCCTACGCGGTGGCCGGGCTGGTGGCGCTGGTGGAGATCTGGCCGACGATGAACATGGTGGAGTTCTCCCATCGCGCGGCGCGGGACTACGCCTACGCCTCGTCGTGGTCGATGCCGGCGCAGGAGACCCTGGCGGCGATGTGGCCGGAGTTCCAGGGGATCCTCGAGCGGTACTGGGGAACGAACCCCTTCAAGCTCCATACCGAGTATCTGGGCGCCGTACCGGTGCTCCTGGCCGCCCTCGCGCTGGCGGCGCGCCGCACCGCCCGGGTGTGGTTCTTCGCCGGCCTCGGGGTCGTCGCGCTGCTGTTCGCCTGGGGAGCGGCCACCCCGATCCACCGGATCGCCTACGAGGTGCTGCCGTTCGTGAAGCAGTTCCGGGCCCCGTCGATGATGTACTCGATCGTCGCCCTCGCCGTCGTGGTGCTCGCGGGACACGGCGCCCAGGCCCTCCACGACCGCCGGAAGGAGCTCGCCGACGCGGGACACCCGGCGTGGAAGATCCTCGGCGGGCTCGCGATCGCGTGGATCGTGACGTGGTTCTGGGCGGCCGGCGCGCCGGACTCCTTCGCCCGCTTCTGGTCGAATCTGCTGTACGGGTCGATCGGGCCGGATCGCCTCGAGGGGGTCCGCCGGGCGATGCCCGGCTTCGCTCGCGGCCTGGGGCTCTTCACCCTGTACTGGGGGATCGGGGTGGCGGTGTGCTGGGCCGCGGTCCGGGGCGTGCTGGCCCCGCTCGCCGCCTGCGCCGTCCTCGCCGTCGTCACCGTCGCGGACCTTTGGCGGGTGAACCGGAAGTTCTACGACACGATCCCGGTGGCCGAGGTGGCCCGACCCGATCCCGCCGTGGAGTTCCTCCGGGAGGAGCCCGGCCCCTTCCGCGCGCTCCCCCTGCCCGGCACCTACGGGCCCAACGATCTGATGCTCTTCCGGGTCCCCTCCGTGACCGGCTCCCAGAAGTTCCGGCTCCGGTGGTGGGACGACCTGGTGGGGGAGCAGATGGAGCGCCTCTCCGATACGCGCCTGTGGGCGCTGCTCGACCTCCGGTACCTCGTCTCCTCCCGCCCGATCGAGCTGGAGGGGTTGCGTCCCGCGTTCGAGGGCGGAGGGAAGATCGTCTACCGGTGGACCGGGCCGGCGCGGGGCGCCTGGGTGGTGCACGACGTCCGGGTCCGACCGGCCGACGCCGATCCCGCGGAGGCGCTCGGCCGAATCGATCCGGCGACGACCGCGCTTCTCGAGCCCGGAGCCGACCCGCCCCCGCTGGGGGCCGCCGAGGGTCGGGCGCGGATCGAGTGGGTGGAGCGCGTTCCCGATCGCCTCGAGCTCGAGGTGGAGAATCCCGCCGACGGGCTGCTGGTGCTGAGCGAGATCCACCACCCCTACTGGTCGGCGCGGGTCGACGGCGAGCCGGTGGAGGTGATGCGGGTCGACGTGGCGCTGCGCGGCGTCCCGCTCCCGGCCGGCTCCCACCGGGTGGAGCTCGTCTTCGACGATCCGTACGTCGAGTACGGGGGGTGGGGAAGCCTGGCGGGCGTGGTCCTGCTGGCCGCCGCCCTCGCGCTCACCTGGAGAGGCCGCGGCGGTCGCGAGGCGGAGGGGTCCTGAGCCGTGCCGTCCGGATCCCTCCGGCGATGGCTTCGATGGGTCGAGCGCGTCGCCGCCGCTCTCGTGGTCGTCTTCCTGGCGGTCTACCTGGTCCGCAACTGGGGCCGCGTCTCCGCCTACGAGTGGAGCGTGGGGTGGCCGCGCGTCCTGCTCGCCTCCGGGGGCCTGATCCTCGTGTACTCGGGATTCGTGCTTCTGTGGCGGCACGTCCTGGGCGCCCTCGGCGGCCGCCTCTCCACCGTCGACGCCCATCGGGTGTGGTACTTCGCGAACCTCGGCCGCTACGTGCCCGGTAAGATTCTCCAGCTGGCCGGCGCCGCCTGGATGGCGCGCGCCAAGGGGGTGAGCCCGGTGGTGACGGTGGCGGCGACCGTGACCGGGCAGGCGTTCGTCGTCGGAACCGGCTTCGTGATCGTCGCCCTCTCGCTGCCCGAGGCTCCCGGCGGGTGGTTCGAGGTCGGCTGGGCCGGGGTCGCGCTGGCGGCCGTCCTGCTGACGATCCTGCTCACCCCGGCCTTCGACGGAACCTACCGCCTCGCGCTTCGGCTCCTCCGCCGGCCCGAGCTGTACCGGAAGATCCCGTGGAACGAGCGGATCGCGCTCACCGCCGGCTACGGGCTTCTGTGGATCGGCCTGGGGGTGGCGTTCTTCCTGTTCCTCGACGGGGTGGTGGGGTTGCCCGCGCGCGCCGTGTGGCCGGTGGTGGGGATCTACGCCGCCGCCCATCTGGCCGGCTACCTGATGGTGTTCGTGCCCGGCGGGCTCGGGGTGCGGGAGGGCGTGTTCGCGGTCCTGCTCGGTCTCTATGTTCCGGCCACCATCGCCGTCGCCGGCTCGATCCTGGCCCGCCTGTGGTCGACCGCCGTCGAGCTCCTCGTGGCCGCCGCGCTCGCCGTCGGCTACGGCGTGGAGGACCTTCGCGCGGGAGCCGAATCCGGAAATCCATCCGAGGCGCGGGAAGCCCATGGGTGACGCACTCGTCATCGTACCGACCTACGACGAGCGGGACAATCTCCCGCGGCTGGTGCCGCGGATCCTCTCCGCGGACGGGCGACTCGAGATCCTCGTGGTCGACGACGCGTCGCCGGACGGAACCGGCGACCTCGCCGAGCGGATGGCCTCCGAGGAGCCCAGGCTCCACGTCCTGCACCGGCCCGGCAAGCTGGGGCTCGGGAGCGCATACATCGCCGGGTTCCGATGGGCGCTCGACCGCTCCTACGAGCTGGTCTTCGAGATGGACGCCGACCTGAGCCACGACCCGGAGCACCTGCCGGAGTTCCTGGCGCTCGCCGGAGAGCACGACCTCGTCGTCGGCTCGCGCTACACCCGGGGGGTGACCGTGGTGAACTGGCCCATGGGCCGTCTGCTCCTCTCGTGGCTCGCCAACAAGTACGCCCGGGCGGTGACCGGGCTGCCCTTCAACGACCTGACGAGCGGCTACAAGTGCTACCGGCGCGAGGTTCTCGAAATGCTCGATCTCGACGCCATCCGCTCCACCGGCTACGCGTTCCAGATCGAGACGGTGTTCCGCACCTGGCACGCCGGCTTCCGGGTCGTCGAGCTGCCGATCGTCTTCGTCGACCGCAACGTGGGGGAGAGCAAGATGAGCGAGCGGATCGTGTGGGAGGCGATCTGGATGGTGTGGCGGATGCGATGGTGGCACCTCACCGGTCGGCTCGAGAGGGAGGCGATGGCCCGATGAACGCGCTGAGCGGCCGCTCCTTCGTGAAGATGTCGGGCGGCGGCAACGACTTCGTGGTCTTCGACGACCGCGAGCGGTGGTTCCCGCGCGAGCGGAGCCACGAGATCGTGCCGCGGTTGTGCCGCCGCGGGCTCGGGCTCGGCGCCGATGCGGTCGTCCTGCTGGAGGACGATCCATCGGCCGACTACCGGATGGTGTATTACAACGCCGACGGGGGGGAGGCGCCGATGTGCGGCAACGGCTCGCTCTGCCTCGCGCGCTACGCCCGCCTGATCGGCGCCGTGGCCTCTCCGACGATGGAGTTCGAGACGGGGAGCGGCCGGTTCCGGGCGGAGGTGCCCGACCCGGGAGACCCGGCCGTGACGGTGTGGCTCGTCCCCCCTCGCGACCTCACGCTCCGCTACCGCGACCTGGAGGAGGGCCCCTACCGGAGGGTCGGCTTCCTCGACACCGCCACCCCACACGTCATCGCCCTCGTCGACGAGGTCGAGGCGCACCCGGTGGTCGAGGAGGGGCGCCGGCTGCGCCACCACCCCTACTGGGGCCCGTCCGGCACGAACGTCAACTTCGTCGAGCTCCGGGGCCCGGGCCGCATCCGGCTCCGCACCTACGAGCGCGGGGTGGAGGACGAGACCCTCTCGTGCGGCACCGGGGCCACCGCCGCCGCGATCCTCACCCACCTGTGGGGCATGACCCGGCCTCCGGTCACCTTCGAGACGACCGGGGGGATTCCCCTCACGATCGACTTCACCCCGCCGGAGAGCCCGTCCGGGGACGCGCCCGAGCTGCCGACCGACCCCCGCTTGACCGGGGACGCGCGCCTCGTCTACCGGGGGACGATCGATGAGCTCTTACCGTGAAGTTCGATCCTCTCGACGCGGTCCCGGAAGGGGCTCAGCAGGAGGTCTGGTTCGCCCGCTGATCCTCGATGTCGAAGCTCCAGATCTCGCACGTCTCCGACCCCACGGGCTCGTCGCGTCCGTCGGTGGGCCAGTGGACGACCCGGATCCGGGGATCGCCCTCGCCGGTGGGCCGCACCAGGATGGCCAGCGAGACCGTGCCCCCCGGCGGGACCACGTCGCCCGTCCAGTACCCCTCGTCCCCCCGGACCTCGCCCGTCCAGTGGTACGCGGCGGCGTCGTCGATCGGGGGATTTTCCGCGTCCGGGCGCACCCCCACGAGATCCGCTCCCTCCTCGACCCGAAGGTGGAAGCCCGCGAGCGTCTTCCCGCCGCCGTGGGTGACGAGGAAGGGCCAGGCGATCGCCGAGTCGTCGCCGTTGACCGCCCGGGGCGGGTCGAGGGAAACCGCGCCGGTCGCTCCGCCGGTCGTGCACGCGGCCGCGGCCAGCCCCGCGCCCGCGATCACCACCGCTGAGAATCGTCCGCTCATGCACGCCTCCGGTCCCGGATAGGGGGGTTCGCGGCCTACCGTAGCAGACGGATCGCGGGGCGTCAACACGGTTCCGGACCGTTTGCTGGCCCCGGCGGGCCGGTCTAACTTCGATTCGTTCCGCGCGCCGGGGTCGGTCGGATCCCGCCGCGAACCGCTCAGGGCCGCGCGAGCGCCCGCCGAACCGAACCGACGGCCATGACAGAAGACCGCTACGACCCTCACGCGATCGAGCCGAAGTGGCGTCGGCGGTGGGAGGCGATGGATCTCTTCCACGCCGACCTCCAGGGCGCAGAGCGGCCGTGCTACGCGCTGGTGATGTTCGCCTACCCCTCCGGCGACCGGCTCCACGTGGGCCACTGGTACCACTACGGGCCGGCCGACTCGTGGGCGCGATTCCGCAGGATGCGGGGCTGGGACGTGTTCGAGCCGTGGGGATTCGACGCCTTCGGTCTGCCGGCGGAGAACTACGCGGTGAAGACGGGGATCCACCCCAGGGACTCGACCGAGGCCAACGTCGCCAACATGATCGAACAGCTGAAGGCGATGGGCGCGATGTGGGACTGGGGTCGCACCCTGAACACCAGCGAGCCGGAGTACTACCGGTGGACCCAGTGGCTCTTCCTCCAGCTCCACGAGGCCGGGCTCGCCTACCGGAAGGCGGCCCCGGTGTGGTGGTGCCCCGTCGACCAGACCGTGCTCGCCAACGAGCAGGTCCTCGAGGGGAACGTGTGCGAGCGGTGCGGCGCCACGGTGGAGAGGCGCGACCTCACCCAGTGGTTCTTCCGGATCACCGAGTACGCCGACGAGCTGCTCGAGGGGCTCGACGACCTCGAGTGGCCCGACCGCACCAAGGCTCTGCAGCGGAACTGGATCGGCCGCTCCGAGGGGGTGGAGATCGATTGGAAGGTGGAGGACCCGGGAGAGCGGACGATCCGCACCTTCACCACCCGCCCCGACACGATCTACGGGGTCACCTTCCTGGCGCTCGCCCCCGAGCACGAGCTGGTCGAGGAGATCGTCCGCGAGGAGCACCGCGAAGAGGTCGCGGCGTATCGCGCGCGCGCACGCCGACGCTCCGAGATCGAGCGCACCGCCGTAGAGACGGAGAAGAGCGGCGTGTTCACCGGCGCCTACGCCCGCCACCCCCTCACCGGGGAGGCGATCCCGATCTGGGTGGCCGACTTCGTGCTGGCCACCTACGGGACCGGGGCGATCCAGGGAGTCCCCGGTCACGACGAGCGCGACCGGGAGTTCGCCACCGCCCTGGAGCTGCCGATCGAGACGGTGATCGAGCCCCGCGAGGCAACCCCCGAGGAAGGCGCCTACACCGGCCACGGGACCGTGGTCGACTCGGGGCCCTACACGGGGATGGACTCCGAGGAGATGATCCCCGAGGTGATCGCCGAGCTCGCCCACGCCGGCCAGGGCCACAAGACGGTGAACTACCGACTCCGTGACTGGCTGGTGAGCCGCCAGCGCTACTGGGGGGCCCCGATCCCGATCGTCCATTGCGACGCCTGCGGGGAGGTGGCCGTCCCCGAGGAGGAGCTGCCCGTCGAGCTCCCCTACGACGTCGACTTCTCGCTGGGGGCGGGGAAGAGCCCGCTGGAGCGCTCCGAGGCGTTCCTGCGCACGGCGTGTCCCGAATGCGGCGAGCCGGCCCGCCGCGACCCGGACACCATGGACACGTTCGTCGATTCCTCCTGGTACTACTTCCGCTACCTCGACCCCCACGACGAGGAGAAGCCGTGGGATCCGGAGCTGGTGGCGAAGTGGCTGCCGGTCCACATGTACTCGGGCGGCATCGAGCACGCCACGCTCCACCTCCTCTACTCCCGCTTCGTCACCAAAGCAATGCGGGACCTCGGACACGTCGGGATCGACGAGCCCTTCGCCCGCCTGGTGCACCAGGGGACGATCACCAAGGAGGGCGCCCGGATGTCGAAGTCGAAGGGCAACGTGATCAGCCCCGACGAGTACGTCGCGGAGTACGGGGCCGACGCCTTCCGGGCCTACCTCATGTTCGGCTTCTCCTACGAGGAGGGGGGCGACTGGAAGGACGAGGGGATCCGCGCGGTCGCGGGCTGGCTCCAGCGGGTGTGGCGGCTGGTGGACCGGCACGGACACCTGTTCGAGGAGGCGGAGGTCGATCCGGGGGCCGCGACCCGCGAGTACGAGGGGGAGGCGATGCGGGAGCTGCAGCTCGTGCGTCACCGCTCCGTGAAGGGGGCCACCGAGGACCTCGAGCAGTGGAGCTTCAACACCGCGATCGCCCGCGTGATGGAGCTCGTCAACGCCCTCTACCAGGTGGCGCCGATCGACGATCCGTTCCCCGACGACGTGGACCGCGACCTGTTCCGCGAGTGCCTCGACGCCACGATCCGGATGATGGGGCCGATCGCCCCCCACCTGGCCGACGAGCTGTGGGAGCGGATCGGGCGGGAAGCCTCCGTCGTGGACGCCGCCTGGCCGGAGTTCGACCCGCAGATCCTCCGAACCGAGGAGGTGACCGTCGTGATCCAGGTGAACGGCAAGGTGCGCGAGGAGATGGAGGTGGAGCGCGGCCTCTCCGAGGAGGAGCTGGGGGCGCGGGCCAGGGAGCACGGCCGGATCCCCGAGCTGCTCGACGGAAAGCCCGTCCGGAAGACGATCGTCGTTCCCGACCGCCTGGTGAACCTGGTGGTGTGACCCGCCCGAGCGCGCCCTCCCCCGTGAACCGCCGCTGGCGGGACGACCACGGGAGGGTGTGGCGTTGGAGCCTGCTCGCGGCCGCCGGCCTCCACCTCGCCGCCCTGCTCCTCTCCGACGCCGCATCCGGGCCGATCCGCGAGGCGCTGATCCCGGACTCCCCGGCCGCCGCGCTCCGCGCGACGGCGGGATCCGAGCTGGAGGTTGTCGACGCCCGGATCGCGTCCCCGAGGGAGCCGGTGCCGCCCGGGCCCGCACGGGCCGATCCGGTCCCGGCGCCGACCCCGGTGATCGAGGAGGTCCCCGAGCCCTCCGACCGCCGAGTCGGCGACGAGCGGCGCGAGGCGAGCGACCTCCCGCTGGAGGGCGCCGGCGAGGCCGCCGGCCGGGAGCCGCCCCGAAGGGGGGAGAGGGGCGCGAGCCCACCCCGGCTGCTCCGCCTCGTCGTCCCCGACATCCCCGACGGCGTGGACCGGGAGCGGGCGAGGGGGAGGATCGTGCACCTGCTCGTCCGGGTGCTCGCCGACGGCACGGTGGGCGAGGTGAGAGTCGAGCTCGGCAGCCGGATCGCCGGTCTCGACGCGGCCGCCCGCTCCGCAGCCCACCGGACGCGGTGGGCTCCCGCGACCCGGGACGGCCGGCGGATCGCCCGTTGGACCCGGACGAAGGTGCGCTTCTGAGCCGCTTGACCGGCCTCGGGGCCGCTCCTAGAATACGCTCCGTTCACCCCGAGACGTTCGCTCCCGAGAGACCGAGGCCCATGGCCACCCCGCTCACCCCCCGGGTGCTCGCCGTCCGCACCATCCCCAACGTGGCCGGCGCGCTCGCCGAGGCGCTCGACCTCGCCGACGACCTGGTGGCCCTCGGGCTGCTGACCGTCGACCAGGACGACCCCACCTACGTGGCGATCGACGAGGCGACCAAGAAGGCCGACGTGGAAGTCGTCTACGCGCGCTCCTTCTACGGCGGCTCGGCCTGTCCCTCGGGCCCGACGAGCGGAGAGACGATCGCGGTGATGGCTTCCTCGCGGATCGGCGAAGTCGAAGCGGGGATGGACGCTGCGATCGGCCACCTCGAGTCACGGGTGAGCTACGGCTCGGCCGACGGGGAGGGGAGGCGACCCTACTTCGCCCACCTGATCGCGCGAACCGGCACGCACCTCTCCCGCCGGGCCGGGATCGAGCCCGGGGGTTCGCTCGGCTACCTCAAGGCGACCCCGCTGGAGGCGGCCTTCGCCCTCGACGGCGCGCTCAAGGAGGCCGCCGTCGACCTGGTGGAGTGGATGGAGCCGCCCACGCCCACGAACATGGCCGGCGCGCTGGTCACCGGCACCGAGGCGGACTGCCGCGCCGCCTGCGAGGCGTTCGAGCGAGAGGTGCTCGCCGTGCACGGCGACCCGATCCGCTACTGAGGAGGAGAGGATGGCGCCCACCGCGCTCGGCATGATCGAGACCCGGGGCCTCGTCGGCGCCACCGAGGCGACCGACGCGATGGTGAAGGCCGCGAAGGTCGAGATCGTGAAGAAGGAGTACCCGCAGGGCGGGCTGGTCGCGATCCTGGTGCGGGGAGACGTGGCCGCGGTCAAGGCCGCCACCGACGCCGGGGCGGTCGCCGCCGCGAAGGTGGGCGAGCTCGTCTCCGTCCACGTGATCCCCCGGCCCCACGGGGCCACCGACCGGATGGTCGAAGCGCTCGAGGGGGGCCGCTCGCTCGGCTCCTTCCGGGTGGACCACTCCATCGGGGGGGGACGCCCCGGATCGGGGTCCGGGACGGGCTCCGCCGGCGGCGCCGTCGAGAACGGCCCCCTCCGCGACAGCTCCCTCGAGGAGATCCGGCGGGCGGGCGACGAGGGGATTTCGCTGCCCGAGCTGGGGGAGCGGCTCGACGTCGAGTGGCGTCGGCTGATCCGCCCGGTCAAGGCGCTCCTCGACGCCGGCGCGATCGAGAAGGTCGAGAGCCGCTACTACCCGGCGACCGAGCGGTGAGCCGCCCCTACGCGATCGTCTTCGCCAACGCCAAGGGCGGGGTGGGGAAGACCACCTCCGCCGTCCACGTCGCCGGGGCGATCGCCGAGTCGGCGGTGGAGACCCTGCTGGTGGACCTCGATCCGCAGGCCTCGGCCACCCGCCACGTGGGTCTCGACCCGGAGACCCTCGAGGCCACCCTCACCGACGTCCTGATCGACCCCGGGGGCGGGCTCCTGGCCGCCGCCGAGCCGACCCGCTACCAAGGTCTCTCCTGCGCGCCCGCCCACGAGAGCCTGGGGGAGATGGAGTCGGAACTCGCCGGCGTGCCCGGGCGGGAGAGCCTCCTCGCCGAGGCGATGGACGCGGACGAGGATCCGCCGTTCGGGATCGTGGTGATCGACGTCCCGCCGGCCCTCTCCCTCTACACGGTGAACGCCCTTCGGGCCGCCGACGCGGTCGTGGTGCCCGTTCAGACCCACCCCTTCGCCCTGGAGAGCGTGCCGCGCACCCTGGAGCTGGTCGACAAGGTGCGCCGCCGGCTCAACCGCCGGCTGCTGCTCCTGGGCTACCTGGCGACCCTCTACGACCGCCGTACCCGGGTGGCGAGGGAGAGCCTCGCCCGGATGGAACGGCAGTGGGGGGAGGATCTCCTGGAGACCGTGATCCCGATCAACGTGGCGCTCGCCGAGGCGGCCCGTGAGGGCCGGCTCCTGTTCGAGACGGACCCGAACTCCGCCGGCGCGGAGGCGTACCTCTCGGCTTCCGCCGACATCGTCCGCCGGATCGCCGAGACGAAGCGCGGCCGCTCCGCGGTGGAGGCGGCGTGAGGGGGAGGAGGCGATGGCCCGGGCGCTGATCTCCGCCGAGGACGTCCGCGCCGCCCGCCGCCGGCGGGAGACCCGGCTCTCCGTCCCGGCCGGCGCGATCGTCACGCCCCTGGCCCGCGACGAGGCGAGCCGGTGGGGGATCGAGCTCGTGGGGGAGGCCGGGGCGACCCGCGAGTCCGCCCCCTCCGACGTCGAGCGGGTCGTCCAGCGGGTCCTCGCCCAGGTGCCGGAGGCCGACCCCGAGCAGGTCCGCACGATCGCCCGCCGTCTGCTCGGCCGGCTGGACCGATGAGCTCGGCCGGGGAGCTCCTTCGGAAGATCCGTGAGCGTGCCCGGGCCGCCGCCGGCCGGGTGGTGCTGGCCGACGGGGAGGATCCCCGCGCCGTGGCCGCCGCCCGCGCCCTGGTGGACGAGGGGATCTGCTCGGTGACGCTGCTCGGGGGCGCGATCTCGCTCGCCGAGGCCGCCGAGCGGGCCGGGGTCTCCCTCCACGGGATCGAGACGATCGCCCCCGCCTCCTCGCCCCGGCTCGACGCCTACGCCGAGGAGTACCGGGAGATCCGGGCCTCCCGGGGCCGGACGACGTCCCTCGACCGGGCTCGCTCCGAGCTCGAGACGGGGCCCGGCTTCGGCGCCTTCCTGGTCGCCCGCGGCGAGGCGGACGGGTGCGTCGCCGGCAACCTGTCGACAACGCCCGACACGGTCCGCGCGGCGATCCGGATCCTCGGCACCGCTCCCGGCATCCGCACCGTCTCCTCGGTCTTCCTGATGATCGCTCCCGGCGGGGAGACGTACACGTTCGGCGACTGCGGGGTGGTCCCGGATCCGACCGTCGACCAGCTGGTCGACATCGCGATCGCGAGCGCGAGGACCCACGAATCGCTCACCGGAACCGACCCGCGGGTGGCGATGCTCTCCTTCTCCACGAAGGGGAGCGCCTCCCATCCCATGGTGGATCGGGTCGCCGACGCCGCCCGGAGGGCCCGGGCGCGCTCTCCGGGCTTCCCGGTCGACGGCGAGCTGCAGCTCGACGCCGCGGTCGTTCCCGACGTCGCGGCGCGCAAGGCACCCGACAGTCCGCTCGAAGGGAGAGCGAACGTCTTGATCTTTCCCGACTTGAACGCGGGCAACATCGGCTATAAACTGGCTCAGCGCCTGGCTCGGATGACGGCGTTGGGGCCGCTGCTTCAGGGGCTCGCCGCTCCCATGCACGATCTCTCTCGCGGCGCCTCCGCCGAGGACATCGAGAACGTCGCCGCGATCGCCTGCATGCAGGCGGCCGAAGCCTGATTCGCACCCGCACCGCCCATCGGGGCGGGAGGAGGACACGGATGGAAGCACTGGGGATGATCGAGACCCGCGGGCTCGTCGCCCTGATCGAGGCGGCGGACGCCATGGTGAAGGCCGCGCGCGTGGAGCTCGTCGGATACGAGAAGATCGGCGCGGGCTACGTCACCGCCCTGGTGCGCGGCGACGTCGCCGCCTGCCAGGCCGCCGTCGACGCGGGCGCCGCCGCCGCCAAGAAGGTGGGCGAGGTGGTCTCGATCCACGTCATCCCGCGGCCCCACGACCAGCTCGACGGCCATTTCCCGATCGTCTCCGAGTGAGGCCGCGCCGGCGCGGCGGTGACGCGCCGCGCCCCGAGCCACGCTCCGAACCGGAACGGGTGGCGCCGTGCCCCTGAGCGAACACGAGATCCGCCGCATCGTCGACGACATCACCGCCCAGCTTCGCGGCCAGGAGCCTTCCTCCGGTGGCGCCGCCGAGGTGCCGGGCTACCGGTCGGGCCATCCCTCCACCACCCGGGTCGAGCGCCACCGCGCCGCCGAGCCCGGCGCGGAGCGGCCCCTCGCGAAGCCCGACGCCGGCGCCGACCGGCGGGGGATCTTCGAGACCGTGGACGAGGCGGTCGCCGCCGCCGGCAGGGCGCAGCGCGAGATCCGGTCGATCGAGCTGCGCCAGCGGATCATCGCGAACCAGCGCCGGCTCCTCTCCGAGAACGATCGCGTGCTGGCCGAGGAGGCGGTGGCCGAGACCGGCCTCGGCAACGTCCGCGACAAGGTGCTGAAGAATCGCCTGTGCGCCGAGAAGACGCCGGGGACCGAGGACCTGAACCCCGAGATCCTCTCCGGGGACCACGGCCTCACCCTCACCGAGCTCGCCCCGTGGGGCGTGATCGGGGCGGTCACCCCCTCCACCAACCCCGGCGCCACCATCATCAACAACGGGATCTCCATGATCGCCGCGGGCAACGCGGTGGTGTTCGGCGCCCACCCGATGGCGAAGGGGGTCACCAACCACGCGATCGACCTGATGAACCGGGCCTCCGAGGAGGCGGGCGGGCCGGGCACGCTGCTCACCGCCGTGGCCGAGCCCTCGATCGAAACCGCGCAGACCCTCTTCCACCACGAGGGGATCGACCTGCTCGTGGTCACCGGGGGCGGCGGGGTGGTGAAGGCCGCCCAGGAGTCCGACAAGCGGGTGATCGCCGCCGGGCCCGGCAACCCGCCCGCCGTCGTCGACGCCAGCGCCGACCTCGAGCGGGCCGCCGCCGACATCGTGGCCGGGGCCTCCTTCGACAACAACATCGTGTGCACCTGCGAGAAGGAGATCCTCGCCGAGGAGTCGATCGCCGACGCCCTGCTGGAGGAGCTCCAGCGGAACGATGCCGTCCTGCTCGACACCGACGAGGCCGAGGTGCTCGCTCGCGCGATCCTGGTCGACTACCCCGGCGAGAGCCCGCGGATGAACAGGGAGTTCATCGGGAAGGACGCCCCGGTGCTGGCGGAGCGGATCGGGAAGCGCGTGCCCGACTCCACCCGGCTCCTGATCGCCGAGACCGACCGCCATCACCCGTTCGCCGTCCTCGAGCTGCTCACCCCGTGCGTCCCCTTCATCCGGTGCCCCGACGTGGACACCGCGATCGATTGGGCGATCGAGCTCGAGCACGGCTTCCGCCACACCGCCTGCATGCACTCGAAGATCCTCGACCATCTCCACCGGATGGCGGTCGAGATCGACTGCTCGATCTTCGTGAAGAACGGCCCCAACCTGGCCGGGCTCGGCTTCGGCGGGGAGGGGCCCACCGCGATGACGATCTCCACCCCCACCGGCGAGGGCCCCACCAGCGCGAGGACGTTCGTCCGCCGGCGCCGCTGCGTGCTGGTGGACTACTTCCGGATCGTGTAGGGCGCGTGACCGAGGATCCATTCGCAGGAATCCGGATCGTGCGGGAGCGGATCGCGAGATCCGAGGTCGAGAGGCTCGCACACGAGCAGTTCGGCGACATGGTCAAGGCGGTCGTCGACGTCGAGCGCGGGATCATGGCGATCGCCGGCGAGCTCCACTCGGACCAGGAGGCCCTCCTGCTCGACGACGGCTCTCGTCAGGACGACCTCTGGGGCATCAACCTGTATCCCCGTCAGACCGGTGGGGACTGGATCGAGTACGACTCCATGATCAACCTCCGCCCCTCGCAGGGAAATCGCTCGCGCGGGGTCGAGGACACCGAAACCCGCGCGAGAATCCGCCGGGTCGTCGACGACCTGGTGGCCGGGTGATCGCGATGTCCGGTCACAGAAGCTTGAGCGCCGGCCGCTGGCGAACGCTCTCGCTGGCCGAGCAGATGGGGAACATCGGCAGCGAGGTCGATCGGGCCGTTCGCGCCTCTTCGACGGGGAACGAGGAGCGATTCCAGGGCGCCTTCGACCGGGCGTTGGAGCTCTTCGACCTGACGCTGGCCGATCCCCGGTGGCGGGGGCATCGCCGGCGCGAGATCGCCCGCGCCCGCGAGGAGTTCTGCCGTCTCTTCTACGGGGAGAAAGCGGCATGGGAGTCGGTTCGGGGCCTGCAGGAGTACTTCCTCCACTTCGCTCTGGCGGCACGCGCGCGAAGGGAATCCAGCCACTGACGGCGTTCCGCGGCGATTCCCCCGGAGGATCGACCTCGTGCCCGGACGCCCATCTCGCCGCGCTCGCCATCGAGCACGGGCTCGTCCTGTGCGGCACCGACGGCGACTTCGCCCGATTCCCCGACCTCCGGTTCCGGAACCCGCTCGACTGACGCCACTTCCTCACGATCCGTCCCCTCGATCCGGAAGCAGGAGTGCGGCGAGCGCCGGGATCGTGACGAGGACGAAGAGGGTGGAGGCGAGCAGCCCGCCGATCGTCGCCAGGGCCAGCGAGCGCCACAGGTTCGACTCCACCGACCCGGGGAAGAGGACCAGCGGCAGCAGCCCGAGCACGGTCGTCGCGGTGGTCATCAGGATCGGCCGCACCCGGTCGAGCGTGCCCTCCAGGGCGGCCTCCCGGAGGGGGAGGGGAGGAGCCTCGTCGCCCCGGGCGCGGGCGCCGATCCGGTCCACCACGAGGATCGCGTTGTTCACCACGATCCCGGCCATCATCACGACCCCGATCCACGCCTCCCGGGTGAACGTCTCGCCAGTCGCCCACCACAGGAGGAAGACCCCGATCAGGGCGAGCGGGACCGCGGCCAGGACGACCAGCGGGGCCCGGAGCGACTCGAAGAGGGCCGCGGTGACCAGGAACACGAGCGCCACGGCGAGGGCCACGACGAGCGCCAGCCGGCGTCTCTCGCCCTCCTCG
>JAWVZN010000001.1:0-127692 GCA_033722155.1 Gemmatimonadota bacterium | reverse complement strand
TGGAGCCGGCGGAGTCGCGGGAGTACGGTCGCGCCCGGCTCGTGGTGGAGAACCCGGTGGGCCCCTTCGGCGGCTTCGACGTGGGCGAGGAGATCGACGTGTGGATGAGCCACGGCGACAGGATCGAGACCGTGCCCCACCGCTACCTCCTGTTCGGGCTCTCCACCGAGGACACGATCGCCGCCTTCGGGAACCCGGAGAGCCGGCGCTTCGGCGTCCAGTTCCATCCCGAGGTCGTCCACACCGAACGGGGCGAGGAGATCGTCGCCAACTTCGTCTTCGACGTTTGCGGGTGCGAGCCCACCTGGACGATGGCCTCCTTCGTGGAGCGCTCGGTGGCGTCGATCGCCGAGCGGATCGGCGAGGGCCGCGCGGTGTGCGGCCTCTCGGGTGGGGTGGACTCGGCGGTGGCGGCCGCGATCGTCCACGAGGCGATCGGCGACCGGCTCACCTGCATCTTCGTCGACACGGGCTTGTTGCGGAAGGGGGAGCGCGACCAGGTGGAGCGCGCCTTCCGCGAGCACCTCCACTGGCGGCTCGAGGTGGTCGACGCCCGGCGGCGCTTCCTCTCGGACCTGGCCGACACCACCGACCCGGAGGAGAAGCGGCGGCGGATCGGCCACACCTTCGTCGAGGTGTTCGAGGAGGCGGCCGAGGAGGTGGGCGAGGTGGATTTCCTGGTGCAGGGAACCCTGTACCCCGACGTGATCGAGTCCCGCTCGGTGCGGGGGCCCTCGGCCACGATCAAGACCCATCACAACGTGGGCGGGCTGCCCGAGAAGATGCGCCTCGAGGTGGTGGAGCCGCTGGCGGAGCTGTTCAAGGACGAGGTGCGCCAGGTGGGCCGGGAGCTGGCGCTTCCCGAGGAGATCCTCGGTCGCCACCCGTTCCCGGGGCCGGGCCTCGCGATCCGGGTGCTCGGGGAGGTGGACGAGGAGCGGCTCGCGCTGCTCCGCGAGGTCGACGCGATCTACCTCCAGGAGATCCGCGCGGCGCAGCTGTACGACGACATCTGGCAGGCGTTCGCGGTGCTCCTGCCGGTGCGGGCGGTGGGCGTGATGGGGGACAGCCGCACCTACGAGAACGTGGCCGCGCTCCGGGCGGTCACCTCGCGCGACGGGATGACCGCCGACTGGTACCCGTTCCCGCCCGACTTCCTGGGGCGGGTGGCGAACCGGATCATCAACGAAGTGCCGGGAGTGAACCGGGTGGTGTACGACATCTCGAGCAAGCCGCCGGCGACGATCGAGTGGGAGTGAGCTAGCCGCCTCCGGCCGTGTCGGGCTCTCCCCCGACGCCCGCCTCCTCCCCGGAGGGGAAGAAGCTCTCCGTGATCGAGTCCCTCCGGATCTCGGAGATGGTGTCGAGCCGCGCTCCGAGCCGCCGGTAGACCGCCGCCATCGTCTCGTCGTCCCGGCCGTGGACCTCGGCGAACTCCACGAGATCCTCCCTGGTCACCCCGTGGCGCTCGAGGAGCGTGTCCCGCCGGAGCCGGTACGCCTGGGTGTCGGGCAGGGCCTCGATCCGGAGCAGCACGAGGTCGGAGAGGACCTCGGCGAACCGCTCGGTGGAGATCGTTTCCCGGCTCGGTTCGGGGGCGCCGACGTCGCGCCGGCACCCGATCGTCCCCACGAGGAGGACGAGGGCGAGCGCGAGGAGCGGGCCGGCGGAGGATCGGACGGAGGTCGACACGCGAGGAAAGATCGGCGGCTCTCCCGCCGGCCACCACCCGGCCGGCCCCGACCCGGTCGCCGCTTGACCCGGATTCTCGGGGCTCCGTACGTTTCCTCGCCATGATGCAAAGACTCCCGATCCCCCGCGGCGCGGCCGCGGCGGCGCTCGTCGCGACCACCACCCTCGTGCTCGCCGGCTGCGCGGTGACGCTCCGGGAAGAGGCCCGGAGGGCCGCCGGGGAGGGAGGGCCGACCACGCCGGTGGTCGAGGCGTTGCGGACCGCCCACGACGCGATCGACGCCACCAAGCGGATCTTCGAGGTGACGCTGGTGGAGGGGGGGCGCCGCTTCGCCGGGGAGGGGGCCCTCGTGTACGAGGCCGATCCGCGGCGGCTCGTCGCCGACGTGTTCGGTCCCCACGACGCCCACGTCCTCCACGTGGAGCTCGTCGGCGACCGGCTCACCGTGCGGCTGCCGCAGGAGGGCGAGGTGATGCGCGGGGAGCTCGGCGACCCCGAGTTCGCGCGCCTCACCGGGGAGCGGGCGCTGGTGCGGCCCGAGATCCTCGGCGCCCTCCTCGGCGCCTACGACATCGACCGGCTGCTGGAGGGGGCCGATCGGGTCGCCGCGAGGGGGGAGGGGGAGCGGCGGACCCTCTACGTGGTCGACGGGGAGGTGGTCCACGCCCTCACGATCGCGCCGCCCCCGGAGGACGGAGGGGGCCCGGTCCTGGTCGGTTACCGCCAGGAGCGGGACGGAACCCCCGTCTACCGGGTCCAGTTCGACGAATTCCACCGGGTGGACGGCCGGTGGAGCCCGTGGCGGGTGGTGCTCCGGGACTTCGCCGGCGACCGGTGGATCGTGGCCGAGGTGCGCTCCGAGCGGGCCGACGTCTCGGTCCTCCCTCGCGAAACCGGCCGATTTTCGCGAGATTCCTCTCCATGACCACGTTGCGGACGATCCTCCTCCTGCTGGTCGGGACCCTCGCGGTGGCGTGCGGATACTCCTTCCGCTCGCCGGTGCCCGCGCACCTGAGGACCGTGTACGTGCCGACGTTCGACAACGAGACGCGCGAGTTCCAGATCACCCAGCAGCTCACCGAGCAGGTGATCGACGAGTTCCTCAACGAGTCGAGTCTCGAGATCGCCGCCGACGCCGAGTCCGCCGACCTCGTGGTCTTCGGTACGATCCTCGATTACGAGGAGGAGGCGCTCAGCTACGAGCCCGGCCGTCAGGCCAACCCCGACGTCTTCACCCGGCGGGTGATGCTCACCGTCGATATCCGGCTCGAGGACCAGGTCGAGGAGGAGACGCTCTGGTCGAACGCGAGCCTCCGGGAGTGGGGGGAGTTCAGCGAGGAGGAGGGGGAGACGTTCCAGACCGGGATCGACCGCGCCATCGAGAAGATCACCGAGACGATCCTCCGCAACGTGGTCGAGGAGTTCTGATGATCCGCGCGGCGGTGTGGTTGTCTCTGCTCGGGGCCGTGGTCTACATTGCCTGGCATTACGCCGGCCCCCATTACCGCGCCTGGCGCTTCCGGGACGCGATGGGTCAGACCGCTCGTCTGGCCAGCGCCGAGGACCGGCCGGAGATGCGGGCGAATCTGCTCGAATCCGCCGCCGGGCTCGGCGTCCCGCTCACCGAGCGCCGGCTGGGCATCCGCCGGGATCCCCGCGGGCGCACCCGTCTCGACGCCTCCTGGGAGGAGATCGTGAGGATCGAGGCCGGCCCGCTCGGAATCTGGATCGACACGTTGCGATTCGACCAAGAGGTGGTGGCACCGCAGCAATGAGCCCGTTGCTCGAGCAGAAGGTCCTGGTCCTCAACCAGAACTACGAGCCGCTCACGGTGACCCGCGCCCAGCGGGCGGTAGTGATGGTGGTGCTGGGCAAGGCGGAGATCGTGGAGCGGTACGAGGCGGAGGTGCGCTCGCCCAGCCGGGCGGTTCCGCTCCCCTCCGTGGTGCGCCTGTCGGTCTACATCCAGGCGCCGCGCAAGGAGATCCCCCTCACCCGCCGCAACGTGCTGAAGCGCGATCGCCACACCTGCCAGTACTGCGGTACCCGGAAGGGGCCGATGACCACCGACCACATCGTCCCCCGCTCCCAGGGGGGCGGCGACAGCTGGACGAACCTGGTGTGCGCCTGCGTGCGGTGCAACAACAAGAAGGGGAACCGCACCCCCGCGCGGGCGGGCATGGAGCTGGCGCGGACCCCGCGCCGGCCCCATCGCTACACGCGGATCCTGCTCTACTCGACGATCCCCGACCAGCGGTGGCGGCCCTACCTCTTTCTGGACTGAGCGGCGGCGATGGAGGAGGCCGCACACCAGGTCGAGGTCGGGCATTTCTTCTTCATCTTCATCGTCATCCTGCTGGCCGCGAAGCTGGCCGGGGAGCTGTTCGAGCGGATCGGCCAACCGTCCGTCCTGGGCGAGCTGATCGCCGGGGTGATCGTGGGGGGCTCGGTGCTGGGGCTGGTGCCCGTCGACCCGACCGACCCCTACGGCGCGATCGTCCACGTCATGGCCGAGATCGGGGTCGCGATCCTCCTGTTCGAGATCGGCCTCGAGACCGACCTGCGGGAGATGTTCCACGTGGGGAGCTCCGCCCTCACGGTGGCGATCGTGGGGATCGTGCTGCCGTTCCTCTTCGGGTGGCTCTTCTGGGAGTACTACCAGCAGGGGGCGACCCTCACCGCCATCTTCGTGGGGGCGACCCTCACCGCCACCTCGGTCGGAATCACCGCCCGGGTGCTGACCGACCTGGGGCAGATCTCCACCGGGGAGGCCCGGATCATCATCGGGGCGGCGGTGATCGACGACATCCTCGGGCTCCTGATCCTGGCGGTGGTGGAGGGACTCGCCGAGACGGGTTCGGTCTCGGTGCTCCAGATCGCCGAGCTGTTCGCGCTGGCGGTCGGCTTCCTCGCGGTCGCGATGGCGATCGGGCTGTACACCGCCCGGTGGCTCTTCGAGCTGGTGAACCGGATGCGGGTCCGGGGCGTGCTGGTGATCTTCTCGCTCGTCTTCGCGCTGATCCTCGCCTACCTCGCCGACATCGTGGGTCTCGCCCCGATCGTGGGCTCCTTCGCCGCCGGGCTGATCCTCTCCCGGACCAACCAGTTCGACACGATCGTGGAGCAGATCAAGCCGGTGGCCGACGTCTTCACCCCGATCTTCTTCGTCTCGATCGGGGCCGCGGTGGACGTCTCGATCCTCGACCCCACGGTGCCGGAGAACCACGAGATCCTGATCGTCGGCGGAGTCCTGTTCGTGGTGGCCGTGCTCGGCAAGATGGCGTCCGGCTACAGCGTGCCGTGGCGCCCGGAGCTGAACAAGCTGGCGATCGGGGCCGGCATGGTGCCCCGGGGGGAGGTGGGGCTCATCTTCGCCCAGCTCGGCCTGCTCGGCGGGATCCTCACCCAGGACGTCTTCAGCGCGCTGCTCATCATGGTGATGGGGACCACCCTGATCACCCCGCCCGTCCTGAAGGTCCTCTTCGAGCGCGAGGAGCGGCCTCCCGACGCGGTGCCCGAGGAGGCGGAGGAGGAGCCGCCGGTCCGGCCCGGGATGAGCGAGGTGGAGGGGTGAGTGGGGATCGGCCGTTTCTCTCCGTGGTGGTTCCGGCGTACAACGAGCGGGCCACGATCGGCGAGATCCTCGAGCAGATCGCGGCCACCCCGTTCGACAAGGAGATCGTGGTGGTCGACGACGGCTCGACCGACGGAACCCGGGAGCTGCTCCGGTCGGTGGAAGAGGGGGAGCGGGAGCTCGCCGGGTCCGACGGGGCGCCGGTCGAGGTCCGGGTCCTGTACCACGAGGAGAACCGCGGCAAGGGGGCGGCGGTGCGGACGGCCTTCGGGGAGGTCCGCGGCGAGGTGGTGCTGGTGCAGGACGCCGACCTGGAGTACGATCCCGACGACTACCCGGATCTGCTGGAGCCGATCGTGGAGGGGGAGGCGGACGTGGTGTACGGCTCCCGGTTCCTGGGCGGCCCCCAGCGGGTCCACCTCTTCTGGCACTACGTCGGCAACCGCACCCTCACCCTGCTCTCGAACATGCTGACGAACCTGAACCTCACCGACATGGAGACGTGCTACAAGGTGTTCCGGCGCGAGGTGGTCGAGGAGATCCGCCCCACCTTGAAATCGGACCGCTTCGGCTTCGAGCCGGAGATCACTGCCAAGGTGGCGAAGCGGGGCTACCGGGTGTACGAGACCCCCGTCAGCTATCACGGCCGGGACTACGCCGAGGGGAAGAAGGTCACCTGGCGCGACGGGCTGGCCGCCCTCTTCCACATCGTCCGCTTCCGGATCGCCGACTGAGGGGCGCGTGCAGGCGGGCCAGATCCCCGGCGTTTCGGCACCGGCCGACACCACGGCGGCAGCCGACTCGATCGCCGCGGTCGGCGAGCTGAGCGAGGCGATCGACCGGATCGGGCGGGTGCGCTCCCTGCAGGATCTGTGGGAGCTGGCCGGGGAGTTCCAGGGCGAGTTGATCGGTTTCGCCCTCGAGCTGGTGCTGGCGGGGATCGTGCTGATCGTCTTCGTCGTGCTGTATCACCTGGTCGCGGCCACGCTCCAGCCCGTCTTCGAGCGCTCCCGAATCCAGGAGGACGCCGCCGACCTGCTGCTGTCGGTCGTCAAGTACTCGATCCTCGGGTTCGGGGTGATCCTCGCGCTCGACCAGGTGGGCTTCAGCGTCACCGGGCTGCTGGCGGGGATCGGCGTGGCGGGTCTGGCGATCGGATTCGCCGCCAAGGACACCCTGGCGAACTTCATCGCCGGCATTACGATCCTTTGGGACCGCCCCTTCCGGGTGGGCGACCGGGTGGAGGTCGACGGGGAGTTCGGCCAGGTGAAGAAGATCACCCTCCGCTCGACCCGGATCCACACCAACGAGAACATGGTGGTGATCATCCCCAACCAGAACGTGGTGAACAACAAGATCGTGAACCACACGATGCAGGCCTCGGTCCGGCTCGACGTCCCGTTCGGGATCGCCTACAAGGAGGACATCGACGAGACGCGGCGGGTGGTGACCGAGCTGGTGGAGGGCGACGACCGGGTGCGGGAGCGCCCCGAGCCCGAGGTGGTGCTGACGGCGATGGCGGACAGCGCGGTGCAGTTCGAGCTGAGGCTGTGGCTCAAGAACCCCCACCACGAGGTGCCGCTCGGTTTCGAGTACCGGGAGAAGGTGAAGAAGGCGCTCGACGCCGCCGGGATCGCGATCCCCTTCCCCCACCTCTCGCTCTACGTGGAGGAGATGCCGCAGCGGACGATCGAGGAGCCGCCCGCGGGGGAGGGGGAGGAAGGGTGAGCCGGATCCGGGAGGCGGCCGCCGCGCCGGCCCGGGAGCGGGGGATCGCCGAGCCGCTGGCCCGGATCGAGGCTCGCTGGGAGGGCGAGCCGGTCGTGGCCGGCATCACCACCGGCCCGCACGACTTCCGGGCCGGCGCGGGGGGAGTGGCGGGAGGAAGCGCGGGGTCGCGGCGTCGGCTGCGCGACTGGGCCGAGGGGCGCTTCCGGATCCTGGTCGGCTCCGTCCAGGTCCACGGATCGCGGATCTTCCGGGCAGACGGGGTCGCGGTGCCCGGCGCGCGCGCGGAGGACGCGCCGGCGATCCTCCGGCTCGCGGGCTACGACGGGTTCGCCGTCGGCGAGCTGGGCACGCTCCTCACCGTCGGGGTGGCCGACTGCGTGCCGGCGGCGCTGTGGGCCCCCGACGCCGGCGCGGCGGCAATCCTCCACGCGGGCTGGCGCGGCGTGGCCGGGGAGATCCTGCCGCGGGCGGTGGAGACGCTCGAGGAGGAGTACGGCGCCGACCCCGCCCGGTTGCTCGCGTGGTGGGGCCCGTCGATCGGGGTCGATTGCTACCCGGTGGGCGAGGAGGTGGTGGCGGCGATCGGGGAGACCGCGGCAGGAGCGGAGGAGGGGCGGTGGGTCCGGACGGGCCCCGACGCCTCCCTCCGGGTCGACCTCTCCGCGGCCCTCACCCTGCAGGCGGTGGCCGCGGGGGTCCGCGAGGAGCGGGTAACCGTCTCCCCGCTCTGCACCGCCTGCGAGGAGGGCCTCCTCCACTCCTACCGCCGTGACGCCGGCGCGGCCGGCCGGATGCTCGCCTTCGTGGGGGTGGAAGGGGGGTAGAGGGGCGGAAGGCTTGCTGTTCCGGGGATTCCGGCTATATTTTCTCTTCGAAGTGGGGCCCGCGCCCCACTTTTTTTCTGCCGCAACCGCCGGCTCGCGCGGGTTGGCGCCACCCACAACGGACGCTCCGGATGCTCGACAGCGACCGCTTGACGAACCTGGTCGAGCCCGTCGTGGAAGCGGCGGGAGCGGAGCTCGTGGACCTGGAGGTGGCGGGAAGCCGCGGTCGCCCGGTCGTGCGGGCCTACGTGGACACCGAGAGCGGGGTGACGCTCGACGAATGCGCCCACATCTCGCGGATGCTCGAGGACGCCCTCGAATCGTCCGGCGTGGTGCCCGATCGCTACGTCATGGAGGTGTCGAGCCCGGGCCTGGAGCGGCCGCTGACGAAGGTTCGCCACTTCGAGCGGTACCTCGGCCGGGAGGTGGAGGTCCGCCTCTACCGGAAGCGCGAGGGCCGCAAGAAGTACGTCGGCGAGCTCGAGGCGGTCGAGCGCCACGAGGACGGATGGGCGATCGTGGTGGCCGAGCCCGACGGCGAGGAGCGGTGGCGGTTCGAGGAGCCCGAGATCGCTCGCGCCAGGCTCCACGTCCGGTGGGATTGAACCGGAAGAGACGCACACTCGAAGGATTCGAAGCGAAGGGCAGCGATGGCATCCAACATTCTTGACGCGTTCAGCCAGCTCACCCGCGAGAAGTCGTTCGACAAGAGCGAGGTGCTCGAGCTGGTGAAGGTGGGCATGCTGGCCGCCGTGCGCCGGAAGTACGGCCCGGAGGCCAACGCCGACATCCTCGTCGACCCCGCGTCGGGCGAGATCAACATCTACCTCCTGAAGGAGGTCGTCCCGACAGAGGAGGACGTCGAGGACCCCTCGATCCAGATCTCGGTCGCCGACGCCAAGGAGCTCCCGTACGTCAACGAGCCCTGGGGCGAGGACGACCCCGAGCCCGGCCAGTACGCCGAGATCCCCCTCGACTACAAGACCTTCGGCCGCAACGCGATCCAGGCGGCCAAGCAGCAGATCATCCAGAAGGTGCGCGAGGAGGAGCGGGCCCGGGTCCGCGAGGAGTACGCCGACCGGGTGGGCGAGCTCGTGAGCGGGACCGTCCAGCAGGTCGACCGGGGCAACGCCCTCGTCTTCCTCGATCGGCAGACCGAGGCGTTGCTTCCCGCCAGGGAGCAGGTGCGGCGCGAGTACCTCCGGCAGGGGGAAACCGTCCGCGCGCTGCTGCTCGACATCCGCGACTCCACGAAGGGGCCCCAGCTGATCCTGAGCCGGGCCCACCCCGACTTCGTCCGGGCGCTGTTCGCTCTCGAGGTCCCCGAGGTGTTCCAGGGAATCGTGGAGATCCGGGAGATCGCCCGCGAGGCGGGCAGCCGTTCGAAGATCGCGGTGTGGTCGCGCGACCACCACGTGGACCCGGTCGGCGCCTGCGTGGGGCTGAAGGGAAGCCGGGTGCAGGCGGTCGTCTCCGAGCTCGGCGGCGAGCGGATCGACATCGTCCCGTGGTCGGACGAGCCCAAGCAGTTCATCGAGCAGGCGCTCTCGCCGGCGCAGGTGTACAAGATCATCCTCCACGAGCGCGAGGAGGAGGCCGAGGACATCTTCGGCGAGCAGTTCCGCGCCTTCAAGGCGAAGCCCCGCTTCCGCGGCCCCACGGCCGCTCCCGCGCCCTTCCAGCCCGCGAGCCCGGAGGAGACGGAAGCGGCGCTGGAGGAGTCGCGGCGCCACCGCGAGGAGGCGGAGCGGCGGGAGGCGGAGCGCGAGCAGGAAGAGGAGCCCCTCGAGGAGATCGCCCTCGAGGAGGGCGCGACCGTCGGGAAGGCCGAAGCCGAGGCCGCCGCGGAGCCGGAGGTCGCCGAGGAGGCCGAAGCGGTCGAAGAAGAGGAAGAGGAGGCCGGGGAGCCGGCCCTCGAGGCGGAGCCCGAGCCGGAGCCCGAGCCGGAGGTCGAGGAGGCGGAGGAGCCCGATGCGGAGGAGGAGGCCGGGGAGCCGGCCCCCACCCCGCGGGTCGAGGAGGAGGACGAGAAGCGCGCCACGGTGGTGTGCGCCGAGGACCAGCTCTCGCTGGCGATCGGCCGCTCGGGCCAGAACGTCCGCCTCGCCTCCAAGCTGACGGGGTACAAGATCGACCTGATCAGCAAGCAGGAGTACCTGGCCAAGGAGGAGGAGATCCTCTTCGGCCGCAGGGCCGAGGCCGCCGAGGCGGCCCCCGCGGACGAGGCCGAGGTCGCGGTGGCGGCCGAGGATTTCCCGCTCACCGAGCTCCCCGGGATCCCCGAGGACACCCTCGAGGCGCTCTCCGAGGCCGGCTACGAGACCTTCGACGACATCATCGACCTCGAGCGGGAGGACCTCGCCGTCATCGAGGGGGTCGACGAGGAGTCGGCCGCCCTCCTGATGCGGTACATCGAGGAGCTCACCGTCGAGGTCGAGGAGGAGTGGGAGGAGGAGCCCGAGCTCGTCGAGGAAGAGGACGAAGAGGAAGGGGAGGAGCCCGAGCCGGTGGCCGCCGAGGTCGCCGAGGGCCCCCGGGAGGAGGAGCTCGCCGACGTCGAGGAGGAGGAAGAGCGTCCCGAGGCGTGAGGGCGGCGCGGTCCCCGGGCCAGACGCCCGGAGCAAGCCGCGGATCGCGTCGCTGGTCCGTCTGGCGCGCCGCGCCGGAAGCATCGTGGTGGGCGTCAGGCTCACCCGCGAGGCGGTTCGCCGCGGCGAGATCGCGATGGCGCTGGTGGCGGACGACCTGAGCGCGAAGCGCCGGGAGCGTCTCCTCGCCCGCTGGCGGGACTCGGGCGTGAGCGTTCTGGGCGGTTGGACGAAGGAGGAGCTCGGCGAGATCGCCGGCAAGGCGGCGGTCGCCGTGCTCGGGATCAAGGATCGGAACATCGCGGCGGGAATCGCCGCGCTGGACGCCGGCGCGAAGGCGTTCCAGAATCGGGAAGAGAGCGAAGGAGAGGAGTAGATCCGGTGGCGAAAGTTCGAGTCTACGAGGTGGCCCGCCGCTTCGACGTCTCCAGCGCGGCGATGGTCAACCTGCTGGAGGAGATGGGCGTCGACGTGAAGAACCACATGTCGTCGATCGACGAGGAGACGATCGCCCGGGTCGAGGCGAAGTTCGAGGCCGAGAAGGAGGCGGTGAAGCAGGCGGAGGAGGAGAAGAAGAAGAAGCGCGAGGAGGCGCGCCGGAAGCGCCGCGAGAGGGCGCGCGCCGAACGCGAGGCCGAGCGGGCCGAGGCCGAAGCCGGGGAGGCCGGGGAAGAGGAAGAAGAGGAGGCCGAAGAGGAGGAGCCGGCGGAGGTCCGCGAGACGGAAGAGGAGGAGAAGGAGGGGAAGCCCCGCCGCCGTCGCCGCCGTCGCAAGGTGAGCAGGAAGAGGTCCGAGAAGAACATCAAGGAGACCCTGGCGAAGATCGAGGCGGAGACGCGCGGGGAGGAGGCCGTCGAGGAGGCGGTGGCCGAGCCCGCCCCCGAACCCGAGACGGCTCCCCGGGCCGAGACCGAGCCCGAGAACCTGATCAAGGTGACCGAGTTCGTCTCGGTGGGCGAGCTGGCGGACCTGATCGACGTGGCCGCCAACGAGATCATCTCCACCTGCATGCAGCTCGGGCTGATGGTGACGATCAACCAGCGGCTCGACTTCGACACGATCAGCCTCATCTGCGAGGAGTTCGGATACACCGCGCAGAAGGAGGAGGCGTTCGTGATCGAGGAGCGCGAGGACACGGTGGAGGTGAGCGAGGAGGACCTCGAGCCGCGCTCCCCCATCGTCACCGTGATGGGCCACGTCGACCACGGCAAGACCTCGCTGCTCGACCACGTCCGCGAGACGAACGTGATCGCCGGCGAGTCGGGCGGGATCACCCAGCACATCGGGGCCTACGAGGTGGAGCTCGACGACGGTCGCGGCATCACCTTCCTCGACACCCCGGGCCACGAGGCGTTCACCGCGATGCGCGCCCGGGGCGCCCAGGTGACCGACATCGTGATCCTCGTGGTCGCGGCCGACGACGGTGTGATGCCCCAGACCACCGAGGCGATCGACCACGCCCAGGCCGCCGGGGTCCCCATCGTCGTGGCGGTCAACAAGATCGACCTGCCGAACGCCCGAACCGACCGCGTCAAGCAGGAGCTGATGCAGCACAACCTGGTGATCGAGGAGTACGGTGGCGAGGTCCTCGCCGCGGAGGTGAGCGCGGAGACGGGCGAAGGGGTCGAAGAGTTGCTCGAGAAGGTGATGCTGCAGGCCGAGCTGCTCGACCTGAAGGCGGATCCCGACCGCGACGCCCGCGGCGTGGTGATCGAGGCCGAGCTGGACAAGGGGATGGGACCGGTCGCGACCGTGCTGGGGACCGCCGGCACCCTCGAGGGGGGCGACCCCTTCATCGTCGGCCTCTACGACGGCAAGGTCCGCGCGATGCGGGACGAGCGGGGCAACAACGTGGAGACGGCCGGACCCTCCACCCCGGTTCGCGTGCTGGGGCTCAACGGCGTGCCCGAGGCGGGCGACACCTTCGCGGTGATCCGGGACGAGAGCGAGGTCCGTGACATCGCGGAGAAGCGGCAGGACCTCCAGCGCGAGCAGGGGTTCCGCCGGGTGAAGGAGCCGACCACGCTCGAGGAGCTGTACGAGCAGGTCGAAGCCGGCCAGGTGGAGCGCCTCAACGTCATCCTGAAGGGCGACGTCGGAGGCTCGGTCGAGGCTCTGGCGGACGAGCTGTCGGGCCTGTCCACGGAGGAGGTCGAGGTGGACGTGATCCATCGTGGAGTCGGGGCGATCAGCGAGAACGACGTGCTGCTGGCGGCCGCCTCCGACGCCATCGTGATCGGTTTCCACGTCCGGCCCGACTCCCGGGCGCGGAGGGCCGCCGAGCGGGAGGCCATCGACGTCCGCCACTACGACGTGATCTACGAGGCGGTCGACGACGTTCGGCGTGCGATGGAGGGCCTGCTGGAGCCCGAGGAGCGGGAGGTCGTGCTCGGCAGCGCCGAGGTGCGGGAGACCTTCCGGATCTCGGGGGTCGGCACCATCGCCGGTTGCTACGTGGCCGACGGGACGATTCCCCGCACCGCCCGGGTCCGCGTGACCCGCGACGGGGTGGACGTCTACGAGGGACCGATCGGATCGCTGAAGCGGTTCAAGGAGGACGTCCGCGAGGTTCGCGAGGGGTACGAGTGCGGCATCAACGTCGAGGGCTTCAACGACGTGAAGATCGGCGACGCGATCGAGGCGTACAAGATCGAGGAAGTGCAGCGGACCCTGGCCTAGGGGGTCCGCGGATCCACCCCCCCGCCGGGACCCGTCCCCATGGCCATCGTCGGCGTCCGCGTCTTCGACATCCACATCCTCGGCGTGCGCTCGCTGAAGGAGAAGCGTTTCGTCCTCCGGAGCGTGAAGGACCGCATCGCCAACGGCTTCAACGTCTCGGTCGCGGAGACCGGCCATCAGGAGAAGTGGCAGCGCGCCGAGCTCGCGGTCTCCACCATCTCCGGCGACCGGATCGGGGTCGAGCGCACCCTCGACGCGATCCGCGAGCTCCTCGACCGGGAGCACGAACTGAGGGTGATCGACATCCACACCGAGGTGTACTGACCGTGGCCCGCCGACACCGCCGCATGGATCGCGTCGACGAGCTCCTGAAGGAGGAGATCGCCGGGATCCTCCGCGACATGAAGGATCCCCGGGTGGGCTTCCTCACCGTGATGGACGTGGAGACGAGCCCGGACCTGCGCCACGCCCGCGTGTACGTGAGCGTGCTCGGCGAGGAGGAGGAGAAGCAGGAGGCGATGGAGGCGCTCCGCCGCGCGCGAGGGTGGGTGCGAGCCCGCGTGGGCGAGGAGGTCACCCTGAAGTTCCTCCCCGAGATCCACTTCGAGCTCGACCGGACCCTGGAGCGCGCGGCCCGGATCGAGGAGCTGATCGACGAGATGCGCTCCGACGTGAAGGGAGCCGGGAGCGGCGAGCCTCCCCAACCCGAGGACGACGGGGCGGCGTGACCGGGATCCTGCTGGTGGACAAGGCGCGGGGACCGACGAGCCACGACGTGGTGGCGGCCGTCCGCCGCGCGCTCGACGTCCGCCGGGTGGGCCATTTCGGCACCCTCGACCCCTTCGCCACCGGGCTCCTCGTGTGCGGGGTGGGCCCGGCGACGCGGCTGGCTCCCTTCTGCGTCGGCCACGCCAAGTCGTACCGGGCGCGCGTCCGGCTCGGCTGGACGAGCACCACCGACGACGCCGAGGGGGAGCGGGAGCCGGTCGCCGGCGCCGAGCCGCCGACCCGGGAGGCGGTCGAGGCCGCCTGCGCGCGGTGGACGGGCTCGGTCGACCAGGTCCCTCCGGCCTACAGCGCGAAGCACGTGGAGGGCGAGCGCGCCTACCGGCGGGCCCGGGCGGGCGAGACGGTGGCGCTCGAGGCGGAGACGGTGCGGATCGACCGGATCGGGATCGTGCGGTACGAGTGGCCGGAGGTGGAGCTGGCGGTCGAGTGCGGCCCGGGCACCTACGTCCGGGCGCTCGCCCGCGATCTGGGCGAGGAGCTCGGCACCGGCGGCTACTGCGAGACCTTGCGGCGCACCCGCTCCGGCCCCTTCGAGGTGGGCGAGGCGGTCGGGTGGGAGCGCGTCCGTCGCGCCGATCGGGTCGAGGGCGCCCTGCTCTCCGCCGAGTCCGCGGTGATGGACCTTCCCGGCGCCGATCTCGACGGGCCGGCCGCCCGGAGGGTCGCCCACGGCAACCCCGTCTCCGTCCCCGAATCGATTCCCGGGGACGCCCGGTGGGTTCGCCTCCGTGGACCCCGCGGCTTCATCGGGATGGCGGAGCGGCGAGAGGGCCCGAGAGGGGCGCGGCTGCAGCCGCGCAAGGTGCTGTACCCGGAGGGGGAGCGGGCGTGGCCCCCGGGGGAGCGGCGTTGAGCGGGGCCGTCTGGCTTCCGGGGGAGCGGCGCACCACGGTGACGGTGGGCACGTTCGACGGCGTCCACCGGGGCCACCGGGCGGTGCTGGAGGAGATCGTGCGCCGGGCCCTCTCGACCGGCCGCGCGAGCGCGCTCGTCACCTTCGACCCCCACCCCCTCGAGGTGGTCGCCCCCGAGCGGGCGCCCTGCCTGCTCACGACGATGGCGGAGAAGCGCTTCCTGTGGCCCCAGTTCGGCCTCGATTACGTGCACGTGCTCCGCTTCACCCCGGCGCTCCGGGAGATGGAGCCCGGGAGCTTCGTGCGCGAGATCCTGGTGGGGCGGCTGCGGGTGGCGGAGCTCGTGATCGGCTACGACCACGGCTTCGGGAAGAACCGCTCGGGGGACGTGGACACCCTCCGTTCGCTCGGGGGCGAGCTCGGCTTCGACGTCGACGTGGTGGGGCCGGTGGAGTCGGAGGGGGAGGCGGACGCGGTCTCCAGCACGGGGATCCGGAAAGCGGTCGCCGAGGGCGATCTCGCCGCCGCCGCCCGCGGGCTGGGTCGCCCCTACGAAGCGCTCGGCGAGGTCGTGGAGGGCTCGGGCCGGGGACGCGAGCTCGGCTTCCCCACGGCGAACCTCCGCTTCGGCCCCCGGAAATGCCTCCCGCCCGACGGCGTCTACGCGGTCCGGATCGAGCTCGGGGGCGAGCGGACGGGCGGGATGGCCAACCTGGGGCCGCGGCCCACGTTCGGCGAGCCCGAGCGCCGCTTCGAGGTGCACCTCTTCGAGGGGCCCGACCGGCCGCTCTACGGCGCGCGCCCCTCGGTGGCGTTCGTGAAGCGGCTGCGGGAGGTGCGCGAGTTCTCCGGGGCCGACGAGCTGACCGCCCAGCTGGAGCGGGACGAGGCGGCCGCCCGCGCCGCCCTGTCGGCGGGCCGCGCGGGCGGGGTGGAGGTCGCGTGAGGCCCGGAATGGTGGCCCGATCCGCCGGAACGCCCTATTTTATCCTGACTTTCGACGTTTCCGAATCTCCAGGACAGAGATCCGAGAGCGAGATCCCATGAGCCTCGAACCATCCGAAAAGCAGGAGATCGTAGAGAAGTACCGCGTGAGCGAGAAGGACACGGGGTCCGCCCCGGTCCAGATCGCGGTTCTCACGCGCCGGATCAACGATCTGACCGAGCACTTCAGGGACCACCCGAAGGACCACCACAGCCGCCAGGGCCTTCTCAAGATGGTCGGCCGGCGGCGTCGTCTCCTCGACTACCTGAAGCGCGAGGACATCGAAGCGTATCGCCGGATTCTGGAGGATCTGAACCTCCGGAAGTAGCCGCGGACCGGCGTGGCCCCACGGGCCCGCCCGGTTCGCACATCGACGCGGCCGGCGTCCGAACGGGCGGTGGATCGCGGCGCTCACCGTGAGATGCACGCGGCGCGCTGTATCGGTGCGCGCCCCGCGTATCTTGCGCGTGAATCCCGTCGCGCCCCCCCTCTCCGGCGCCGGTCCTCTTCGCGAACGAACGGTCGCGCCCGAGCGCCGGCCGGACACCTCCAGGGAGAGTGACAGAGCATGACGACCCAGAAACGGATCCAGGTCGGTGGCCGCGAAATGGTCATCGAGACCGGGAAGATGGCCCGCCTCGCCGGCGGGTCGGTGACCGTGCGGTACGGCGACACGCTCGTGCTGTGCACCGCCACCGCGAGCGCCGAGCCGGACTACAGCCGCGGGTGGTTCCCGCTTTTCGTCGAGTATCGAGAGAAGATGTACTCGGCGGGGAAGATCCCGGGCGGCTTCTTCAAGCGCGAGGGGCGGCCGGGGGAGAAGGAGACGATCTCCGCCCGCCAGATCGACCGCCCGATGCGCCCGCTGTTCCCCGACGGCTACCTCCACGAGACCCAGCTGGTGTGCCAGGTCTTCTCCTACGACGGCTCGAACGACCCCGACGTGCTCGGGATCGTGGGGTGCTCGGCCGCGGCGATGATCAGCGAGATCCCCTTCCAGGGTCCTGTCGCGGGCGTCCGCGTGGCCAGGATCGACGGGGAGTTCGTGATCAACCCCACCAACGAGCAGGTCGACGCGAGCGAGCTCGACCTGGTCGTGGCGGGCACCGCCGAGTCCGTGACGATGGTCGAGGGGTGGGCCGGGCAGGCCCCCGAGGACGTCATGCTCGAAGCGATGAAGGCGGGCCACGAGGCCATACGCACCATCTGCGGGGCGATCGAGGAGCTGACCGATCAGGTCGGCAAGGCCGAGATGGCGTGGTCGCCGCCGGAGAAGGACGAGCAGCTCGCCACCCGCGTCGCCGACTGGGCCCGCGAGGACATGCGCGGGGCGCTCAAGATCGCCGACAAGGAGGAGCGCAACCTGGCGATGGACGCGGTCCGCGGCCGCACCCTGGAGCACTTCGAGGAGGAGCTCGGTGACGCCTTCGACGAGCGGACCGTGAAAGACGCCGTCGAGAAGCTGAAGAAGCGCGAGATGCGGGCGATGGTCCTCGAGCAGGGCGTGCGGGCCGACGGCCGGAGCCCGGAGGAGATCCGTCCCGTCGACGTGGAGGTCGGGGTCCTGCCCCGCACCCACGGCTCGGCGCTGTTCACCCGGGGCAACACCCAGTCGCTCGGCACGGTGACGCTCGGGACCAAGCAGGACCAGCAGATGATCGACGACCTCGATCCGAAGTGGGACAAGACGTTCATGCTCCACTACAACTTCCCGCCGTACTCGGTGGGCGAGGTCGGCTTCTTCCGCGGTCCGGGCCGGCGCGAGATCGGCCACGGCGCGCTCGCCGAGCGCTCGCTCAAGAGCGTGCTCCCCTCCCACGAGGACTTCTCGTACACCATCCGGATCGTCTCCGACATCCTCGAGTCGAACGGCTCCTCGTCCATGGCGACGGTGTGCTCCGGCTCGCTGTCGATGATGGACGCCGGGGTGCCGATCGAGAAGCCGGTGGCGGGAATCGCCATGGGGCTGATCAAGGAGGGGGACGACGTCGCCATCCTCTCCGACATCATGGGAATCGAGGACTTCCTCGGAGACATGGACTTCAAGGTGGCGGGCACGGAGAGCGGGATCACCGGCTTCCAGCTCGACACGAAGACCCAGGGGATCTCCTTCGAGATCCTCGAGCGGGCGCTGGAACAGGCGCGCGAGGGTCGGCTCCACATCCTCGGGGTGATGAACCGGACGATCTCCGAGCCGCGCGAGTCGCTCAGCCGGTGGGCGCCGCGGATCATCACGATCCGGATCCCGAAGAAGAAGATCGGCGACGTGATCGGCAGCGGCGGCAAGGTGATCCGGGGCCTCCAGGAGGAGACCGGAGCCGAGATCAACGTCGACGAGGTCGACGGCGAGGGGATCGTCACGATCTCCGCGCTCGAGGGCGAGGGCGGCGAGGAGGCGCGCCGGCGGATCGAGGAGATCTGCGAGGAGCCCGAGGTCGGCAAGGTGTACGAGGGTCCGGTGAAGAACATCACCCACTTCGGCGCCTTCGTGGAGTTCCTGCCGGGGCAGGACGGCCTCGTCCACATCTCCGAGCTGGAGCACCACCGCGTCGACAAGGTGGAGGACGTGTGCAGCGAGGGCGACACCATGCGGGTGAAGCTGATCGGCATCGACGATCGGGGCCGGGTCAAGCTCTCCCGCCGGGCGCTCATCCCGAAGGACGGGGACCAGCAGGACGGGGGCGGCCGCTGAGGGCCACCTCCCGGACATCGATCCGGAGGGCTTGACGTGCGCATCGGCGTACCCCGGGAGATCAAGGCGAACGAGCACCGGATCGCGGTCCGTCCGGTCGGAGCCGAGCTCCTGACCGACGACGGCCACGAGGTGTGGATCCAGCGCGGCGCCGGCGAGGGCTCGGGCTTCTCCGACGAGGCGTTCGAGGCCGCTGGCGCCAGGCTGGTGGACGGCCCCGAGCCGATCTTCGCCGAGTGCGAGATGGTCGTGAAGGTGAAGGAGCCCCAGCCCGAGGAGATCGGGTGGATGCGGCGCGGGCAGGTCGTCTTCACGTACTACCACTTCGCCGCCGATCGCGCCCTCACCGAGGGCGTGATGGAGTCCGGGGCGGTCGCGATCGCCTACGAGACGGTCGAGTTCGAGGACGGCACGCTGCCGCTTCTGGTCCCGATGAGCGAGGTGGCCGGGCGGATGGCGGTCCAGGAGGGGGCCAAATACCTGGAGAAGCTCAAGGGCGGTCGCGGGATCCTGCTCGGCGGGGTCCCGGGCACCACTCCGGCCGACGTGGTGATCATCGGTGGCGGCGTGGTGGGAACCAACGCCGCCCGGATGGCGGCCGGCCTGGGGGCCCGGGTGTGGATCCTGGACGTCTCCCTCGACCGGCTCCGCTACCTCGACGAGGTGATGCCCGCCAACGTCAGCTGCCTCTACAGCGACGTGTACATGATCGGCCAGATGATCGAGATCGCCGACCTGCTGATCGGGGCGGTGCTGCTGCCCGGCGCCAAGGCGCCGAACCTCGTCTCGCGCGAGGATCTCGCGCGGATGAAGGACGGCGCGGTGATCGTGGACGTGGCCGTCGACCAGGGCGGGTGCGTGGAGACGGTCCGCCCCACCACCCACGAGGATCCGGTGTTCGTGGTGGAGGGGGTCGTCCACTACGGCGTCGCCAACATGCCCGGCGCGGTGCCGCGCACCTCGACGATCGCGCTGACGAACGCGACCCTGCCCTGGGCCCGCCGGATCGCGGCGGCGGGGTGGCGTGAGGCGTGCCGGGAGAACGCCCCGCTGGAGCGCGGCCTCAACGTCGTCGAAGGCCGCGTGACGCATCCGGGCGTGGCGGAGACGTTCGACCTCGCCTACACCGATCCCGGCGAGGTGCTGGCGTGACCTCCGGAGCGCGCCCCATCGAGCTTCCGCTGCGGCGGGTCCACGACCACGAGCTGCCCCTCCCATCCTACGCCACCAGCGGCTCGGCAGGGCTCGACCTGAGGGCCGCCGTGTCCGCCCGGCTCCAGCCCGGCGAACGAACGCTCGTCGGAACCGGTTTCGCCATCGCGCTGCCCTCCGGATGCGAAGGCCAGATCCGGCCCCGGTCGGGACTCGCGATGGAGAAGGGCGTCACGGTGCTCAACGCGCCCGGCACGATCGACGCCGACTACCGGGGCGAGGTGAAGGTGCTCCTCGTGAACCTGGGCGACGCCCCGATCGAGATCGAGGTGGGCGACCGGATCGCCCAGCTCGTGGTGGCCCCGGTAGGCGAGTTGCGGCTCGTCGAGACGGAGGAGCTGCCGGAGACCGTCCGCGGAGCGGGCGGTTTCGGCTCGACCGGACGATGAGCGGGCGGAGAGGTCTCGCGAGGCTCTTCGGCTTCCTCCGGGACGGAGGCGCCGGCCCCTTCCTGGCGAGCGAGATCTCCGTCGATCTCGGCACCGCCAACACCCTCGTCTACGTGAAGGGGCGCGGGATCGTGCTCAACGAGCCCTCGGTGGTGGCCCTCGACGCGGACACCCGGGAGATCCTCGCGGTGGGCCTGGAGGCGAAGAAGATGCTCGGCCGCACCCCGGGCGGCATCGTCGCCGTGCGTCCCCTCAAGGACGGGGTCATCGCCGACTTCGAGGTCACCGAGAAGATGCTTCGCGACTTTTTGGAGCGGGTCCTCCGGAACCGCTTCATGCCGGTCCGGCCGAAGGTGCTCGTGAGCGTGCCGAGCGGGATCACCGAGGTGGAGAAGCGGGCGGTCCAGGACTCGGCCGAGTCGGCCGGGGCCAAGGAGGTGTACCTGGTGGCCGAGCCGATGGCGGCGGCGATCGGGGTGGGGCTTCCGGTGGAGACGCCGACCGGCAACATGGTGATCGACATCGGGGGCGGCACCACGGAGATCGCGGTGATCGCCCTGAGCGGCATCGTGAGCGACACCTCGATCCGCGTCGGGGGCGACGAGATCGACGAGGCGATCACCCAGTTCCTCCGCAAGACGTACAACATCCTGATCGGCGAGGCGACCGCCGAGATGGTGAAGATGACGATCGGCTCCGCCTACCCGGACGGGGAGGAGCGGGAGATGGAGGTGAAGGGGCGCGACATCGTCTCCGGGATTCCGAAGACGGTGACGCTCAACTCGGCCGAGGTCCGCGAGGCGATCCAGGAGCCGATCGCACAGGTGGTCGACGCGGTCCGCCAGGCGCTGGAGCGCACGCCCCCGGAGCTCGCCAGCGACATCGTGGACCGCGGGATCGTGATGACCGGCGGCGGGGCGCTGCTGAACGGCCTCGACGCCCTGCTGCGCGAGAACACCAGCCTGCCGATCAACGTGGACGAGGAGCCCCTCACCTGTGTGGTCCGCGGCACCGGGCGGATCCTCGACGATCCGGAGAAGTACCGGGGAGTCCTCACCCTGTCCCACCGAAAGTAGGCCGGTGGCGGCGCTGGGGAAGGAGCGGCACGCGGAGATCGTGGCGGCCGTCCTGGTGGTGGCGTCGCTCGTCCTGATGATCCTTCCCGAAGCGACCCAGCGATCCTTCGCCCGCCGCGCGAATCACGTCCTGCTGCTGCCGATGGCGGCGGTGCGCTCCACCTTCTCGGGCTATCTCCAGCTCAGGGAGGAGAACGTGCGCCTCCACCGGGAGCTTCAGCAGGCCCGCCTCGAGCTCTCCCGGGAGAGCGTGCTCCGCTCCCAGAACCGCGAGCTGCGCGATCTGCTGGGCTTCTCGGAGGGCCAGCCGGTCGGCCTCGTTCCCGCCCGTGTCGTCGACCGGGACTTCGCCACCCTGCCGACGAGCTTCGTCCTGGACGTCGGGAAGGAGGACGGCGTCGAGGAGGGCCTGCCGGTGGTGAGCGCCGACGGGCTCGTGGGGAAGACCACCGACGTAGGGCCCGCCAGCAGCCAGGTGACGCTCTACTCCCATCCCGACTTCAGCGCCAGCGCGCTGCTGGTGGGCGGCGACCACCTGGAGTACGGGATCGTCCGTCCCACCCCCCGTGGCGGCCTCCGGTTGCTGCTTCCGCTCCGCTCGAAGTCGGAGGCGGGCGACCCGGTGGTCACCTCCGGCTACGGCGGAACCTTTCCGCGGGGGATCCCGATCGGGAGGATCTCCCGTGCCCGGGACGAGGACCGGCTCGGACTCCAGAGGATCGACCGGTTGGATCCCGTGGTGGATCTGGGAACCACGACCGCGGTCTTCGTCCTGAACCGCCGGGTCGAGACCACCACGCCGGCCGGGGACGTGCTGCGCCTCTTCTGGCCGGGTTACGCGTACCCGCCGATGGCCGGCGAACGGCTCGGTGGGGCGGGGGACACGGCGGGCGGCGCCGCGCGCGACTCGATGGCCGGGACGCTCAGAGATCGGTGAGGTCCGACGCCGCGCGTCTCGGCGGCGTCCTCGAGCTCTCGTGGGCGCGATGGATCGCCTTCGGCGCGATCGCGCTGCTGTCGAGCCTGGTGCTGGAGGGCCCGCTCTCGATCGCGGGGGCGGAGCCGGACTTCGTCGTGATCCTCCTCGTGTACACGGCGCTGCGCGGGGGCGCGCTGTGGGGGGCGGTGTTCGGGTTCGTCCTCGGCCTCTTCCGGGACGCGCTCTTCCTGGTCGACTTCGGCCTGCACGCCCTCGCCTTGACGGTCATCGGCTACGCGGTCGGCAAGCTGGGGGACACCCTCTACCTCTCCGCCCGGGCCGTCGACGGGGGGATCCTCCTGGGCGCGAAGCTCGCCCTCGCGATCGTGGTGCTGGCGGCCGGGTCCAACGGATCGTGGGAGACGTTCGAGACCCGCTTCTTCTGGGAAGGCCCGCTGGCGGCGATCTACACCGCGCTGGTCGGGGGAGTGCTGGTCCGGGTTCTCTCGCGCCCGTGAGCGCCGGGCGCGGGCACGGCGATCCGGAAAGGGGGTGCCGGCCTTGTTGTAGCGCGGGGAACGGCTAAGTTGGTCAGTCATCTGACAATAGACACGTGCTGAAATCCGACCGCATATCGCGCTTCTCGGGGCCCTTCGATCCGATCAGCCGGAATCGGAGGGCACGCCTCGCCCGACTATGTCTCTTCGCCGGGTTCGGCGTCCTCCTGGCCGTGTTCTTCCATCTCCAGATCCTCGAGCACGACGTCCACGCAGAGCAGGCCACCAACAATCGGGTCCGCACCATTCCGCTTCCGGCCCCGCGGGGCATCCTGTACGATCGCGACGGCGAGGTGATCGCCGAGAACCTGCCCGCCTACTCCGTCTCGCTGCTGCCCGAGTCCGAGCGGGAGCTCGTCGAGGGGATGGGGGCGATCGCCGGGCTGGTCGACCTGGAGCCGGAGGCGATGGCGTCCCTGGTTCGGCAATATCGCCTGGCGCCGGGACAGCCGATCCTGATCGACGACGACCTGGACTACCCCACCCTCTCGTTGCTGGAGGAGAAGCGCAGCGAGATTCCCTCGCTCCTGCTGCAGCCGAAGCCGCGCCGGGTGTACCCCCACGGCGAGGAGGTCGCACATCTCGTGGGCTACGTCGCGCAGATCGACGAGCGGGAGCTCTCCGAGCGCGACCGGTACGCGGCCGGCGACATCATCGGCAAGACGGGTCTGGAGCGGATGTACGAGGATCGGCTGCGGGGAGAGAAGGGCGCCGAGCACTTCGAGGTCGACGCGCTCGGACGCCGGGTCGGCCACTGGCAGGCGCGCCCCTTCGAGCCGCCCCGCCGGGGCAACGACCTCCGGCTGACGATCGACCTGGACCTGCAGCGCAAGGCGGCGGAGCTGTTCCCCGACAGCGCGCGGGGCGCCGTGGTGGCGCTCGATCCGAACAGCGGCGAGGTGCTGGCGATGTACAGCCACCCCACCTTCGATCCCAACATGTTCAGCGGCCGGATGCCCCGCTCCACCTGGTCCAGCCTCGTCGACGATCCGGGCCGCCCCTTGATGAACCGGGCGATCCAGGCGCGCTACGCACCCGGCTCCATCTTCAAGCTCGCGACCGCGGCCATGGCGATGATGCTCGGCGTGGTGGAACACGACGAGTACATGGACATCCCCTGCAAGGGCGGCTACCGCTTCGGCCGACGGTGGTTCGGCTGCCACTCCGTCCACGGCTGGGCCGCCCTGGCCGACGCGATCATCACGTCCTGCGATACCTACTTCTATCAACTCGGCCTCAAGCTCGGGATGGAGGAGTTCACCCGCTTCGGCACCGCCTGGGGGTTCCACGAGCGCACCGGGATCGACCTTCCGAGCGAGGCCGCCAGCCAGTTCCCCACCTCGGTGGCGTGGTACGACGATCACTACGGCGAGGGACGGTGGGGCTCGGGCGTGCTCCTGAACCTCTCCATCGGCCAGGGCGAGATGGCGGTGACGCCGGTGAAGGCGGCGCAGTTCTTCGCGGCGGTGGTCAACGGCGGCCGGCTGCTCGAGCCGCGGATCCGGAGCACGCGGGAAGCCCCGGAGGTGGTGGGGAGGCTTCCCCTGTCGAGCGACCAGTTCGGGGTTCTGAGGGCGTCGCTCTCCGGGGTGATCAACGATTGGCGCGGGACCGCCTACCGGAAGACCCGCGCGATGGAGGAGGAGTACACGATCGGTGGAAAGTCGGGGACGACCGAGCACGACGCGGGAGCGCCCCACGGCTGGTTCGTAGCGGTCGGACCCATGGAGAACCCGGGAATCGTGGTGGCGGTGATCGTCGAGGAGAGCGGCAGCGGATCCGACCAGAGCCCGATCGCGGTCGAGATGGTCCGAAGCTACGTGGAAGGGCTGAGCGGCCCGCCCGACGCCGATCCCGCCCCCCAGGCCCCGATCGCGCTCGGCGAGAGCGAGCCGGCGGACCAGCCGTGAGCCGGACACGACTCTCCGCCGAACACAACTGGATCCTCCTCTCCCTCGCGGCGGCGCTCTCGGGCATCGGACTCCTGCTGATCTACTCCGCCGAGCAGACCACCGCGGGCGCGGCGACGCAGTACTGGCAGTTCCAGACGATCTGGCTCTTCGTGGCGCTGGCCGCCTACGTGGCGGCGGGATTCCTGCCGCTTCGGTGGTACGACCGGATCGCCTGGCCCGCCTACGCGATCGGGATTCTTCTGCTGATGGTCGTGCTGGCGTTCCCGGCGGTCTCCGGGGCGCGATCGTGGATCCGGTTCGGGGGGATCGGGTTCCAGCCCTCGGAGTTCGCGAAGCTCGCAGCGATCCTGGTGGTGGCGCGGTGGGCGGCGACGCTGGACGCTCCTCCACGGGAGCTGAGCGACCTCAAGGTGCCGGCCGCCCTGCTCGGGGTGCCCGCGCTCCTCACCCTCGCCCAGCCCGACCTCGGCACGATGACCGTGTTCGTCGTCCTGCTCGCCGGGATGTGCTTCTGGGCCGGGGCGTCCCCCGTGCTCGTCTTCCTCCTGCTGTCTCCGCTGGTCAGCATCCTCCTCACCTTCTCGCTCCCGCTGTGGTCGGTGTACATCGTCGGGGTGGGCCTGCTGCTGATCGTGCTCAACCCCCGGCCCCTCACGTGGGCCTACGTGGCGGGGTCGAACCTCCTGATGGGGATCGTGTCGCTGCCGCTGTGGAACTCGCTGGCGGGATATCAACAGCGTCGGCTCCTCGTCTTTTTGCAGCCGGAGCTCGATCCCAGGGGGGCGGGGTGGAACGTGATCCAGTCGAAGGTGGCGATCGGCTCGGGCGGCTGGCTCGGGAAGGGATTCCTGGAGGGCACCCAGAAGCGGCTGGCGTTTCTTCCCGAACGGCACACGGATTTCATCTTCTCCGTCCTCGGCGAGGAGTTCGGCTACCTCGGGATCGCGGTCGCGTTCGTCCTGTTCGCCCTGCTTCTCGTCGAGGGAGTCCGGATCGCGGAGCGGTCCCAGGATCCGTTCGGGAGCACGCTCGCGTTCGGGCTCGTCGTCCTGATCGGGGCCCACGTCGCGATCAACACGGCGATGACCGTCGGCCTGATGCCCATCACCGGGCTGCCGCTCCCGTTCCTCTCGAAGGGCGGGTCGTTCCTGCTGGTGTGCTTCGTCGCGGTCGCGCTGCTGCGCGTGGTGTGGTCCGAGAGATCGGTGGTGCGGAGACGTACGTGAGCCACTCCGAACGCGCCTCGAACACCCAAGGGAAGGAGCCGTCATGGCCCGCAGTCTGAACAAGGTGATGTTGATCGGAAATCTCGGAGCGGACCCCGAGCTGCGCCACACGGCCAGCGGGGTCGCGGTCGCCACCTTCTCGCTGGCGACGAACTGGACCCGCAGGACGGAGGACGGCGAGACGGAGGAGAACACCGAGTGGCACAACGTGGTGGTGTGGCGCCGGCTGGCGGAGATCTGCCAGGAGTATCTGCAGAAGGGGAGCAAGGTGTACCTCGAGGGGCGGATCCAGACCCGATCGTGGGAGGACGCCAAGACCGGCCAGCGCCGCTACATGACCGAGGTGGTCGCCAACGAGATGATCATGCTGGACCGCCCCGGCGGCCGCCGCGGCGCCGGCGTCTCCGAGCCCGCCGCCCAGAGCCACCCGGACTACGAGGGCGAGGACCAGACGCCCGGCGGCGAGAGCGACTCGGGGCTGCCCGAGAGCGACGAATTCGACGACGATCTTCCGTTCTGACGGTGCTCTCACGAGGGGGTTCCCCGCTCCCGGCCACCTCCGTGCGCCCTCCCCGGACTCTTGACCCGAGGCGCTCCGCGGCACGTATTACTGGCGTCGCCACGCTCGCCGAGCAGGACGCTCACCCCGACGAAAGAGGCTGATGGATCCGGTCGTCGACACGCCGAGAGGCACCTGGGGATCGAAGCTCGCCTTCATCCTGGCGGCCGCCGGGAGCGCGGTCGGGCTGGGCAACATCTGGGGGTTCCCGACGGTGGCGGGCCAGAACGGGGGGGCGGCCTTCCTCGCCATCTACCTGGTTTGCGTGGCCCTGATCGGCGCGCCGGTGATGCTCGCCGAGCTCGTCGTGGGACGCCGGACCGAGCGGAATCCGGTCGGCGCCTTCAAGGCGCTGGCGCCGGGGTCGGCGTGGGTCCTGGTGGGGGTCCTCGGGGTCCTCACGGGGGTGGTGATCCTCAGCTTCTACTCGGTGATCGCCGGGTGGACGCTCGCCTACGTGGGGAAGACGGCCGCCGGGGCCTTCGGGCCGGCCGCCGACACCGAGGCGATCTTCGAGTCGATGGCCGGGAACCCCCTCACCTCGATCGGGTGGCACCTGCTGTTCATGGGCCTCACCGTCTCGGTGGTCCTGGGCGGAATCCGCGACGGGATCGAACGATGGACCAAGGTGTTGATGCCCGTCCTCGTGGCGATCCTCGTGCTCCTCGTGGTGCGGGCGGTGACCCTCTCGGGCGCCTGGACGGGCCTCGACTTCTACTTCAACCCCGACTTCGGCAAGGTGACCGGATCGGTCGTCCTGGCGGCGATCGGGCAGGCGTTCTTCAGCCTGTCGCTCGGCATGGGGGCGATGATCACCTACGGCTCCTACATCTCGAAGCGGGACGACCTCGTCTCCTCGGCCGCCTGGGTCGTGGCGTTCGACACGACGATCGCGATCATGGCCGGCCTGATCATCTTCCCCACGCTCTTCCACGCCGGCCTCGAGCCGGGTGCGGGGGGGCCCGGCATGGTGTTCGTGGTGATCACCAGCCTGCTGGGATCCATCCCGCCCGCTCCCTGGGGGGGCGTCGTGTTCGGGACGGGCTTCTTCCTGCTGCTGGCGATCGCCGCGCTCACCTCCAGCGTCTCCCTGCTCGAGGTGGCGACCTCGTGGATGGTGGACGAGCGGGGAGCCTCCCGGAAGCGCGCGGCCATCGGCATCGGGGTGGTGGCGTTCGTGCTCGGCATTCCCAGCGCGCTGGCGAGCGGCGGGGTGGAGTGGCTCACGAGCCTCCCCGGGGTGGGGATCGACTTCCTCACCTTCCTGTTCACGGTCTTCGGGCAGTACTCGCTCGTGTTCGGAGCCCTGCTCATCAGCGTCTTCGTGGGGTGGGTGTGGGGTGTCCGCGCCGCCGGCGAGGAGGTCCGGGCCAACGACGGGACGTTCCCGCTCGGCGGGCTCTGGGGCTTCCTGATCCGGTTCGTGTGTCCGGTCGCGATCGTCGCCATCCTGCTCTCGCTGTTCCAGGCACTCTTCGCATGACCGGAGGCAGAGCCGTGCGCGTCCCGAGATTCCTCCCGGTGATCGCCCTGTCGCTCGCGATGGTGGCGGGCGCCACGGCCTCGGCCCGGGCGCAGGGGCCGGAGGAGAGGTCTTCCGACGTGCCGATCCCCTCCCTGCTCGAGCCGGCCACGCTGCTGTCGGTGGGGTGGATCGTCGATCCAGACGCGATCCGCGATCGCGCCCGGGTCCTCGGATCGGAGAAGGAGGGGGACATCGAGGAGCGGAGCCTCACCGTCTTCGACCGGCTGTTCGTGCCTCCGGTCGTGGCCGGGACCGCGATCGATCCCGGTGACCTGGTCCTGTTCTACCGTCCCGGCGAGACGGTGGTGGATCCGGAGACGGACGCCGTCTGGGGACAGCTCCTGCTCCCGACCGGGGTGGGGCGGGTGGAGGAGCTCGTCGCCGAGGTGGCCCGGGTGACGGTGACCGAGGCGTTCGCGCCGGTCGAGATCGGGCAGGGCGTCCGCACGATCGCCCCCTCGGACACGCTCGTGACGCCCGACCCGGACGGCCCGGCCGACGCCGACGGATACGTGCTCCTGTACCGCCCCGAGAAGGCGGTCCACCCGCCCTACGACGTGGCGTTCCTGCGGGTCGAGAGCGGCGTGCTCGCCCCCGGCGCCACGATCCGGCTGTTCCGGGAGGGGAAGACGAGGCGAGGGTACCGGCTCCCCCCGGTGGAGCTGGGGCGGGCGATGGTGGTGCGGGCCGAGGGGGAGATCGCCACGGCCGTCCTGACGTCGGTGGAGCGGTCGGATCTGCGGCGGGGGGACCGTTTTCGCGAGGTCGAAGAGGAGCGCTGACGCCCCGGGGCGGCTCGCCGATTGTCAGGCATGATACTTGAATGGATGGGGAAGCGGTGGTATGCTTCTATTCGGAATGAACCGCCTTCCATGCTTCCTCCGCCCGTGCTGCGTCCTCGGGACGCTGCTCGGCCTGCTGCTCGGGGCCCCGGCCCTCCAGAAGGCCTACGCGCAGACCGCGTCCAGCGGGCTGGCCGGCCCGACCCGGGACGCGACCACGGCCACCGTCCGTACCATGATGGAGGGATCCCACCCCGGGCCCGCCTCCGTTCAGGACCGCTTCGACGCCTTCTCCCGGGAGTTCGCGCGGGACTTCGGGGTGGTGGAGGGTCTCGGGGTGATGGGCCGCGACGCGAACTTCGTGGAACGAGTGCGAAGGACGCTGGAGCGGAAGATCGGGGACACCCGCGTGTACGGCTGGCTCGAGACGAGCCTGCTCCTCTACGCCCGGATGAGGGCGTACACGGAGCTCGAGAGGAAGGGCTTCGACGTCGAGGTGGAGATGGACGACATGGCCGAGGGGAAGCTCGGGGTGAGGGTGGCCCGCTCGCTGGAGTGACCGACCCTCGCGCGGCGGCTTCCCTCGGGCGCTCCCTGGTGGAGCGCTTTTTTTTGGTCGGTGCGGCCGTGGTGGTCCTCGGCTGCGGCGGCGAGGCGTCCCGGGGAGCGGGAGGGTCCGCGGAGGTGGAGCCGCCGGCGCCGGAGCGCTTCACCGCCGAGCCGACGGTGCGGGTGGGCATCGCGTGGGGCGACAGCGCGGTCCGGATCGGGGGCGACGGGCGGTGGTGGCTCCACGAAGCGGGCTCCAGCCGGCCGATCGCGGTGGTGGAGGGGGAGGAGGGGTGGAGGGTGGTGCGCCTCCCCTTCGAGCGCTCCCTGCGCGCCGAGCGCCCGGACGGATTCCTCTCCCAGCCCCATCGGGGGCCGCTGGTGGCCGCCCCCCTGGAGGGTCGCCCCCTCGTCGTGAACGGGACCCCCTATCCCGGCTCCGTGGAGGTCTCCCTGCGGCCGGATGGATCCGTCACCGCGGTCGACGTTGTCCCCATGGAGACGTACCTCGAGGGCGTGGTGGCCGCCGAGCTGGGAACGCCGGGTCCGGCGGCGGCCGAGGCGCTCCGCGCCCAGGCGATCGCCGCGCGCACCTACGCGCTGAAGCGATTGGGAAGCCGCCGGGCGGAGGGGTTCGACCTGTACGGCGGGGTGGAGGACCAGGCCTACGCCGGACGGGCCTCCCCGGCGGACTCGCTCGCCGTGGCCGCGGTGGTGGACACCCGGGGCGAGGCGCTCGTGTACAACGGCTACCTGATCGACGCCTTCTACCACTCCACCTGCGGAGGCCACACCGCCCGGGTGGAGCAGGTGTTCGACGCCGCCCCCGCCCCGTATCTCGTCTCCGTCCGGGACGCGCCGCCGGGGAGCGAGGCGTTCTGGTGCCGGGAGTCCCGCTACTTCCGGTGGCGGGTCGCCTTCGACGAGGAGGAGCTGCAACGCACCTTCGAGCGCACCCTCCCCGGGCTGGTCCCGCTGCCGGCGGAGGGATCCGGCGAGCTGCGCGACGTCGAGCTGCTGGAGTCGAGCCCCGAGGGCCGCGCCCTGGCGGTCCGGGTCACGACCTCCACCGGCCGCTTCCTCGTCACCGAGAACGACATCCGGCGGCTCTTCGCCGACGAGGAGGGGCGGTGGCTGCGGAGCACGCTCTTCCTGTTCCGCCCGACCCGGGACGCCTCCGGCATCGCGGGGCTCACCCTGGTCGGGGGCGGCTGGGGGCACGGGGTGGGGATGTGCCAGGTGGGCGCGATGGGCCGCGCCAGAGCCGGCCAGGATCATCGGGCGATCCTGGCCGCCTACTACCCCGGCACCCGGATCGTCCGGGTGTACTAGCGGCCGCGCCAGTTGAAACGGTGGGCCCTCGACGTATCTTCTACGCTCCATGACCGAACGCAGACGCACCCACCCGGTGAGGGTCGGCGACGTGACGATCGGCGGCGACGCCCCGATCACCGTCCAGTCGATGACCACCACGAAGACCACCGACGTCTACGCGACGTTGAACCAGATCCGGAACCTGGAGGTGGCCGGCTGCGACATCGTCCGGGTGACGGTCCCCGACGAGGCGAGCGCCGAGGCGCTTCCGGAGATCCGGGAGGGGATCTCGATCCCGCTCGTCGCGGACATTCACTTCAACTACCGGATCGCCCTGCTCGCGCTCGAGGCCGGGGTCGACAAGCTGCGGATCAATCCCGGCAACATCGGGGGGGAGAAGCGGGTGCGCGCGGTGGTCGACAAGGCCCGGGAGAAGGGCGTGCCGATCCGGATCGGGGTCAACTCGGGCTCGCTCGAGAAGGAGCTGCTCGAAAAGTACGGCGAACCCACCGCCGAGGGGATGGTGGAGTCGGCGATCCGCCACTGCGAGATCCTCGAGCGGATGGACTTCCGCGACATCGTCGTGTCGCTCAAGTCCTCCAGCGTGCCGCGGATGATCCAGGCGTACCGCCGCTTCGCCGACCTGCGCGACTACCCGCTCCACCTCGGCGTCACCGAGGCCGGGCCGGTCGAGTCGGGGACGATCAAGTCGTGCGCCGGCATCGGGACGCTGCTCTCCGAGGGGATCGGGGACACGATCCGGATCTCCCTTGCCGCGGAGCCGACCATCGAGACGAAGGTCGCCAAGAAGCTCCTGCAGGTCCTGGGGCTCCGTCCCAGCGGGGTCGACATCGTGGCCTGCCCCTCCTGCGGCCGGGCCGATGTCGACGTCCACGAGCTCGCCGCCGAGGTGGAGCGCCGGACCGCCCACCTCGACAAGGACATCACCATCGCGGTGATGGGGTGCGCGGTGAACGGCCCCGGCGAGAGCCGCGAGGCCGACATCGGCATCGCCGGCGGGGTCCACAAGGGGCTCCTGTACCTCAAGGGGGAGAAGGAGCACGTGATCCCCGAGGAGGAGCTGGTGGACGCACTCGTCCGGAAGGTGGAAAAGGAGTTTTGACCGACGGGAGGGAGGGGCCGGTTCGCGTCGGCTTGCTGGGCGCGGGCTCGGTCGCCCAGGTCGCCCACCTGCAGGCGTACCGGCGCCTCCGCTCCGTCGAGCTCGTCGCGCTGTGCGACGAGGATCCCACCAAGCGGCGGGCGCTGCGGGAGCGCGGCGACGCCGAGCGCGTCGTGGAGACGATCGACGACCTGCTGGAGATCGAGTCGATCGACGCCGTCGACGTGTGCCTCCCCAGCCACCTCCACCACCGATCCGTCCTGCAGTGCCTCGAGGCGGGCAGGCACGTCCTGTGCGAGAAGCCGCTCGCGCTGGATCCGGCGGGCGTCGAGGAGATCGTGAGGGCCGCGCGGGAGGCCGATCGGGCGGTGCTCGTGGGCATGAACAACCGGTACCGCGACGACTCGATCCAGCTCAAGGAGCTTCTGGAGGACGAGGCGCTGGGCGAGCTGTACCACGTCCGCGCGGGGTGGCTCCAGCGGCGCGAGCGGATCCGGCCCGACCACTGGCAGTACCAGAAGGAGAAGTCGGGCGGGGGGGTGACGATGGATCTCGGGATCCACCTGCTCGACCTCGCGCTCTGGCTCACGGACTATCCGGGGGTGGAGAGGGTCTCGGCGTGTTTTCATCGCCACATGCCGGAGATCGAGGTGGAGGACACGGCGATCGCCCAGATCCGGTGCCGGGGCGGACTGTCGATCGCGCTCGAGGCGTCGTGGCACTACCTCCTCCAGTCCGATCGCCATTACTTCGAAGTCCACGGCACCGAGGGATCGGGCCTGTTGAACCCGCTGCGCGTCCACCGCCGGATGCACGGCGGCCTCGTCGACGCGACGCCCCAGGGGCAGCGGCCGACGGGCAACCTGTACATGGAGAGCTACGAGCGGGAGATCGCCTTCTTCGCCGAGGTGGTGGCCGGCCGGGAGGAGGCGCCGCCGCTCGAGGAGCAGCTCGTTCTCGCCCGGGCCCTCTCGGCGCTCGAGCGCTCGGCGGAGACCGGACGCGAGGTGTCGCTCGACGAAGCGCGATGAGCGCGCCGGGGAGCCGGTGGGGGGCGGGGCGGTGGTGGTGGCCTCCGGTGGCCGGGGCGATCTTCGCGCTCGCCTACCCGCCCCTCGATCTTCTTCCCCTCGCCCTGGTCGGGCTGTGGCCGTTTCTCGCCTTCCTCGACCACCTGCCGGAGGAGCCGCTCGAGGGGGCCGGGCGCGAGGCGTTCGTGGGGGGCTACCTCTTCGGCCTCGCCCACTTCGGAGCGCTGCTGTACTGGATCGCGGGGTTGAGCGGCTTCTCCGCCATGGCCGTGCCCGCCTACGTAGCCGCGGTGATGGTGATGGCCCTCAACGGAGGCCTCGTGGCGTGGGCGTGCGCCGAGGGGCGCCGCCGGGGGGTTCCCCTCGCGCTCTCCTTTCCCCTCGCCTGGATCGGCGTCGAGTGGCTCCGCTCCTTCGGCGACCTGGGATTCAGCTGGGCGGTGGCCGGCGACGCGGTGGCCGGCTATCCGCTGCTCGTCCAGCCCGCCGAGCTCGGCGGGGCCTACCTCGTCTCCCTCTGGCTGGTCGGCCTGTCGGCGGCCATGTACCGGCTCGCCCGGCCGCTCGCCGACACTCGGCGCGCGGCGGTGGCCGGGATGGTGTTGCTCCTGGCGGCGGCGAACCCCCTCTACGGCTTCCTCCGGATGGACCGGCTCGAGGAGCGGGCCGCCGACTGGCCGCGGCTGCGGGCGGCGGCGATCCAGCCCAACGTCCCCCAGGAGATGAAGTGGGAGGAGGGGTTCGAGGCGGAGATCCACCGGCGGCTGGCCTCGCTCACGCAGACGGCCTCGCGGTGGGATCCGGAGCTGGTCGTCTGGCCCGAGTCGGCGGTGCCGCGCTTCCTCCGCTACGATCCCGCGACCCGTGCGTTGGTGCCGGGGCTGGCCGCGCGGGTCGACACCCCGATCTTCACCGGGACCAACGACGCCGACACCCTGGCGGGACGCGCCGGGCGCACCGCCGCCGACTACCGGGTATACAACGCCGCCTACCTGGTTCGTCCGGACGAGATCGTCCCCAACCGCTACGCGAAGCGGCGCCTGGTCCCGGTGGCCGAGCGGGTGCCGTTCGTGCCGGATCTGACCACGGGCTTCTTCCGCCGCCTCTCGGCGTGGACGGGACAGTTCGCGATGGGGGGGGAGTGGACCACGTGGGAGGTGGAGGGGATCGACTTCGGCGCCCTCATCTGCTACGAGTCCACGTTCCCCGACGTGAGCAGGGAGCTGGTGCGGGCCGGGGCGGACTTCCTGGTCAACATCACCAACGACGCGTGGTTCGGCCCGACCGCCGCGCCCTACCAGCACGCCAGCCACCTGGTGCTCCGCTCCGTGGAGCACCGTGTCGCCTTCCTGCGGGCCGCCAACACCGGGATCAGCGGGTGGGTCGACCCGCTCGGTCGCTACCGGGCTCGCACCGACCTGTACGAGAAGGCGGTGGTGGTCGCCGATCTCCCGATCCCCGGGATCGAGACCCCCTACACCCGCTGGGGCGACTGGGCTCCCTTCCTGGCGGTGGTCGCGTGGGGGACCCTCGCGCTGGCCGGTACCGTCCGCAAGCGGTAAATTCCTAGGCCGTCTCGGCTTCGACCGATCCAATCTCACACGACGGGGGCGACCATGAAGTCCGACATCCATCCCGAATACAAGGAGGCGCGGATCGTCTGCGCCTGCGGAAACGAGATCGAGACCCGTTCCACCGTCGAGGAGATCCACGTGGAGATCTGCTCGAGCTGTCACCCCTTCTTCACCGGCAAGCAGAAGCTCGTGGACACCGCCGGCCGGGTGGAGAAGTTCCGGGCCAAGTACGGCCTGGCCGAGGAAGAGGAGGGAGAGGAGGCCGTCGAGCCCGGGGAGGCCGTCGAGGAGGCGGAGGCCGCGGAGTTCGAGGAGGAGTCCGCCGAGGCCGGGGCGGAGGCGTGAGCCCCTCTTGACCCGGCTCTCCCGGTCCCATCCCCGGAGCCGGGACGCGATCTCATGGAGCTGACCCCCAGAATCGAGGAGCTTCGGGAGCGGCGCGAGGAGCTCGAGGCCGAGATGTCGCGGCCGGAGGTGGCGAGGGACCCGGATCTCCTGCGGGATCTCGGGCGGGAGCACGCCCGGATCGAATCGGTCCTGGAGGTGGCCGATCGATGGGAGGAGACCCGCCGCCGGCTGCGGGAGGATCGGGCCGTGCTGGAGGAGGCGGAGGATCCCGACCTCAAGGAGCTCGCCCGGGCGGAGGTGGCCGGCCTGGAGGAGGATCTCGAGAGGGTCGAGCGCGAGCTGAAACGGAGTCTCGTTCCCCGCGATCCGCTCGACCGGAAGGACGCGGTTCTCGAGATCCGGGCCGGCACCGGCGGGGAGGAAGCGGCCCTCTTCGCCGCCGACCTCCTCCGGATGTACGTCCGCTACCTCGAGCGGCGGGGTTGGTCGCTGGAACTGATCGACCTCTCGGAGTCGGATACCGGGGGGGTCCGCGAGGCGGTCGCGCTCGTTCACGGGGAGGACGCCTACGGCGTGTTGAAGCACGAGAGCGGTGTCCACCGGGTCCAGCGGGTCCCGGCGACCGAGTCCCAGGGACGGATCCACACCTCGGCGGCCACCGTGGCGGTGCTGCCCGAGGCCGAGGACGTCGAGGTCGACCTCGACGAGAACGATCTGAAGATCGACGTGTACCGCTCCTCGGGCCCGGGCGGCCAGAGCGTGAACACCACCGACTCCGCGGTCCGGATCACCCACGTTCCCACCGGGGTGGTCGTGCAGTGCCAGGACGAGAAGAGCCAGCACAAGAACAAGGCGAAGGCGCTGAAGGTGCTGCGGAGCCGGCTGCTCGACCGGAAGCTCGCCCGGCAGCAGGCCGAGCGCGCGGAGGAGCGCCGCTCCCAGGTCGGCAGCGGGGACCGGAGCGCCAAGATCCGCACCTACAACTTTCCCCAGGGTCGGGTCACCGATCACCGGATCAACCTGACCCTCTACAAGCTGGACCAGGTGCTCGACGGGGATCTGGACGAGATCGTCGAGGCGCTGGCGCTGGCCGAGCAGACGGAGCGGATCGAGGCCGGATGAGCGACTCGGCCGGCGAGGCCGGCTCGAAAGGCGACCGCTGGAGCGTGCTCGCCATCCTGCGGGCCACCACCGGGCACTTCGAGGCCCGCGGGGTGGGCGAGCCCCGTCTCTCCGCCGAGCGGCTGCTCGCCGACGTGCTCGACTGCGATCGGCTCGATCTCTACCTTGCCTGGGACCGGCCGCTCGTCCGCGACGAGATCGAGGCGTACCGGACGCGGGTGAAGCGGCGGCTGGCCGGAGAGCCGGTCCAGTACATCACGGGAACGGCCGGCTTCCGAGAGCTGGACCTCGCGGTCGACACGCGGGTGCTGGTTCCCCGGCCGGAGACGGAGATTCTGGTCGGCGAGGTGCTCGAGTGGGCCCGCGCCGAGGCGGCCCGATCCCGCGTGCCGGAGCCGGGATGGAGGATGGTGGACCTGGGGACCGGCTCGGGGGCGATCGCGTGCGCGCTGGCGACGGAGCTGGAGGGGGTCCGATGGGTGCTGGGCGTCGACCGCTCCGTCGAGGCGGTGGCCCTCGCGCGGGAGAACGCCGGCCGCACCGGCGCGGGCCGGACCCGATGGGTGGCGGCCGACGGCCTCCGCGCCCTCCGACCCGGTGTCCGCGTCGACGCGATCGTCTCCAACCCCCCCTACGTGGCGGAGGGCGAACGTGCGTCGCTTCCCCCCGAGGTCGCGGAGTGGGAGCCCGGAGAGGCGCTCTTCGCGGGGCCGCAGGGCGAGGAGATGCTGGCGCGGATCGTGGCCGAGGCGCCGGCGCACCTCCGGCCCGACGGCCTGCTCGCGCTCGAGGTGGGGGCGGGCCAGGCGGACCGGATCCGGGAGCTGGTGGAGAGTTCGGACGGGCTCGAGTTCCTGGCCACCTATCGCGATCTCTCCGGGACCGAGCGCGGGCTTCTCGCGCTCGCCACCGGGACGCACACGGACACGGACGCCTAGGGGAGGCTCGATGGAGCGATTCGTGGTGCAGGGGGGACGGCCGATCGCCGGCACGATGACGCCGGCGGGCAACAAGAACGAGGCGCTGCCGTGCTTCGCCGCCGCCCTGCTCACCGACGAGCCCGTCACCCTCGAGAACGTCCCCGACATCGCCGACGTGAGGACGATGGCCGCGCTGCTCGAGGCGCTGGGGGCCGAGATCGATCGGGTGGGCGACCACGCCTACCGGATCGGGCGCCTGGGGGAGGGCAGCCCCGCCCTCGACCTGGCGCAGCGGATCCGGGGATCGTTCCTGCTGGCCGGCCCTCTGCTCATCCGGCGGGGAGAGGTGCGCCTTCCCTCGCCCGGCGGAGACCCGATCGGGCGCCGCCGCCTCGACACCCACCTCCTCGCCTTCCGCACGCTCGGCGCCACGATCCGCACCGGGAAGGAGCGCTACCTCATGGAGGCCTCCCTCCCCCTGCGGGGGACGGAGGTGTTCCTGGACGAGGCGAGCGTGATGGGGACCGAGAACGCCGTGATGGCCGCGGTCGGCGCCGAAGGGACCACGACGATCTCCAACGCCGCCAGCGAGCCCCACGTCCAGGGGTTGTGCCGGATGCTGAGCGCGATGGGTGCGGAGATCCGGGGGGTCGGGACGAACCGCCTCGAGATCGAGGGGGGCGGGACCCTCTCGGGCACGACCCACCGCCTCTCGCCCGACCACGTGGAAGTGGGCTCCTACGTCGGCCTCGCGGCGGCGACGGGCGGCGAGCTGAGGATCGAGGACGCCGGGGTGGAGAACCTCGCGATGGTGCGGCTCGGCTTCGCGCGGCTGGGGGTGGAGTGCGAGTTCGAGGGGGACGACCTGGTGGTTCCCGGCGAGCAGACCCTGGCGATCGTCGACGACGAGGGGGGCGCGGTACCGACCCTCGACGACGCTCCCTGGCCCGGCTTCCCGGCCGACCTCGTCTCGATCATGGTCGTGGTGGCCACCCAGGCCCACGGCACGATCCTGATCCACGAGAAGATGTTCGAGAGCCGCCTCTTCTTCGTCGACCGGCTCAAGCGGATGGGCGCACGGATCATCCTGTGCGACCCGCACCGGGCCATCGTCAACGGTCCCACCCCGCTCACGGGCGCCCGGATCTCGAGCCCGGACATCCGGGCGGGGATGGCCCTGCTGATCGCGGCGCTGGCGGCCCGGGGAGAGTCGGTGATCCAGAACGTGGACCAGATCGACCGGGGCTACGAGGCGATCGACGAGCGGCTGCGGGCGCTGGGGGCCCGGATCGAGCGCGTCGGCCCGTGACGCCGGGCGCCCTGTACCTGGTCGGGACCCCGATCGGCAACCGGGGCGACCTGGCGCCGAGGGCGAGGGAGGTGCTGACCGCGGTCGGCGTCGTCGCGTGCGAGGACACCCGGACCGCGCGCCACCTGTTCGGTTGGCTCGAGCGGCCGCTCCCGGAGCTGATCTCCTACCACGAGCACAACGTCGATCGGGCCGTCTCCGACGCGCTCTCCCGGCTGGAGGGAGGCGAGGACGTGGCGGTGGTGTCCGACGCCGGCATGCCTGCGATCCAGGATCCCGGCTACCGGCTGGTGGTGGCCGCACGCGGGCGGGGCGTGGACATCGTCCCGGTGCCCGGCCCCACCGCGTCGGTGCTCGCGCTGGCGGCGAGCGGGCTCCCCACCGACCGCTTCGCCTTCCTCGGCTGGGCTCCGCGCAAGGGGCGCGAGCGGTGGTGGGGACACGAGCTCGAGCGGGAGGAGACCCTGGTGGTGTACGAGAGCCCGCGGCGGCTCGCGGCGACCGCGGCCGCGATCGCGGAGCGCGACCCCGACCGGAACCTGGTCCTCGCGCGCGAGCTCACCAAGGTCCACGAAGAGTTCGTCTCCGGGGCCGCCGGCCGCCTGGCGGAGGATTGGGCCGCCCGGGAGCAACCGTTCCGGGGGGAGTGCACGCTGGTCGTGGAGGGGGCGCCCGAGGCCCCGGGCGGCGAGCGGGTCCGGTGGCGGCGGGCCCTGGAGCGGCTGGAGGAGAGCTCCGCGGCCGAGAGGCTCACCGCACGCGACCGGGTCGACGTGCTGTCGGCGGTCTTTCCCGCCGAGCGCAACGCCATCTACCGGGCGGTCCACGCCCGTGGCGAGGGGGCGGGACCCTCAGAAATCTGACGAAATCTTTGACCGTCCGCCCCGCTTCGGGTAGGTTAACGGGACGCTTTTCCCCTTTTCCAGTCGGCCGATGGCCTCTCGACGCAACCGCATCCGCACCAAGCTGATCGTCACCTTCATCCTCCTGGTCACCGGGATCGTGGTGGCCAGCGCGGTGGTATGGTACCGGGTGGCGACCGACCACGTCCGCCGCGAGATGGAGAACCGCCTGCTCGCCTCCGCGGAGGCGGGGGGGCTGGTGTTCGACGAGGTGACCGTCTCCAGCCTCGTCAACGATCTGGGCCCGCGGATCCGCGAGGTCGCCCAGACCCAGCTCCGGACGATCCAGGAGCGGCTCGACGTGCAGGACGCCTACATCTTCGACGCGCAGCGGCGGATCCTGGCGACCACGGACACCACGGGCATGGAGATCGGCGCGGAGGCCCCCGCGCTCGGCAACTACGCCGACGAGATCGACCGGGTGTTCCGGCGGGGCGATCCGGTGGTCACCGTGCCGTTCCAGGACGAGGACGGAACCGTCTACCAGACCGCGATCGTCCCCCTGGTCGGGTGCCGGACGGGGGGGGTGATGGACGGGCTCGCGTGCGAGCGGGAGATCGTCGCCGCCCTGGCGACCGACCTGTCGGTCGGCTTCCTCGAGGTGTTCGCCGACTTCCGCCAGATGACGATGGTGCTGATCGGGGTGGGGATGCTGCTGACCGTGGTGGTCGGCTTCTTCTTCGCGCGCTCGCTCTCGCGACCGATCGGCGAGCTGGTGAGCTCGGCGGAGCGGATGGAGCGGGGGGAGATGAGCGAGCCCGTGGCGGTGGACTCGAGCGACGAGATCGGATACCTGGGCACCGCCCTGGAGAACATGCGGAAGGGGATCATCAGGCGCGATCGCCACCTGCGGACCATGCTCGCGGGCGTCGCCCACGAGATCCGCAACCCGCTGGGCGGAATCGAGATCTTCGCTGGGCTGCTCCGCGACGAGCTCGACGAGGACGACAGCCGCCGGAGCCATCTGAAGAAGATCATCCGCGAGGTGCAGCACCTGAAGACGATCATCAACGAGTTTCTCGTCTACGCCCGCCCCCGCCAGCCGGTGATGGAGCCGTTCGCGCTCCGCGAGGTGCTCGACGACGTGATCTTCCTCCTCTCCGCCGACGCCGAGGAGAAGGAGATCGAGGTGGAGGTGGAGATGCCCGACTACGAGCTTCGGGTCCACGCCGACGTCGAGCAGATCAAGCGGGCGCTGATGAACCTGGTGAAGAACGCGATCCAGGCGTCTCCCCCCGAGGAGGTCGTGAGGGTGAAGGCGCAGGAGGTGCACGACAAGGTGCGGATCCTGATCAAGGACTACGGGCCGGGGATCCAGGGGGACCATCTCAAGCAGATCTTCGACCCCTTCTTCACCACCAAGGGGGCCGGGGCGGGCCTCGGTCTCTCGATCGTCCGCTCGATCATCGAGGAGAACGACGGGGAGATCTGGGTGGAAAGCGTCCCCGGCGAGAAGACCGTCTTCTTCGTGGTCCTTCCGTCGGTCGAGGCGGAGAGCGCTCCGTTCCGGGCCTCCGGCTCCACCGTCGCGGCCACGAGAGGGTAGGGAGGCGGCCATGGCGCGGATCCTGATCGTGGAGGACAACCCGACGATGCGCGAGGGGCTCCAGCAGATGCTGGACCGGGCGGGCCACGGGGTGGCGGTCGCGCCCGACGGAGACCACGCCCTGTCGGTGTGCCGGGAGGAGGCGACCGACCTCGTGATCACGGACTACAAGATGGAAGGGATGAACGGGATCGAGGTGCTCGAGGCGCTGCGGAAGCAGTCGTTCCCCGGGGACCCCGACGTGATGCTGATCACCGCCTACGGGACGATCGACATCGCGGTGGAGGCGATGAAGAACGGGGCGGTGGACTTCATCACGAAGCCGTTCGACACCGACGAGTTCAGGATCAAGGTGCAGAACGCGCTCCGGGCCCGGGAGATCCGGCGCGAGCGTGACGCGCTCCGGGCCGAAACCGAGTACCTCCGAGAGGAGGTGGAGCACCACTTCGGCGAGATCGTCGGGGCCTCGGACGCCATGCAGGAGATCTTCGCGTCGATCCGCAAGGTCGCCTCCGCCGACACCTCGGTCTACATCTACGGGGAGAGCGGCACCGGGAAGGAGCTGGTGGCGCGGGCGATCCATCGGGAGAGCGCGCGGCGGGACGGCCCGTTCATCAAGGTGAACTGCTCGGCCCTCGCGGAGGGGATCCTCGAGAGCGAGCTGTTCGGACACGAGAAGGGCGCATTCACCGGCGCGGTCCGGGAGCGGAAGGGACGCTTCGAACTGGCCCACAAGGGAACCCTGTTCCTGGACGAGATCTCGGACATCCCCCCCTCCACGCAGGTGAAGCTGCTCCGGGTCCTCCAGGAGAAGGAGATCGAGCGGGTGGGGGGCGAGGAGACGATCGAGGTCGATGTCCGGATCATCAGCGCCACCAACCGCGACCTCGCCCCGCTCGTGGAGGAGGGGTCGTTCCGCGAGGATCTCTTCTACCGCCTCCACATCATCCCGATCGAGATCCCGCCGCTGCGGGATCGGAAGGAGGACATCGAGCCCCTCGTCAGCCACTTCATCCAGGGGGTGGCCGGCGAGATCGGCAAGCCGATCGAGGGGATCGACGAGGAGGCGCTGGAGATGCTCCACCGCTACGATTGGCCGGGGAACATCCGGGAGCTGGAGAACATGATCGAGAGGGCGATCGTGCTGTGCGAGGGGTCGGTTCTGGGCCCCGAGGAGTTCCCGCTGGACCACCACGCCGCCCCCCGGGCCGGCGGAACCGAGACGCTCGCGGTCCCCCCGATCGGAACCATGACGCTGGACGACGCCATGGAGAAGCTGGAGCGCACGATGATCGAGAACGCCCTCGATCGTGCGGACGGGGTGAAGACCCGGACGGCGGAGCTGCTCGGGATCAAGACGAGCGCGCTGTACTACAAGCTGGAGAAGTACGGGCTGAACGGATAGGGCGATGATCGGAATGCGGAGACCGCTGCTGCCGCTGGCGCTCATGCTCGCAGTGGGGACGATGGCCACCCCGCTGCGTGCGCAGGGGCCGCCGATCTCCGAGCTGGAGCGCCTCGCCGAGCAGCGGGAGGAGCGGATCGCGGTCCTGGAGGACCGGCTGGACCGGTTGGAGGCCCGTCGCGACAGCCTGATCGAGGCGAAGCGGAGCGCCGATCCGGGCAGCGCCCGCTTCGAGACGGTCTCGAACCGGATCCTCGAGAACGCCGAGCAGATCCGGCCGGTGCAGCGGGAGCTGCGGACCCTCCGCGAGCAGGTCCGCAGCCTCAAGACCGAGCTCTTTCAGCGATACAACCTGGAGATCGCAGAGACCCAGACCCGGATCGACGCCTTGAAGGCCCGGGGCCTGACCCCCCGGGAGAGCCCCGAGCTGCGCCGCCTCACCGAGCGGATGCCCGAGCTCCTCCGTGCGCGCGGCCGCCTGGCCGCGGAGCTCGAGGAGGAGCAGGACGCGCTCTACCTGCCCGCCATCGTGTACGACCCCACCGATACGGCCCGCGAGCTGCAGAACAAGATCGCCGCCTCCCGGGACGCGATCGACCGGATCGACGAGCGGTTGGGCGAGATCGAGGAGCGAATCCAGAACCTCAACCGCACCGAGCGGATGCGCCGCGAGGCGGAGCGCCTCCAGCGCGACCTGGAGCTGTGGGGGGACGACCGCTCGGCGCAGAGCGGATCCGAGATCGAGGCGATCCTCGAGCAGCAACGCCCCGGCGCACGCGACCGGCGCGCCGGCGCGAACCCGTTCGAGGACCCTCGCGAGGAGATTCGCCGGTTGCGGGGGCGCTATCTGGAGCTCGAGGAGCGGCGCGACGAGTTCGTGCGCAAGGCCGCCCTGTTCGCAGAACTGCTCGAACGCTTTTATCGTTGAACGGATGCCAAGGAGGATTCCCTTGACCACACCCCCCCGAGCCGTGCGGAAGCGTGGGCGCCGACTGGGCGCGGCGCTGGCCCTCGTGGCGAGCGCGTCGCTGCTGACGAGCCCCGCCTCCGCGCAGGCCCAGTACGAGCGAAACTGGCGCTACGACCAGGACGTCCACCTTTCCTACGAATTCGACGACAACGTCCAGGAGAAGCTGCAGGATCCCACGCGGGCCCAGGTGGCCCGGATCTCCTATCGCGGGGAGTTCCACTGGGCGGGGGGGGACCAGCGCCTCACCTTCTCGTACAACGGCGGGTTCAAGCGACACTTCGGGGTGGACGGCGGCCTCGGCGGCCCCACCACGCAGGCCGCGGCGGAGCAGGAGGTCGCGGGAGACCTCGACCTCTCCAGCCAGTTCGTCAACGAGGGCAATGTCTCCTACCTCCGGCGGGTGAGCGATGACCTGGCCGTCACCGCCCGCCTCGGCATCAAGGACCGCACCTGGACCCAGGACGACTTCTTCTTCATCAACGAGGACGCCTTCCGGCGCTACTCGGCCTCGGCGGGGGTGGTGCTCAACCTCGACGTGATCGACCCCGACCAGCCGGCCCGGCTCGAGGCGGGCGTGCGCTACGCCGACATCTCCTTCGACAACCTCGATCCCCACTTCGGCAACTGGCTCTACGGCGGGCACGTCTCGCTCTCCAAGCGGTTCGACGAGGAGCTCGAGGCCCGCTGGAGCTATTCCTGGGACCGGATCCGGTTTCCCGGCCGCGGGGTGTACACCCCCCAGGACACCGACCCGACCAACATCATCCGCGGGGTGGGGCGGGAGCGTCAGGAGGACCACGTACACGAGCTCGGGACCGAACTGGAGTGGTTCGGGGAGCTCGGGGTGGTGGCCGACTACCGGTTCCGGTTCAACGACTCCAACTCGTTCGGCTTCACCTACTTCAGCCACAATGTCGGGTTGCAGCTGCTGCGGGATCTGCCGTGGGGGATGTTCGCCCAGGCCTACGGTCGGGTCGAGCTGCGGTCGTTCACCGAGCCCGTGCCGAGCTTCACCGGCGGCTCGCTGGACATCGGCGAGACGGAGAACAACGTGCTGATGTTCCGGCTGGTGAAGGACGTGAGCCCGGATTACTCGGTGGAGATGCGGTACGCACGCTACCGCAACGAGTCGATCACCCTGAACGATTTCTACTCGAAGAACATCTATTCGGTCGGCCTCACCTATCACCCCTGAGTGACGACCACCGCCGTCCAGGACAGCGCGCTGGAGGAGTTGCTCGAACGGTTCGCCGACGGCGATCGCCGGGCGCTCTCTCGGGCGCTCTCCTGGGTGGAGAACCACCGACCCGGCTTCGAGCGGCTGCTCCACGAGGTGCACCCCGAGCTCGGCTCGGCCTACCGGGTGGGGTTCACCGGACCGCCCGGGGCGGGCAAGAGCACGCTGGCGGAGAAGTACGCGCTTCTGCGGCGCTCCCGGGGGGACACGCTGGGGATCCTCGCGGTGGATCCCTCCAGCCCGTTTACCGGGGGAGCCCTGCTGGGCGACCGGATCCGGATGCAGGATCTCACGTTGGACGAGGGCGCCTTCATCCGATCGATGGCCTCGCGGGGCAGGCTCGGGGGGCTGGCCACCACGTCGCTCGAGGCCGCGGACCTGATCGAGGCATTCGGGTTCGACCTGGTGATCCACGAGACGGTCGGGGTGGGGCAGACCGAGCGCGACATCGTCTCCGCCGCCGACACCGCCGTGGTCGTGCTGGTGCCCGAGTCGGGCGACGCGATCCAGACGATGAAGGCGGGCCTGATGGAGATCGCCGACGTGTTCGTGGTGAACAAGGCGGACCGTCCCGGCGCCGACCGGCTCGAGCAGGCGGTGCGGGCGACGCTGAGGCTCGGCTCCCGCGGGGACGAGGGGTGGAGTCCGCCGATCGTCCGCACCGTCGCCGTGGAGGAGGAGGAGGGCGTGGAGGCGCTCGACGAGGCGATCGAGGCGCACCGGGCCCACGGGGCGGAGACGGGCGCGCTCGCCGGGAAGCGGCGAGCCCGAGCCGAGGACCGCGTGCGCGACCTGGTCTCCCGCAGGATGGATCGTCTCGTATGGGAGGAGCGCGGCGGCGAGGAGCGGCTGGCGGAGGGTCTGGAGCGGATCGAGCGGGGGGAGGCGACCCCCTACTCGCTGGCTGACGAGATCACGACAGCGACGATGACGGAGGAGCGAGGATGAGCAAGACGGTCGACGATATCGAGAAGAGGGCCCCCGGAGCGGACGAGGAGTCGAGGGCCGAGCCCGGACGCGAGAAGCGGCTGGAGGAGCGGATCGCCGCCTGGCGGGAGCGGTTCGAGAAGCCCGAGAAGCGGGACATCGACTTTACCACCACCAGCTCGATGGAGGTGAAGCCGCTCTACACCCCCGCCGACGTCGAGGACCTCGACTACCTGGAGGACCTGGGGATGCCCGGGGAGTACCCCTACACCCGCGGCGTCTACGACTCGATGTACCGGACCCGGCTGTGGACGATGCGCCAGTTCGCCGGTTTCGCCACCGCGGCCGAGACGAACGAGCGGTACCACTACCTCCTCGAGCACGGCCAGACGGGCCTCTCGGTGGCGTTCGACCTGCCCACCCTCATGGGGTACGACTCCGACCACATGATGAGCGAGGGGGAGGTGGGGGTGTGCGGGGTGGCGATCGACTCGCTCGACGACATGGAGACCCTCTTCGAGGGGATCCCGCTCGAGGAGGTCTCCACCTCGATGACGATCAACGGCCCCGCCATCATCTTCCTCGCCCTCTACGTGGCGGTCGCCGAGAAGCAGGGGGTCGCCTCCGAGAAGCTCCGGGGCACCATCCAGACCGACATCCTGAAGGAGTACATCGCCCAGAAGGAGTGGCTCTTCCCGCCCGAGCCGCACCTGAAGATCATCGTCGACATGATGGAGTGGTGCTCGGAGAACGCCCCGAAGTGGCACCCGATCTCGATCTCCGGCTACCACATCCGGGAGGCGGGCTCGACCGCGGTCCAGGAGCTCGCCTTCACCCTCGCCGACGGGTTCACCTACGTGGAGCGGGGAATCGAGGCCGGCCTCGACGTCGACGCCTTCGCGCCGCGCCTCTCCTTCTTCTGGAACGCCCACAACGACTTCTTCGAGGAGGTCGCCAAGTATCGCGCCGCCCGGAGGATCTGGGCGCGCCACATGAAGGAGCGGTACGGCGCCGGGAACCCGCGCTCGCTGCTCATGCGCTTCCACACCCAGACGGCGGGGTGCTCCCTCACCGAGCAGCAGCCGGAGAACAACATCGTCCGGACCGCGATCCAGGCGCTCGCGGCGGTGATGGGCGGCACCCAGTCGCTCCACACCAACTCCATGGACGAGACCTTCGCCCTGCCGACCGAGAAGGCGGTGAAGATCGCGCTGAGGACCCAGCAGGTGATCGCCTACGAGTCGGGCGTGCCCAACGTGATCGACCCGCTCGGCGGCTCGTACTTCGTGGAGTCGCTGACCGACCGGATGGAGGAGGAGGCGGAGGCGTACTTCCACCAGATCGAGGGCATGGGCGGGGTGGTCGCGGGAATCGAGAACGGCTTCTTCCAGCGCGAGATCGCCGAGGCCGCCAGCCGCTATCAGGAGGAGATCGACGAGAAGCGGCGGGTGATCGTGGGCGTGAACGAGTTCGTCGAGAAGGGCGAGAAGCTCGAGATCCCGATCCTCCGGATCGACCCGAAGTACGAGCGGGAACAGATCGAGCGGGTGCGCACCGTCCGGGAGGAGCGCGACACCGACCGCTACGAGACGGCGATGGACGGACTGCGGAAGGCGATCCGGGAGGAGGAGAACCTCATGGAGCCGGTGATCGACGCGGTGAAGGCGTACGCCACCGTGGGCGAGATCGTGGAGCTGATGAAGGAGGAGTACGGCACCTGGCGGGAGCCGGAGATCTTCTAGGGACGCGATCGCGGACGGCGCCGAATCCGCTGAGCGAGGAGGGGATATGAGACGCAGGACGTTCTTCAAGCGGACCGGCGTGGCCCTGGGGGCCCTTCCCGTTCTGGGGCCGTCCGTCCTGGTGCGCGATCCCGGATCCCGGGTCGCCTTCGACCCGACCGACTGGGAGTCGGTGCGCGCGCAGTTCCGGCTGACCCGGGACAGGATCCACATGGCGACGTTCCTGCTCGCCAGCCACCCGCGCCCGGTCGCCGAGGCGGTCGAGCGCCACCGCCGCGCATTCGACACGGACCCCGCGGCCCACTGGGAGGAGAACTTCCGGACGGCCGAGCCCGAGGTCCGGCAGGACGCCGCCGAGTACCTCGAGGCCGATCCGGCCCACATCGCCCTGACCGACAGCACGACGATGGGGCTGGGGCTCGTCTACGGCGGCCTGGACCTGAAGCCCGACCAGGAGATCGTGACGACGCCGCACGGCCACTGGGCGACGATCGAATCGCTCCGGCTGCGCGCCGAACGAACCGGCGCCGTGGTGCGCGAGGTCGCCCTCTACGACGACCCCGCGGCCACCTCGGTGGATCAGGTCGTCTCCCGGCTGCGCGAGGCGGTCACCGACCGGACGCGGGTCGTGGCGGTGACGTGGGTCCACTCCTCCACGGGGGTGAAGCTCCCGCTGGCGGAGATGGCGGAGGCGCTGCGGGAGCTCGACGCCGATCGCGCGCTCGGGGAGCGGGTCCTCTTCTGCGTGGACGGGGTCCACGGCTTCGGCGTGGAGGACGTGACCGCGGAGGCGCTGGGGTGCGACGTGTTCGTCGCGGGAACCCACAAGTGGCTCTTCGGGCCGCGCGGCACCGGGATCGTGTGGGCCCGCCCCGAGGCGTGGGACGCGATCCACCCGATCATCCCCACCTTCGGGCCGAGCGTCGGGGTGTGGATGGGACTGCTCCCGCCGGACACCCCGCTCGTGACGCCGGGAAGCGTCCACACGCCCGGCGGCTTCCACTCTTTCGAGCACCGATGGGCGCTCGGCGAGGCGTTCCGGTTCCACCTCGAGATCGGGAAGGCCCGGATCGAGGAGCGGATCCACGCCCTGAACACGAGCGCGAAGGAGGCCCTCGGCGAGGTTCCCGGGGTGCGCCTCTACACGCCGATGGATCCAGCCCTGTCGGCGGGGATCATCACCTTCGACGTCGACGGCCGCTCTCCCTCCGAGGTCGTGGCGCACCTCGACGAGCGGGGGATCACGGCCAGCACGACCCCGTACCCGGTCTCCTACGCCCGCGTCGCGCCGGGCGCCCTCAACACCGAGGAGGAGGTGGAGAAAACCGTGGCCGCCGTCGCGGAGCTGGCGCGCGGGTGATCGCGCCGGTCAGCCCGAGGGACCGCCTGCCGCGGGAGCGCCGGCCCCCCCGGGCCCGGTCGCGGCCATCAGCAACGCCTCGACGAACGGCGTGACGAGGACGCCGTGCTTGTTGGTGAGCACGGCGACGGTGATCCCCGCCTCCGGAGCGTGCCAGGCCGCGGCGCTGTAGCCCGCGGAGTTGCCCCGGTGGCCCGCCAGCTTCTTACCCGCGATCTCGATCTCGAGGAACCCGAGACCGTGGCGATTGCCGTCGGGACGCGCCACCCGCTCCTCAGCGATCCTCCGCGCCATCGCCTCGCCGTGCAGCTCGCCGGTCAGGAACGCGCGGGTGAAGCGCGCCAGATCGGCGGCGGTCGTGAGGATCGCACCGGCCGGGCCGGCGGAGGTCCTCCAGGCGGTGGCCGGGAGGAGTGCGGTGAAGTCCTCCGGCGTGCCGTCGTCGTCGATGTCGAGCCATCCGTGCGCCACCGGGAGGGCCGGCTCCTCGTACGCGCCGTGGACGGTGCGCTCGAGTCCCAGCGGATCGATCACGCGCTCCCGGACGAGCGTACCGAACGGCTCTCCGGTTGCAGCCTCGGCGATGGCCCCGAGCGCGGCGTATCCCGAGGAGGAGTACTCCCACCGGGCACCGGGCTCGGCGACGGGCGGGGGCGTGGCGGCCAGGATCTCGGCGGGGGTCCACCGCTTGGCGGGTGCGCTCACGAGCCTCGGGAGGAAGGAGGGGTCGTCCCACACGTCCGCCCACCCGCTCGTATGGGTGAGCAGCATGCGGGGCGTGACCCGCTCGGCGTGGGGGGCGTCGGGAAGCCAGCGATCGATCGGGGCGTCCAGATCCACGGCACCCTCCCCGGCGAGCTGCAGGACCACGGCCGCGGTGAACATCTTGCCCACGCTGCCGGCGTCGAAGAGGGTCTCCGGTTCGATGGACGCGTCCGGGAAGGACTCGCCCGCCTGCCCGGTCCACACGGTGCCGTCCGGCTGGATCACCGCGGCGGAGACCCCCCGCACCTCCATGGAGTCGCGCACCGTCTCGAGGGCCTCCTGGAGGGCCACCGGGTCCGGCGGGCCGGTGGCCTGCCGAGCCGGGGCGAGGGTCGCGGTGAGAGCGAGGCCCGCGAGGGCGCACACGGTCGTGAATCGGTCGATCATTCCTCTTCCTCCATCTCTTCGAGAAGTCGTGCCGTGTCCTCGCACCACTGCACCACGACCGCCATCGCCCTGAGCCCGAGCTCGGCCGTCATGCGCCAGTACGCGTAGGAGGGGTTCCCGCGCTCCCCGGCGTCGAGCATCTCCACGGCGGTCTCCAGGCGCGCGAGCGCCTCCGCCTGCTGGTCGCGGTAATCCTCCAGGATCGATCGCACCGCCTCGGGACCGCTGAACCGGCCGAAGAACACCTTGAGCAGCAGCTCGTTCCTGGGCGGCCTTCGCTCCACGGGCTCGGTCAGCCATTCGTTCAGTTCCGCCTCCCCGTCCGTCGTGATCGAGTACACGTTCCGGTTCGGCCGCCCCTCCTGCACCTCGACCCGCTTCTCCACGAGGCCGTCTCCGTGGAGGCGGCCCAGGGTGGGATAGATGTGGCCGTAGCTCTCGTGCCAGAAGTGGCCCAGCACCTCCTCGGCCTCCTTCTTGATGTCGTAGCCGGACCTCGGTCCCAGGGCGAGCAGCCCGAGGATGGCGTACTCGGTGCGGTTGCGGTCGTGTTTCGTCACGGCGAAAAGTATATATCGGTCCGATATATGCAGCAACACCTTCCCAGACTTCTCGCCCCGTAGCTGGCGGATCATCATGGCCGTCCCGGGGTTACAATACGCCGAAGAGACGGTGCTCCGCGTGTACGGACGGAGAATTTCCCCGCGGCACCTCGAGGGAGAAGAGACATGAACCGGTCCTGGATCTGGATGATCGTCTTCTCCGCCATCTTCCTGGTGATCGGTGCCGTCGAGCTGGCGAGGGGCGAGGGCCTCGCGGGCACCGGCTATCTCCTCTGCGGCGGGGGAGCCGCGCTGGAGACCGTGGGGCAACGGCGATCCGGCGAGACCGGATCGGACCGGTGGCTTTCGATCTCGGGGGTCGTGGCGATGGCCGTCGGGATCGTGCTCCTGGTGATCCATCTGTTCGGCTGATCGATGGCTTTCCGGTCCCGGGCCTGGACGATCGTCCTTCTCGGCGTGGTCGGGTTCACGCTGGTCGGCGACGTGGTGGGGTGGAGCGCGGGCGCCCTCCTCCCGGTGGAGCCGGCCGGGTCCCGGGAGACGGTGTTCGTCGTCGTGACGAGGTCGGTCCTCGCCCTGCTGGCGGGCTTCGTGGCGCTGATCGCCTATCTGCGGTGGAAGAGGCGGTCCCTCTCCGATCTGGGGTGGTGGAAGCCCGCCCCCCTCCGGGGCTGGATCGCAGCGGCCGTCTTCACGGCGCTGTGGGTCTTGCTGATCCTCGGAGGGGCGCTACGGGGCCGGGCTCCCGTGTTCGAGCCGAGCTGGTTCAACCTGTACCTGTCACTCCTCACGGCCTTCGCGGCGGGCGTCGTCGAGGAGGCGGTGTTCCGGGGTTTCGTGATGGACGAGCTCGACCGGGGCGGGGTGGGGCGGACCCTCCAGGTGCTGGCCGCGGGCGTGCTGTTCGGCCTGGCGCATCTCTCGTGGGGGAGCCTCGGCGGGGGCTTCGATCCTGCCACGGCCGCGGGCCCCGTCGTCTCCACCGCGATCATGGGGCTGGTGTACGGCGGGATCTACCTGGCGAGCGACCGCAGCCTCATGCCGGTGGTGGCGAGCCATTTCGTCGTGAACCTGCTGGTCGAGCCGTGGCTCCTTCTGGCGGGGATCACCGGGACGCTCGGCGGAGGGTGACGGATCCGGCCGACGCGCGGCTCCTCACGTCTCGCGCAGGTATCCCCAGACGTGGAGCCGGTCGTGGTCCTCGTACCACCGGTCGCCGATGTCGGTCCGGTAGTACATGTTGGGGATCATGACGTTCTTGATCCGGTGGTACGCCTGCGCCTGCGCCTGACGCATCGTCGGCCCCGTCCCCACCACGATCAGGATCACCCCCGACGTCCCCGTGATCACCCACTCGCCCTCGACCCGCTTGACGTCCTCGATGTGGACACCCGCCCGGTCGGGCCGGCGGAAGATGACGATCCGCTCCTCGGAGTTCACCTCGAAGGTCCGGGGGTCGTCGTACGGGAAGGGAGGCACGACGATCCGCACGCCCACCTGGAACCCCGCCTTCGCCTTCAGCGCCACCGACTCGCCCCGGGCGAGGCCGGCCAGCAACTCGCCGATCGGAGTGACGAGTCCCTCCTGCTGGATCGAGATCGTGGGGTAACCGAAGCGGGCGGTGAACTCCAGGGGATAGATCCCCTGCGCGTTGACGATGCAGTTGAGGTCGATGTAGCCGGCGTATCCCTCCTCCCGGAGCTTCCCCTCCATCCTCTTCAGGGTCCGGTTGAAGATCCGGTTGGGCTCGCTCCAGTACATCGCCGTCCCCATCTCCCCGGTCGAGGGCCCGATGTTGCCGGGGAACAGCTTCTTGTGCTCGAAGTTCACGTTGATGGGGGTGAGAAACTCCCGGCCGTTGAAGAACGCCCCGACCGCCACCTCGACGCCCTGGCGCCGCCGCTGGAGCTGGAAGACCCGCACCCGGTCGGCGTACACCTTCTCGTACGACTCGAGGACGTGGATCACGTCGGTGCCGTCGTCCTCCTCGCCGACGAAGAGGAGCCGCTTGATGTTCTGCGCCTCGCCGCTCGGCTTGACGACGTACCGGGCCGGATTGGCGCGGACGTACTCGATCGCGTCGCGGAAGGAGGTGAACTCCTCGAACGGGATGATCGGGATGCCGAAGGATTTGAGCTCGGTCTGGCCGAACGCCCGGTCGTCCTCCAGCCGGTCGGTGTAGGGGGTCCCGCCGACAACCCGGTGACCCTCCTCGCGGAGCCGGTGCGCCTCCCGGCCGTGGCCGAGCACGTCGTCGAACACGATCACGTCGGCCCAGTCGACGTCGGAGCGCCAGTCGTCGGTCTTGGGCACGAACCCGTCGCCCACCGACCGGGCGTCGGCGTGCTCGACGAAGTACCGCACGTCGTGGCCCTCCTCCGCCACCCGCCAGGCGACGTCCGTGATCAGCGCGTCGTAGGAGACGAAGAGGAACCTCACCCCGGAAAGCTATCGAAAGCCCCGGTCTCGATCCATCGCGCCGGCCGGTCACCCGTCCGTATCCGGAGCCAGGACTTCCCGCATCGCTACTACGATGATGGTGATCACCGTGAGCGGGACGACGAAGTACAGCATGACCGCGCCGAACTCCGACAGAGCATCGTGGTGGGACGCCGCCAGGACGAGGTACAGGGTGTAGGCCCCGTAATACCCCAGCAGCAAGGCGCCTTCCTTCCGGCTGATCACCCCACCCGTGAAAAACAGGGGGAGACACGCCACCGCCACGGCGATCATGACCGGCATGTCGAATCGGGTGATCGCGGCCGGCACCGCGATGCCCGTGGGAGAAACGGTGGCGGCGACCCCCAGCACACCCATGATGTTGAAGAGATTGCTGCCGACGACGTTTCCGACGGCGATGTCGCGCTCGCCCCGGATCGCCGCGACGATCGAGGTGACCACCTCGGGCAGGGACGTGCCGGCAGCCACGATCGTCAATCCGATCACCAGTTCGCTCACGCCCAGATACCGGGCGAGGGACTCCGCGCTGTCGACGAGCCAGTTCGAGCCGATCAGCAGCAGGGCGAGGCCGCCGAGGATCAGGAGCGGATTCCCGATCCAGCGGCTCCAGCCCTCCCCCTCGAATCCGAACTCCCTCGCGTATTCCCGCTTCACCCCGGCGGCCTCTCTTCGGCTCCGGTGGATCGAGAAGGACGTATAGAGAACGAGACCCGTGAACAGCGCGAGGCCGTCGGCACGACTCAGGCTCGCATCCAGCGAAAGGATCAGGAGAACGACCGAGAGAGCGATCATCAAGGGGACATCGAGCCGCACCAGTTGCCGCGATGCGACCAGCGGGACGATCATCGCGGAAAGCCCCAGGATGAAGAGAACATTGAAGATGTTGCTTCCGACGACGTTCCCCATGGCGATACTCCCCTGGCCGGAAAGCGCGGACTCGATGCTCACCGCGAGTTCGGGGGAGCTCGTACCGAACGCCACGACCGTCAGCCCGATGACCAGTGGCGATATGCCGAAAAGGGCCGCGAGGCGCGATGCGCCGCGCACAAGTGCTTCGGCGCCGACGATCAGGAAGAGGAGTCCTGCGAGGAAGAGGAGAATCGCCACGCCTCGTTTGTTGGGGTTCCGGGGAGCGCATAGATTCTCGACCGGAGAGCCCGGTGGCAAACCGGGCCGGCGGTCGCGAAGCCTCGCGGAGAGGAGAGCATGGACGAGAAGATCCGGGTCCTGGTCGGAAAGCCGGGCCTCGACGGCCACGACCGCGGGGCCAAGGTGGTGGCCGCGGCGCTCCGCGACGCCGGCATGGAGGTGATCTACACCGGGCTCCATCAGACCCCCGAGCGGATCGTCGAGACGGCCCTTCAGGAGGACGTGGACGTGGTGGCCCTGTCGATCCTCTCGGGCGCCCACATGACGCTCTTTCCCCGGATCCTCGAGTTGATGGAGGAGGAGGGGATGGACGACGTGCTGCTGACCGGCGGCGGGATCATCTCCAAGGAGGACATGGCCGAGCTCCGGGAGATGGGCACCGGGCGGCTCTTCGGCCCCGGCACCCCCACCGGCGAGATCGTCGATTACATCCGCGAGTGGTACGAAGAGAACCGCTCGCCGGCCGGGGCCGGCGCGTAGCGCCACCCGGTCCGGGCGGCCCTCCGTGACCCCCCTCGATCTCTCCCCCGAGCACCGCATGCTCGTCGACACCGTGCGGGACTTCGCCCGCGAGCGGATCGCCCCGATCGCCGCCGAGCACGACGAGAGCGGCGAGTTCCCGTGGGAGACGGTCGGCGAGATGGCCGAGCTCGGCCTCTTCGGGGTCCCCTTCCCGGAGGAGTACGGCGGCGCCGGCTTCGACGCGCTCGCAGCGGCCCTGGTCGTCGAGGAGCTGGCGAAGGTCGACGCCTCCCATTCGATCACCGTCGGCGCACACACCTCGCTGTGCGCCTCCCCGATCCACGACTTCGGCACCCCCGAGCAGAAGGAGCGGTGGCTCACCCCGCTGGCGAAGGGCGAGAAGCTCGGCGCCTTCGGCCTCACCGAGGCCTCCTCCGGCTCCGACGCGGCGAACATGGACACGGCCGCGGTCCGCGACGGGGACCACTGGATCTTGAACGGCACCAAGGTGTTCATCACCAACGCCGGTGTGGGGGAGATCTTCGTCGTCGCGGCCGTCACCGATCCGCAGGCGGGAGGCCGCGGGATCACGACCTTCATCCTGGAGAGGGGGATGGAGGGCGTGGAGACCGGCAAGAAGGAGGACAAGCTCGGCTGGCGGGCGAGCGACACCCGGGAGCTGCTGCTGGAGGACGTCCGCGTGCCGGACGAGAACCGGCTGGCCGACGAGGGGCAGGGCTTCGGCGTGGCCCTCCACACGCTCGACGGCGGCCGGATCGGCGTCGCCGCCCACGCGCTCGGAATCGCCGAGGGCGCCTACGACGCGGCCCGGGAGTACGCACTCGAGCGCGAGCAGTTCGGCCGCCCGATCGCCGACTTCCAGGCGATCCAGTTCAAGCTGGCGGACATGGCGACCGAGATCGAGGCCGGCCGCCACCTCACCTACCACGCCGCGCGGCTCAAGGACGCCGGCGAGCCGTACAAGCTGGCGGCCGCCCAGGCCAAGCTCTTCTGCTCCGAGCTCGCCATGCGGACCACGATCGAGGCGGTCCAGATCCACGGCGGCAACGGCTACACCGTCGACTACCCGGTGGAGCGTATGATGCGGGACGCGAAGATCACCGAGATCGGGGAGGGCACCAGCGAGATCCACCGGATCGTGATCGCGCGGGAGGTCCTCGAGGAGGCGCGGGGCGGGTGACGAGGCTCGCCTGGCCGCCGCTGCCGTGGGGGGAGCGCACGATCACGGTGCTCTCCGACGGCCTGCAGCGGCTGGACGGCGGGGCGATGTTCGGCGTGGTGCCCAAGGTCCTGTGGGAGAAGAAGCTCCCCGCCGACGACCGGAACCGGATCCGGCTCGGGATGAACTGCCTGCTGGTGGAGGGTCCGGACGGGCGCACGGTGATCGAGACCGGCTGCGGGGGCAAGGACGACGAGCGGTTCCGGGAGATCTACGGGATCGAGCGTGACGGTGGGCTGGTGGCGCGCCTCGGGGAGGCCGGGGTGGCGCCCGAGGGGATCGACCGGGTGGCGCTGACCCACCTCCACTTCGACCACGCCGGCGGCGCCACGCGGTGGGACGACGGCGGCGAGTCGGCGGTCCCGACCTTCCCGAACGCCACCTACTTCGTGAATCGCGGCGAATTCGACGCGGCCACGAACCCCAACGAGCGGAACGAGGCCTCGTATCTCGCGCGCAACTTCGCCCCGCTTGAGGAGGCGGGGGTGGTGGAGTGGGTCGAGGACGGCGACGAGGTCGCGCCCGGGATCTCGGCGATCGCCACGCCCGGCCACACCGTGAATCACCTGGCGTACGCGATCGACGACGGATCGGGCCGAAAGGTGGTCTTCCTCGGCGATCTCGTCCCCACCACCCACCACCTGCCCGATCCGTGGATCATGGCGTACGATCTCTTCCCGGTGACCACGCTGGAGACGAAGCAACGGCTGCTTCCGGAGATCCACGAACGGGAGTGGCTGTGCGCGTTCGTGCACGATGCCGAGCGGCCGCTGGCCTGGCTGCGGCCCGACGACAAGGGCCGCTACGTGCCCGACGCCGAGCGGGACCCGTGGAGCGACTGAGGATCGGGGTCGTCGGCGCGGGCCCCGCCGGGGCCTACGCGGCGTGGAGGGCGGCCGAGCAGGGCCACGAGTCCCTCCTCTTCGACCACCGCGCGCCGTGGGAGAAGCCGTGCGGCGGCGGGGTGACGGTGAAGGCCCGGGACGACTTCCCGTGGATCGAGGAGATCGCCCCGAGGGGGCGGGCCGTGCGCGAGTTCCGGTTCCGCTCTCCGGAGGGGAGGGAGCTGGAGTTCGCCTGTCCCCGAGAGACCCTGATCTTCGCGCGGGCAGAGCTCGACGAGGCGATCCGGAATCGGGCCGAAGAGTCCGGCGCGCGCCGCATCCGACGGAAGGTCCAGTCCCTGGAGCACCGCGACGGCGGCGGATGGCGGCTCGAGGCCCAGGGCGAGATCTACGAGGTGGACGTCCTGGTGGGCGCCGACGGGGCGGCCGGAAAGACCCGCGAGGTGCTCCGGCCGGACTTTCCGGGATATCGCAGGTCGATCGCGGCCGGCTTCTTCATCCCCGCCGAGATCGACCGGATCGAGACGAAGTTCTTCCCCGACGCCCGGGGGTACCTGTGGTTCTTCCCCCGGCCGGACCACCTGTCGATCGGGCTGTGCCTGTGGGGCGGGGACGGGGGCGAGGAGACGAAAGGGGCGGCGACCCGCGAGCGGCTCCTGGATCTTCTCGAGCGGCAGTACCCCGAGCTCGATCCGGAGGCCGGAAAGGGGTACGGCGCGTTCATCCCCACGATCACGAATCCCGTCTGCTGGGAGGTGGACCGGGGTGGGGAGGATTGGGCGCTGGTCGGCGACGCCGGCGGCTTCGTGGACGCGATCACCGGCGAGGGGATCTACTACGCGCTGAAGAGCGCCCGGGCGTGGGGCCGCGCGCTGGCGGCGGGCGCTCCGGACAGCTACGACCACGAGTGGCGGGAGGAGTTCGGTGACGAGCTCCGGAAGGCGAGCGAGCTGGTCCACCTCTACTACCGCCCCCGCTTCATCGAGCGGGTGATCCGGTACGGGAACGGGAGCGCCGCGATCCGGAGAGTGCTGGCGGACGTCGTGATGGGACGCCAGTCGTACGTCACGCTGCGCCGGCGGCTGCAGCGTGAGATCGTGCGCTCCGGCCTGCGCCGGGCGTTCGGCTGGATCCCGTGGATCGGGCGCGACACCGAGCCCGCGGGGGCGTGAATCGAGGACGCGATATCGAAACGATCGATAGGGAAGCGACGGAAAGGAGAACCCGATGAGCGAGAATGGAAAGCGGACCACGGCGGTGATCGCCAGCGCCTGCCGGACCCCGATCGGGCGGTTCCTGGGGGCGCTGTCGCCGAAAACGGCGCCCGAGCTGGGCGCGACGGTCGTCCGCGAGGCGGTCGAGCGGGCGGGGATCGACCCCGAGACGATCGACGAGGTGATCATGGGACAGGTCGTCCAGGCCGGAAGCGGCCAGGCGCCCGCCCGCCAGTCGGCCCACTTCGGCGGGGTACCGGACACCGTGCCCGCGATGACGGTCAACAAGGTGTGCGGCTCGGGGCTGAAGGCGGCGATGCTCGCAGCGCAGTCGATCCGCGCCGGCGACCAGCGGTGTGTGGTCGCGGGCGGCCAGGAGTCGATGTCGAGCGCGCCCTATCTCCTGTACGGCGCCCGGAAGGGGGTCAAGTTCGGAGACCAGAAGATGGTCGACGCCATGATCAAGGACGGGTTGTGGTGCGCCTTCGAGGGCGTCCACATGGGCGAGCACGCCGAGCTGACGGCCGAGAAGTCGGAGATCTCGCGGGAGGAGCAGGACGCCTTCGCGCTCGAGAGCCACCAGAAGGCGATCGACGCGATGGACGCCGGCCGCTTCGACGAGGAGATCGTCGCCGTCGAGATCGAATCCCGCAAGGGCACCACGGTGGTCGACACCGACGAGGGGCCGCGGCGCGACACCACGATGGAGATCCTGGGAAAGCTGAAACCCGCCTTCAGCCGCGAGGGGACGGTCACCGCGGGCAACGCACCCGGCCTCAACGACGGCGCGAGCGCGCTGGTGATCACGAGCGAGGCGTACGCCGAGGAGCACGGGCTGGAGCCGCTGGCCCGGATCGTCGACTACGCCTCCGCCGGCACCGAGCCGAAGCTCCTCTTCTACGCGCCGGTGTTCGCCGTGCGCGACCTGATGGAGAAGACCGGCCGCGAGATCGACGAGTACGACCTGATCGAGGCGAACGAGGCGTTCGCCGTGCAGGCGCTCGCCGACGGAAAGGAGCTCGGCTGGGATTGGGAGAAGGTGAACGTCAACGGCGGCGCGGTGGCGCTCGGCCACCCGATCGGCGCCAGCGGCGCGCGGGTGCTCACGACCCTCGTGTATGCCATGAGAGACCGTGGGGCAAAGACCGGTCTGGCAACGCTTTGCCTCGGAGGCGGAAACGCGGTGGCCATGGAAGTAGAGGCGGTGTGAGGCTACGCGGGGATCTCCGAGATCGCCGGGCGGGACTCACGCTCGTCGCTGCTGCAGCGGTGTGCCTCGGGGCGGTTCCAGCCCGTGCTCAGCCGGAGGGGGAGAAATCCGCTAGCGCCAGCGCCGCCGCGCTGAACGCATGGTCGGGGTCGTGTTGGGACGTCGAGCTCGGCGACTGGAATCCGCCGGAACTGGACGTGGCCTACTCTCCGCCACGGGAGATCGTCCTGCACCACGACCCGTTGTTCTCGATCTGCGCGGTGGTCCGGGAGTGCGAGAGGAACGAAGTGGACGATCCGAACCGGCGGGCGTCGATCCCGGACCCGGACCGCGGGTGGTTCCTGCCGGGCCCCGAATACCTGTGGTATTGGAAACGTATGGAGGAGGACCGGGTGAGGATCCGATTCACGAGCCATCCCACGACCTACGACCTGGACGTCCGAAGCGTCCGGACGAAGGCGCGGGAGCACGGATACGACGTGGCGGAGGCGCGCGGGACGATCACCGCGACGACCGACGTGTACACGGACGACCCGCCCGTCGCCCCTGTCGTCCTCCTCCGGACGAGCTGCGTGGACCGGCCTTCCCGGCCATCCCCCGAAGGAGGACCCCGATGAACGTCGAATCGGTCGCCGTCGTCGGCGCCGGCACCATGGGCAACGGCATCGCCCACGTCTTCGCCGCGAACGGCCACGAGGTGCTCCTGATCGACAGCGACGCCGCCCAGCTCGGCGAGGCGCTCGAGACGATCGAGACGAACCTCGGACGCCAGGTGGAGAAGGGAAGCCTCGACGAGGAGGGAAAGCGGGCGGCCCTCGGGCGGATCGAGACCGCGGCCGAGCTCGAGGCCGCCCACGGGGCCGATCTGGTCGTGGAGGCGATCGTGGAGGACGAGGGGGTGAAGACGGACGTCTTCCGCACCCTCGACGCCATCGTCCAGCCCGAGGCGATCTTCGCCTCGAACACCTCCTCGATCTCGATCACCCAGCTCGCGGCCGCGACCAGCCGGCCGGACCTGTTCATCGGGATGCACTTCATGAACCCGGTCCCGGTGATGGAGCTGGTGGAGGTGATCCGCGGGCTCGAGACCGACGACGAGACCCACGAGACGATCGTCGACCTGGCGGAGTCGCTGGGGAAGACGCCGGTGACGGTGGAGGACTTCCCCGGCTTCGTGTCGAACCGGGTGCTGATGCCGATGGTGAACGAGGCGATCTACTGCGTGATGGAGGGGGTCGCCGAGCCGGAGGCGATCGACACGGTGATGAAGCTCGGGATGAGCCACCCGATGGGGCCGCTCACCCTGGCGGACTTCATCGGCCTCGACGTGTGCCTGGCGATCCTGGAGGTGCTCCACGAGGAGCTGGGGGACCCGAAATACCGCCCCTGTCCGCTGCTGCGGAAGAAGGTGGCGGCGGGCCACCTCGGTCGGAAGTCCGGCCGCGGGTTCTTCGACTACGGGTCGGCGTGAGGGAGCTCACCGACATCCAGCGGGAGATCGTCCGCACGGCGCGGGAATTCGCCGAGAGCGAGCTGGCGCCCCACGTCGAGGCGTGGGACCGGACCGGCACCTTCCCGCGGGAGAAGGTGGACGCCCTGGGGGAGCTCGGCTTCCTCGGGATGCTGGCTCCCGAGGAGTGGGGCGGCAGCGGGCTCGACACCGTCACCTATCTCATGGCCCTCGAGGAGATCGCCCGGATCGACCCCTCGATGGCCGTCACGATGAGCGTCCACAACTCGCTTCCCACCCGGATGCTGGTCGAGCACGGCTCCGGGGGGGCGAAGGAGCGCTACCTGCGCCCGATGGCGGAGGGATCGATTCTCGGGGCGTTCGCTCTCTCGGAGAACCACGCCGGCAGCGACCCGGGGGCCATGCGGTGCCGTGCCGAGCGAGACGGCGGGGAGTACGTGCTGAACGGGACGAAGGCGTGGGTCACCAACGGGGGAACCGCCGACCTCGTGGTGGTGATGGCCCGGACCGGCGAGGGCGCGGGCGGGATCAGCGCCTTCGTCGTGGAGACCGGCTGGGACGGCTACGCGGTGGGCAAGGAGGAGAAGAAGATGGGGCTCCGCGCCTCGAACACGACCGAGATCGTGCTCGACGGCCTGCGGGTGCCCGCCGACAACCGGCTCGGAGACGAAGGCGAGGGGCTCCGCCACGCGCTCTCCAGCCTCGGGCACGGTCGCCTCGGCGTGGCCGCCCAGGCGCTCGGGATCGCGGGCCGCTGCCTCGAACTGTCCCTCGAGTACGCGAAGGAGCGGGTCGCCTTCGGCCGCCCGATCGGCGAGTTCCAGGGGTTGCGGTTCATGCTGGCGGACCTCGCGGCGGAGATCGAGGCCGCCCGCGCGCTCACCTGGGCCGCGGCCGAGAAGCAGGACCGCGGCGAGCCCGCCCGCAAGGAGGTGTCGATGGCGAAGCTGCTCGCGAGCCGGACCGCGATGGAGGCCGGCGTGAAGGCGGTCCAGGTGTACGGCGGGTACGGCTACGTGAAGGAGTATCCGGTGGAGCGGTACTTCCGGGACGCCAAGGTGACGGAGATCTACGAGGGGACCAGCGAGATCCAGCGGCTGGTGATTGCAAACGAATTGTTCGGCGAATAACGTCTGACCGGCCACACCCGCCACCCAGAGAAGGAGCCCACTCCGTTGGACATCTTCGATCTGATCACCGAGGCGCATCACGAGCAGGTGGTCTTCTGCCACGACGAGAAGGCCGGTCTCCAGTCGATCATCGCGATCCACGACACCACCCTGGGGCCCGCCCTCGGGGGTACCCGGATGTGGACGTACCGATCCACGCTGGAGGCGCTCGTGGACGTGCTGCGCCTCTCGGAGGGGATGACGTACAAGGCGGCGGTCGCGGGCCTCGACCTGGGGGGTGGCAAGGCGGTGATCCTCGGCGACTCGAAGACGGACAAGACCCCCGACCTGCTCCGCGCCCACGGCCGCTTCGTTGACACCCTGGGCGGCCGCTACATCACCGCCGAGGACGTCGGGATCGGGGTCGAGGACATGGAGTACGTCTACGAGGAGACCGAGCACGTCACGGGCATCCGCTCGAGCCCGAGAGGGTCGGGCGACCCATCGCCGGTCACCGCGTACGGCGTGTACCACGGGATCCGTGCCTCCTGCAAGCGGAAGCTGGGCACCGACAGCCTCGAGGGGACCCGGATCGCCGTCCAGGGGGCGGGCCACGTCGGGTACTACCTGTGCGAGGACCTCGCCGCCGAGGGGGCCGAGATCACGATCGCCGACATCGACGCGGAGAAGGTCGCCCGCGTGGTCGAGGAGTTCGACGCCGACGTGGCCGATCCCGGGGAGATCTACGACGTCGAGTGCGAGGTGTTCGCCCCGTGCGCGTTGGGGGCGATCATCAACGACAACACGCTCCGGCGCCTGAAGTGCGAGGTGGTCGCCGGCGCGGCCAACAACCAGCTCGAGGAGGATCGCCACGGCGACGCCCTGGACGCCCGCGGCATCCTGTACGCCCCCGACTACGTGATCAACGCCGGCGGCCTCATCAACGTCTACGGCGAGATCGTCGGGTACGGGACCGGCGTCGCCAAGGAGAAGGCGGCCGGGATCTACGACACGCTTCTCTCCATCTACGAGATCGCCGAGGAGGAGGGGATTCCCACCTACCGGGCCGCCGACCGGCTGGCGCAGCAGCGGATCCGATCGGCGCAGGATCGCCGGGAGCTGGAGGCGGGGGAGCCCGCCGCGGCCGCCGGCTGATGGCCGATCGAGCGATCCTTCTCGCCTCCGACCACGCCGGGTTCGAGCTGAAGCGGGATCTCGTCGACCACCTCCGCGATCTCGGCTGGGAGCCGATCGACCTGGGGACCGGCTCGGCCGAATCCACCGATTATCCCGACCACGCCCAGCGCCTCGCCGAATCGATCGTCGCCGGCCGGGCCCCCCGCGGGATCCTGTGCTGCGGGTCGGGCACCGGGATGGCGATCGCGGCCAACCGGTACGGCGGGGTACGCGCAGCGAACTGCCTCGACGAGCGGATGGCCCGCCAGGCCCGCGAGCACAACGACGCCAACGTCCTGTGCCTCGGGGCGCGGCTGCTCGAACCGGTTCACGCCAAGAAGATCGTGTGGAGCTTCCTCGACACCGAGTTCGCCGGCGGCCGGCACGGGCGTCGGGTGGAGAAGATCGACCGGGGAGCATCGTGAGGCCGCTCTCCGAGCGGGACCCCGAGATCTTCCGCGCGATCGTGGCGGAGATCGAGCGCCAGGCGGACGGCCTGGAGCTGATCGCCAGCGAGAACTTCGTCAGCCCCGCGGTTCTCGAAGCCACCGGGTCGGTCCTCACCAACAAGTACGCGGAGGGGTACCCCGGCCGGCGCTACTACGGAGGGTGCCAGAACGTCGACACCGCCGAGAGCCTGGCGATCGGCCGCGCGAAGGAGCTCTTCGGCTCCGACCACGCCAACGTCCAGCCCCACTCCGGCTCGCAGGCGAACATGGCGGCCTACCTCTCGGTGATGGAGCCCGGCGACACCCTTCTCGGGATGGATCTCTCGGCGGGCGGTCACCTCACCCACGGGAGCCCGGTGAACTTCAGCGGGCGCCTCTTCGAGGTGGTGAGCTACGGCGTGGACGACGAGACGGGCCGGATCGATCTCGGGGAGGTGCGACGTGTCGCCGAGGAGTCGAACCCGAAGGCGATCGTCGCCGGCGGAAGCGCCTACAGCCGGACGATCGACTTCGCCGCCTTCCGGGAGATCGCCGACGCGGTGGGCGCGGTGCTGATCGTGGACATGGCCCACTTCGCCGGCCTCGTGGCCGGGGGCGCGTTCCCGTCGCCGGTGCCGCACGCCCAGATCGTCACCTCGACCACCCACAAGACCCTGCGGGGTCCCCGCGGGGGTCTGATCGTGTGCGAGGAGGAGTACGCCAAGCCGATCGACAAGTGGATCTTCCCGGGCATCCAGGGAGGACCGCTCCAGCACGTGATCGCCGCCAAGGCGGTGTCGTTCGGCGAGGCCCTGGAGCCGGAGTTCGAGGAGTACGCGGCGCGGATCGTCGCCAACGCGAAGGCCCTGGCGGCCGCGTTGGACGAGCGGGGGTATCACGTGGTGACCGGCGGCACCGACTCCCACCTGTTCCTCGTCGACTTCCGGAAGAGCGGCCGCGAGGAGTTGACCGGCAAGGAGGCGGAGGAGGCGCTCGAATCCGCCGCGATCACGGTGAACAAGAACACGGTGCCCGGGGAGACCCGCAGTCCCTTCGTCACCAGCGGGATCCGGGTCGGCACCCCCGCGATCACCTCCCGGGGGATGGGCGAGGAGGAGATGGCGGCGATCGGGGGGTGGATGGCCGACGTCCTGGACGCCCCCGGCGACGGCGCCACCATCGACCGGGTGCGCGGAGAGGTTCGCGCCGTGTGCGACGCCTTTCCCCTGTACCGGGAGTGGCTCGAGCGGCGCCGGCGCCCGCTCGCTCCGGCCGACTGACGCCGCCCCGGGCGTCCCCTCGTCCTCCATCCATGATGCGACCGACCCGCCCCGTCGAGGTGGAGATCACGGTGCGCGGCTCCCGGTTCCTCGCGCGGCTGGATCGCGCCGACGCCGCCGCCGAGGCAGCCCGGATCCGGGATCGCCGTGCCGAGGCGCACCGGGACGCCACCCACCACTGCTGGGCCCGGCGGACGTGGAGCGAGGGGACGATCGAGGGGGCGGGCTTCGACGCGGGGGAGCCGGCGGGGACGGCCGGGCGCCCGATCCTGGGGGCGCTGGAGCGCGCCGAGCTCGTCCAGGCGGTGTGCGTGGTCTCCCGGTGGTTCGGGGGCACGAAGCTCGGAACCGGCGGGCTGGTTCGCGCCTACGGAGGGGCCGCGCGGACGGCCGTGGAGAGCGCGCGGCAGGCGGGACATCTCGAGGCGGTGGTCCGCCGGGTCCGTTTCGCTCTCCAGTACGGCTACGGGACGACCGCCGCGGTGGAGGGCGCGATCGCGCGCTTCCCGGTCCGGGAGGTGGAGGCCGAATACGGGGAGCGGGTCCGCCGGATCGTCTCCGTGCCCGTGGAGCGCGCGGCCGGGTTCGAGGCCGGGATCTCGGAGGCGTCCGGCGGCGGGATCGAGGTGGAGCGGATCTCCGACGGGCTGGCTCCCCGCGACCCGTAAGACACCTACTAGGGTCCCGCCGATCCCTCGCGTAGACTCCAGCGTGACAGAGGGAATCGATCGTATCCAGCGTGAGCGGATCCCGAAGGAGGACGACCATGTCGCAAACGGGGCTCGAGGTGTTCGACAAGACGTTCCACAAGACGAACGAATGGCTCCAGGACGTGATGGAGGAGCTCCACACCGACGATCGCAAGTACGCCTACCGGGTCCTTCGGGCCTCGCTGCACGCCCTGCGCGACCGGATCACCGTGGCGGAGGCGGCCGACCTCGGGGCCCAGCTTCCGATGCTGATCCGCGGCTTCTACTACGAGGGGTGGAAGCCGGGAGCGACCCCCACGGGCGACGACCTCCAGGAGTTCCTCGAGCGGATCCAGTCCGGGATGGAGGATCAGCCCGGGGTCCCCGATCCGCGACGGTGGGCGCAGGCGAGCTTCGCCGTGTTGGCCCGCCACGTCGATCCGGGCGAGATCGAGGACGTGATCGGCATCCTCCCGGAGGAGATCCGGACGCTGTGGCCGGAGCCCGCCGGAACGGAGGGGGGTGCTCGCTGATGGCCACCTGCGAGGTGTGCGGAAACGAGTACGACAAGTCGTTCGAGGTCGTGATGGGCGGCGACCGCCACGTCTTCGACTCCTTCGAGTGCGCCATCCAGCGCCTGGCTCCCAGCTGCGCCCACTGCGGGTGCCGGATCATCGGGCACGGCGTGGAGGCCGACGGCTCCTTCTTCTGCTGCGCACACTGCGCCCAGCAGACGGGGGAGGAAGCGCTGGTGGACCGGGTCTGATCCCGGTCGAGGAGGGCTCCCGGGCCGCTTGACGCCCGGCCTCGGAGCCGCCTACCTTCCTTCCAATCGTGGGTGAAAAGACGGACAAGAAGACCCCCGTGGAGGAACTCCTGGACGACGTCGAGGGGTACATCGACGACTGGTTCCAGGCGAAGCTCCCCTTCGCGTTCCAGGGACGCATCCGATGGACCCCCCCGACCGACGTGTACGAGACGGAGGAGGCGATCCACGTCGTTCTGGCCATCCCCGGCCTCGACACCGACGACTGCAAGGTGGAGTTCGAGAGCGACACCCTGACGATCCAGGGCGTGCGCCGGGAGACCGCCGGCGGCAAGCGGCACTACCACAAGATGGAGCTGCCGGTGGGCCCGTTCCGGCGGCGGATCCGGATCGTCCGGCCGATCGACTCCGAGAGCGTCCGGGTCCGCTACGAGGACGGCCTGCTGCGGGTGCGGCTGCCCAAGGCGGAGCGGGGATCCCGCGAGATCCCGATCGACTGACGATGAACAGCGTCCATCTCGACAGAGGAACCCTGGAGCGGCTCCGGGCGCTCGACGCCCACTACTCCCTCAAGGCGTACGCGTTCGTCCTCACCGCGCTGGAGGAGGTCGTCGAGTCGCTGCCGGAGCGGCGCCACGTCTCCGGCAACGAGCTCGTCGACGGGTGCCGCTCGCTCGCGATCCGCCTGTACGGTCCGCTCGCCAAGACCGTCCTCGAGCACTGGAACGTCCACGCCACCCGGGACTTCGGCGAGATCGTCTTCAACCTGCTGAAGGTGGGCGTGCTGACGAAGGACGAGGCGGACTCGCGGAGCGACTTCGAGGACCTCTTCGACTTCGCCGAGGTGTTCGAGCGACAGTATCCCTGGGGAGGTCGTCCGCTGCAATGAGCGGGGGCGCGGGGGAGCATCCGGGAGGGGAGGAAGCGATGACCGAGCGACAGTTCCCACAGTGCCGAAAGTGCAACGAGGGAGTGTTGATCCCGCTCTCCGACTACGGCCGGGACGGAGCCACCATCCGGTACAAGGCGTGGGTCTGCACCGAGCCCGAATGCGGCTTCAACCTGCGGATCGACAACGGCGAGATCTCCATCGGGCGGACGATCGGCCAGTCCTACAAGTAGCCCCGATCCGTTGATCCGGGCGGTCGTCTTCGATCTCGACAACACGCTTCTCGACTTCATGTCGATGAAGCGCCTCGCGGTCGAGGCGGCGATCGACGCGATGATCGACGCCGGGCTTCCGCTCGACCGGGGGGAAGCCGAGGATCGGATCTTCGAGATCTACGACCGCGAGGGGATCGAGTACCAGCGGGTCTTCGACGACCTTCTGGAGGAGCGCCTCGGCCGGGTCGACTACAAGATCCTGGCCGCCGGCGTCGTCGCCTATCGCCGGGCCCGCGAGGCCGCCCTCGTCCTGTACCCGCACGTGACCGTCACTCTGATGGAGCTGCTCAAGCGCGGTCTCCGCCTCGCCGTGATCTCCGACGCGCCCCGGCGGGAGGCGTGGCTCCGGCTTTGCTACCTGAACCTTCACCACCTCTTCGACGTCGTGGTGACGTTCGAGGACACCGGCGAGAGGAAGCCCGCCCCCGCTCCGTTCGAGCGCGTGCTCGAGCTGCTGGAGGTGGAGCCGGAGGAGGCGATCATGGTGGGCGACTGGGCCGAGCGGGACGTCGTGGGGGCGATGCAGGTGGGGATGCGGACCGCCTTCGCCCGATACGGGGACACCTTCGGCACCGTCCACTCCGGGGCCGACTGGGATCTCGAGGACGTGCACGAGCTGCTCGACATCGTGGCCGAGGAGAACGACGAGGAGGAGACATGAGCGAAGGTTGCCTGTTCTGCCGGATCGCCGCCGGCGAGGTGGACGCCGAGGTCGTCGCCGAGGGCGACGGCTGGGTGGCGTTCCGCGACATCAACCCCCAGGCCCCGACCCACGTTCTGGTGATCCCCACCCGGCACGTGGAAACGGTGAACGACCTCGGGGGCGAGCACGACGAGCTGGTGGGTCGGCTGGTCCGGGCCGCCGCCGGGGTCGCGGCGGAGGAGGGGATCGCCGAATCGGGATATCGGCTGGTGTTCAACTGCAACGAGGGCGCCGGACAGAGCGTTTGGCACGTCCACCTCCATCTGCTGGGCGGGCGCGCGATGCGGTGGCCTCCGGGATAGGAGCGGGCCCGTCGGGAGAGGGGGAAGGATGAGCGAGATACTGGAGCGGATCCAGGAGGACCTGAATTCGGCGCTCAAGGCCGGCGAGAAGCTGCGCGTCTCCACCCTGCGCATGCTCTCCAGCGAGCTGAAGAACCGACGGATCGACCTCGGGCGCGAGCTCGAGGACGAGGAGGCGGTCGAGGTGCTCTTCCGCGCCCGGAAGCAGCGGCGGGAGGCGGAGGAGCAGTACCGGGAGGCCGGACGCGAGGAGCTGGCCGAGCGGGAGGCCGCCGAGGCGGAAATCGTGCAGGCGTATCTCCCCGAGCCGCTCTCCGACGAGGAGCTCGACCGGATCATCGACGAGGCGATCGAGGAGACCGGCGCCACCGACCCCGGCCAGATGGGAGCGGTGATGGGCCGGGTGATGCCCCGGGTCAAGGGGCGCGCCCAGGGGGCCGAGGTGAGCCGCCGGGTGAGGGAGCGGCTCGCCTGAGACCGGAGATCGACGACGCCACGCTGGACGCGCTCGAGTGGGACGCGGTGTGCGCGCTCGTAGCCGGGATGACCTCCGCGGAGCCCGCGCGGGACGCGCTGATGGAGTGGCGTCCCCTGGCGGGGCCGGAGGCCGCCCGCCAGGCGCTCGCCGAGGTGGCCGAGGGGATGGACCTGATTTCGGCCGACCCGGGCTATCCCCCCCCCTACGTGGTGGACCAGGAGCGCACCGTCCGCGCGCTCGGCGTCGAGGGGAGCGTGCTCGGCGGCGAGGAGCTGATCTCCTCGGCGCGTACGCTCGAGGGCATCCGCAAATTCGCCCGGCACGTGCGGCGCGACGCCGATCGATGGCCCCGCCTGGCGGAGCGTCTCTCCGCCGCTCCCTCCGAGCGGGACCTGGAGCGTCGGATCCTCGACGTGTTCGACTCCGAGGCCAGGCTGCTCGACGAGGCGAGCCCCGATCTGAAGCGGAGGCGCAGCGAGGTCCGGACCCAACGCTCCCGCCTGGTGGAGGTCCTCGAGGCCCTGCTCGACCGCCTGCCGCACGTGCTGGTCGCCTCCGACAGCCGGCCGACGGTGCGGGAGGGACGCTACGTCGTTCCGCTCCGCCGGGAGGCGCTGGGCGAGGTGCCGGGGATCGTCCACGACGAGTCGGCCTCGGGAGCCACCGTGTTCCTGGAGCCCCGCGAGGTGGTGGAGCGCAACAACGCCCTCCGGGGGGCGGAGCTGGCGGCCCGGCGCGAGGAGGAACGGATCCTGCGCGAGCTGACCGCCGCGCTGGCGGAGCGTCGCGGCGAGCTCGAGCACGCCGCCCGCCTCGCGCTCCACGCCGAGACCGTCCTGGCCCGCTCGCGCTACGCCCTCGAGACGAACGGGAGCCCGCCCGATATCGGCGGCGACACCCTGGAGATCGCCGGCGCCCGGCACCCCCTGCTGCTGGCCCGGGCCCGGGCGGAGGAGCCGGGCGAGGTGGTCCCGCTCGAGCTCACGCTCGAGCCCGGGGAGCGGGTCCTCGTGGTCTCGGGGCCCAACACCGGCGGCAAGACCGTCCTGCTGAAGACGATCGGGTGCCTGGTCCTGATGGCCCAGTCGGGCATCGTGCCTCCGAGCGGTGCCGGGACCCGCCTCCCGTGGCAGGACCGGGTGTGGGCGGACATCGGGGACGCCCAGTCGATCGCCCAGGACCTCTCCAGCTTCACCGCCCACCTCTCGCGCCTGCGGGCGGCCTGGGAGGGGGCGGGCCCGGAGAGCCTCGTGCTCGTCGACGAGATCGGGGGCTCGACCGACCCCGCCGAGGGAGCGGCGCTCGCCTCCGCCCTTCTCGAGGCGTGGGTCGAGCGCGGGGTCCGCACCGTCGTCACCACCCATTTCCACGCCCTCAAGGCGCTGGCGGCGGCGACCCCCGGGATGGTGAACGGCTCCCTCGCCTACGACATCGAGAAGAACCTTCCCCGCTACCGTTTCCTCCAGGGCGTTCCCGGCCGCTCGTTCGGGCTCGACCTGGCGGAGACATGGGGCTTCGAGGAGGTGGTCGAGCGCGCCCGCGAGCACCTCGAGAGCGGGGTGCGGGACCTCGACCGCGTGATCGACGGGCTGGTGGCCGAGGAGCGGGCCCACCGCGAGGCCCGACGGGCGCTGGAGCGGGAGAAGAAGGCGATCGGCGAGGCCGAGTCGGCGCGCGCACGCGAGATGGCCCGGGAGGCCTCCGAGCGGCGGGAGGCCGCCGAGAGGCGGCTGGGCGAGCTCGAGGAGCAGCTCTCCGGTCTCCGCGCCGAGCTCCGCCGCCACCGCCGGAAGCTCGAGCAGCGCACCGCCGAGCTCGCCGAGGCAGAGGCGGCGGCGGAGGCCTCCCGGGCGCTGGCGCAGGAGGCGGAGAGCGCCGCCGAGGCGCTCCGTTCCGAGCGGGAGGCGCTCCGGAAGGTCCGGGGAGAGAAGGAAGCCCCGATCCTCCGGGTCGGCGACCGGGTCCGCATCCCCCGCTACGACCTGGAGGGGGAGGTGGTGGAGGTCGACCGCCAGGAGGCCGCCGCGACCGTGCGGGCCGGCCAGGTCCGGATCGCCTGCGAGGCCTCCGAGTGCGAGCTCGTCGAGCCCACCGAGGAGGAGCCGTCCGCCCCGGCGACCGCCGCCACCCGGCCCGAGGCGGGCGAGGCCGCGGAGGCCGACGGGGGCCTGCCGTACGAGGTGGACCTGCGCGGCATGCGGGCCGCCGAGGTGGGGTTCCCGGTCGCGGGCGCGCTGGAGAGCGCCTACCATACGGGCCGCTCGAGGATCCGCTTCATCCACGGAAAGGGAAGCGGCGTCCTGCGCCGCCGGGTGGCGGAGCTTCTGGAGAACCACCCCTACGTCCGCTCGTTCCGGGTGGGACGGTGGAACGAGGGGGGAAACGGGGTCACGATCGTCTCCCTGGAGGACGGAGGAGAGGAGGAGGACGGCTGACGGTGGCCGGCATTCCGGAGCACGCGATCGAGGAGGTGCGCGACCGCACCGACATCGTCGAGGTGATCGGCCAGTTCGTGGAGCTGAAGAAGCGCGGCAAGAACTGGGTGGGCCTGTGTCCCTTCCACGCCGAGAAGACGCCCTCCTTCAACGTCACCCCCGAGAAGCAGATGTACTACTGCTTCGGCTGCCAGGCGGGGGGGAACGTCTTCACCTTCCTCATGGAGCACGAGAAGATGGAGTTTCCCGAGGCGGTCCGGGAGCTGGCCGAGCGGGCGGGGGTCGAGATCCCCGAGGAGCGCACCTCCGGCTCCGATCCCCACGCACCCCTCTACTTCGCGAACCGCCTCGCGGCGGACTTCTACCACCGCCGCCTGCTCGAGTCCGAGGACGCCGCCGGCGCGCGCGCGTACCTGGAGGAGCGGGGGCTCGGGCGCGAGGCGTGGGAGACGTTCCTGCTGGGATGGGCCCCCGACGAGTGGGAGGCGCTCGCCGAGGAGGCGCGCCGCCAGGAGATCGAGCCCGGCGAGATGGTGCGGTCCGGGCTGATGGCGCGCAGCGAGAAGACCGGCGGGCTGTACGACCGCTTCCGGGGTCGGCTGATCTTCCCGATCCGCTCGACCACCGGGAAGGTCCTCGGCCTGTCGGGCCGGCGCCTGGACGACGAGGAGCCGAAATACCTCAACTCCCCCGATACTCCGATCTTCACCAAGGGGCGCACCCTGTACAACCTCGATCTGGCCCGGGCCCCGATCCGGAGGGCGGGGGCGGCGATCCTGGTGGAGGGGAACTTCGACGTGCTCGCCGTCCACGGGGCCGGCTGGCGCAACGTGGTGGCCCCGCTGGGAACCTCGTTCGCCGCCGAGCAGGCCCGCGTGCTGAAGCGGTACACCGCGACCGCCTACGTGGCGTACGACGGAGACTCCGCAGGCGAGCGGTCCGCCTTCAAGGCCGGCGACCTCCTGCTGGGGGCGGGGTTCTCGGTCCGGATCGTCCGCCTGCCCGAGGGCGAGGATCCGGACTCCCTCGTGGCCGAGGGGGGCGCCGGCGCCTTCCGCGAGCGCCTCGAGGAGAGCGCCGACGTGATAGAGGCGAAGATCGGGATCGTGAAGGAGCGGGTGGATCTGGGCGACGTGATGAAGAAGCGGCGGGCCATCCGCCGCCTGCTGGAGTCGGTGGCGAAGGTCCCCGACCCGATGACCCGGAGTCTGTATCTGGACAAGGTGTCCGGCGAGCTCGGGGTGGCCCGAGGGACCCTGGAGCTGCCCGAGCCGTCGCGGCCGGGCGGCGAACGGCCCGTCCGGAGGACGGAGTCGGAGGAGGGGCGTTCGCGACCTCCCCGGGGCCGCTTCGCCGGTTCCGGGATCCGGTTGCCCGAGAGACAGGACGAGCGCTACCTGCTGCTCCACGCCGTCACCGACGTCGGCTGGCTCGAGGAGCTGGTGGAGCGGTGCCGGCCGGAGTACTTCACGGTCGAGGCGTACGCCGGTCTCTTCGAACGGCTGGCGGAGCTTCGGGAGGAGCGCGGCGGGGAGGCGATCGAGACGCTTCGCACCAGCGGAGATCCGGAGATCCAGGCCGTGCTCGCGCGGGTCGAGATGCTGCGGGGCGAGATGGCCCGGGGGAGCGAGGAGGAGTTCGAGCTGTCCGACCGCACCTTCCGGGAGAGCCTGGAGCGGATCCTCCAGCGGGCGCTCGAACGGGGGGTGCTCGAGAGCGACGTGGAGCCGACGGGCGATCCGCTCGTCGACGCGCTCAAGCGCCGGGAGGCCCGGCGGCGCATCGCCCCGGGGCGCTTCGGCGCCAGAGGGGGACCGCGAGGCGAGCGAGACGAACAGGTTTGACAACGAAGGATAGGCGAGCGTACCTTGGCGCTCGCACGCGACCGCGCCCGATTCTTCCTACAAGGCAGCGCCGGATGACCCCATCCTCTTCCTCCTCCGCGAGAGCGATCGACGACGATGCGCTCCACGACTCGGAGGCGATCGACCAGGCGATCATCGAGCTGCGGGAGGATGACGAGGACGAGAAGGGGGAGGAGAGCGGGGATCGGGCCAGCGGGCGCCGAAAGCTCGGATCCGCCCGGCTCCACGAGGATCTGGTCCGGATGTACTTCCAGGAGATGGGGCGGGCCCCCCTCCTGACCGCGAATCAGGAAGTCGAGATCGCCCGCACCATCGCCGAGGGGCAGGTGGCCCTCCGGGAGGCCGTCTTCCGATCCTGGACCGCCGTCGACCACGCTTTCGAGCGCGGTCGCGAGGTCGTCGAGGGGGAGATGCGTCCGGGCGCCTTCCTGTCGGAGGATTTCCTCGAGGAGGACGTGTTCGACAACGAGGCGGCCGAGTCGGCCGCGGAGGGCGCCCTCGTCAAGGAGCTGGTCGCCCAGGAGAGGGTGTGGAGGGAGGCGCGGGAGACCTTCCGCCGGAGCGGCCGTCGGGGCGAGAAGGGGAAGCGGGCGCACGCCCGGATGGTGGCGGTGCGCGGCTTCTTCGTGGCCCTTCCGATCCACCCCTCGCAGCTCGAATACCTGGCGGGCTCCCTCCGGGAGCTCGAGGGGACCACCACCGCGGAGTGGAACCGGCGGAACCTCGAGCGGGAGACCGGTCTCACGCGCGGCGAGTACCACGCGATGCTGGCGGACGTAGACGCCCGGATGCGGGAGGTGATGGCGGCGCGCCGGCGGATGATCGAGTCGAACGTCCGGCTCGTGGTGTCGGTGGCGAAGCGGTACATCGGGCGCGGCCTCGAGTTCCTCGACCTGATCCAGGAGGGCAACTCGGGGTTGCTGAAGGCGACCGAGAAGTTCGACCACCGCAAGGGGTACAAGTTCTCCACGTACGCCACCTGGTGGATCCGCCAGGCGATCACCCGCGCCATCGCCGAGCAGTCGCGGACGATCCGGATCCCCGTCCACATGATCGAGACGATCAACCGGGTGAAGCGCTACACCCGACGCTACGTCCAGCGGGTGGGACGCGAGCCGACCCCGGAGGAGATCTCGAAAGCGCTCGACATGAAGACATCCAAAGTCAAGGCCGTCATGAAGATCGCGCAGGATCCGATCTCCCTGGATCGGCCGATACAGATGGATCAGGACACGCAGGTCGGCGACATCATCGAGGACGAGAGCATCGCCTCCCCCTCGAAGAGCGCCTCCTTCTCCCTGCTGCGGGAGAACATCAACTCGGTGCTCCACACCCTCAGCGAGCGCGAGGAGCGGATCATCCGGCTCCGCTTCGGGATCGGGGACGGCTGTCCGCGCACCCTCGAGGAGGTGGGCGCGATCTTCGGGATCACCCGGGAGCGGGTCCGCCAGATCGAGGCGAAGGCGCTGAAGAAGCTCCGCCACCCCTCGAAGAGCAAGGCCCTGCTCAAGTTCTACGAGCTGTAGGGGTTCTCTCCTTCGCGGCTGGTCGCCGCGGAAGGCCCGCCGGAGCCCCTCTGCGGCCGTCCCCATCCGCGCCGTGATCCGCCGGTCGTACCGCGCGGCGAGGTCACGCTAGTGTCGGGCCGGTGAAACGGGTATTTTTTTCCGTCCGCACCCGTCCCCGGGACGGGGTGGCGACGGCCGAGGGGCCCGTAGCTCAGCGGTCAGAGCACCGGACTCATAATCCGTGGGTCGCTGGTTCGAATCCAGCCGGGCCCATCGGCCGGAGGCGTTTCCGCTCGTTGACGGGGGTTCCCCCCGACGGTATTTTTCTACGTTCGACGGAGGTTCGGGCGGTTAGCTCAGTCGGTCAGAGTGCCTGCCTCACATGCAGGAGGTCGCTGGTTCGAATCCAGCACCGCCCACCACCCACGGTTCGGAACGGTTCGATTCTGACGAAGCCCGTTGAATAGAGGAGTTCGACCGCTGCCGCCGCGAGGGCGTGCGGCGACGGGCCCGTATCCATCGAAGGTGTGCCGCCAGGCGCACCTTCTTTTTTTGGCTCCATACGAGAGGACGAGGCGATGAGCGAGGAGAAGCTGGATCGCCTCCTGGCGCTGCAGGAGGTGGACATGGAGATCGTGGCGCTGGAGGAGCGCCGCGAGGAGATCCCGCGCCGGCGGGCGGAGGCGGCGCAGGAGATCACCGCGCTGGAGGAGGAGCAGTCGAGGCTCCAGGACGCGCTCGAGCGCATCCGGCTGGACCGGCGTCAGCGGGAGAGCGAGCTGGAGACCGAGAGAAGCCAGCTCGAGCGGTACGAGAACCAGCTGAACGAGGTGAAGACGAACGTGGCGTACAGCGCCCTGCTCACCGAGATCCAGGGCGCGAAGCGGAAGGTGGAGGAGCTCGAGGAGGAGATCCTGGAGCTGATGGAGCAGCGCGAGGAGCACGAGGAGCGGCTCGAGGAGATCGACGTCGAGCTCGACGAGAAGCGCGCGTCGGCCGCCGACGAGCTGGACGCCCTCGCGGCCGAGGAGAACGAGGTCGAGGCCGCCCTGAAGGAGAAGCGGGAGCGGCGCGAAGAGCTCGCAGAGCGGGTGGATTCCCGCCTTCGGCAGCTGTATCGACGGCTTCGTCGGCGCCGCCGCTTCCCCGCGCTGGTGCCGCTTCGCGGCCAGGCGTGCGGGGCGTGCTACGGGCGGCTCCCCCCGCAGGTGGTGCGAGAGATCACCCACGACGGAGCCCTCCATCCGTGCGAGGCGTGCGGGGTGCTCGTCTACACCGAGCCGGGCGGGTCCGGGACGGGGGCCGCCGAGGCCGCCGGTGAATCGGCCGACGCCCGCTGATCGCGTGCGGAGGCTCACGCTGAGAGTGGACGGGGCCGCGCGCGGGAACCCCGGGCCGGCCGGCGCGGGGTGGGTCGTGGAGACGCCGGAGGGGACGGTGGTCGAGGACGGGTGCGCCTACCTCGGGGAGAGGACGAACAACCAGGCGGAGTACGAGGCGCTGATCCGGGCCCTCGAGGCCGTCGACCCCGATTCGGAGACGACCCTCACCGTCTACTCCGACTCCGAGCTGCTGGTCCGCCAGCTCAACGGGGAGTACCGGGTCAAGAACCCCGGCCTGCTCGAGCGACATCGCCGCGCCACCCGCCGCCTCTCGAGAGCGGCGGGGTGGACGATCCGCCACGTGGACCGCGAGGAGAACCGGGACGCCGACGCCCTCGCCAACCAGGCGATCGACGCCTACGCTCTGGAGGGCGAAGCTTCGGGCGAAGCCTGACCCGCATCGCCGGGGGCCGGAGGGTGGCGCTCGGGCCGCCGGAACCGCATCTTGTATACGGCGCAGGAGCCGGGCCGGCAGACGGCCGCCGGGGCTCCGCGGAAGCGGAGCCCCGGAGGAAAGTCCGGGCTCCGCAGAGCTGGACGCTCGCGAAGCGCGCGGCCTCGGCCGCGGGCGGACGCGAGGCGCCCTTCGGGGCGACGGAAAGTGCCACAGAGACGAGACCGCCGAGGGCCCGCTTCCGGAAGGAAGCCGGCCAGGCAAGGGTGAAACGGTGGGGTAAGAGCCCACCGCGCCTCCGCGCGAGCGGAGCGGCACGGCAAACCCCGTCCGGAGCAAGGCCACGTAGGGGAGGATGCGGCGGCTCGCCGCGCTCGACTCCCGGGTAGGCCGCGCAGATCGATGGCCGTCCCCGCTCCCGTGACCGCGGGAGCGGGACAGAACCCGGCTTATCGCCGGTCCGGCTCCTGCGCCCCCCATCCATCGACTCATCCCGATCATCCACCCCCGCGCCCCGGAGCGGACGTGCAGCGACCGAGCTGGAGTTGGCCCGACCCGGTGGACGAGCGAGTGGCCCGGACGCTGGCCGGTGCCCTCCGGGTGCCGGTCCCGATCGCCGAGCTGCTGGTGCGGCGGGGACTCGACGACGTGGAGAAGGCCCGCGGCTTCTTCGAGCCCTCTCTCGACCGGCTCCACGACCCCTTCCTGATGCGCGACATGGAGGCGGTGGTCCCGCGGATCGAGCGCGCGATCGCCGGCGGCGAGACGATCGTCGTTCACGGGGACTACGACGTCGACGGGATCACGGCCACCGCGCTGCTCGTCCGCTACCTCCGGTGGCGCGGGGCCGAGGCGCTGTACCACATCCCCCACCGCATCGAGGACGGCTACGGCCTCTCCATGGCCGGGGTCGAGGCGATCCGGCGCCGGGGCGCAGGGCTCGTGATCACCTGCGACTGCGGGGTGACCGCGGTCGACGAGATCGACGCCGCGAACCGCGCGGGCATCGACGTCATCGTGACCGACCACCACGAGCCGGGCGCGAGGCTTCCCGAGGCGGTCGGCGTGCTGAACCCCAAGCGCGCCGACGCGACCTACCCGGACCGGAACCTGGCCGCGGTCGGGGTGGCGTTCAAGCTGTGCGAGGCCCTCGAGCGGGCGGCCGGGAGGGGTCGGGAGACCCTCCTCGGCGGGCTCGACCTGGTGGCGCTCGGAACCGTCGCCGACCTGGTGCCGGTGCTCGGCGAGAACCGCATCCTGATCCGCCACGGGCTGGACCGGCTGGCGCGCACCCGCAACCTCGGGCTTCGCGCCCTTCTCGAACGGACCGAGCTCTCCGGCGAGCGGCCCTCCTCCTGGCAGGTCGGCTTCGTGCTGGCTCCTCGGCTCAACGCCCTCGGGCGGATGGACGTGGCGGAGCAGGGCGTGGCGCTTCTGCTGACCGACGACCCCGCCGAGGCGGAGCGGATCGTGGGGCGGATCGAGAGGATCAACGCGAGCCGGCGCGCCACCGATCGCGAGCTGCTGGCGGAGGCGCTCGAGACGATCGAGGCGACCTGCGACCCGGAGAGCGAGCGGGCGATCGTGCTGGCGGGGGAGGGGTGGCATCCGGGGGTGCTGGGGATCGTCGCCTCGCGGGTGGTGGAGCGGTTCCACCGTCCCACCATCCTCATCTCGCTCGACGCGGAAGGGCGGGGGCGTGGCTCCGCGAGGAGCGTGGCTGGGTTCCACCTGCTCGAGGCGCTCCAGGCGTGCCGGCGCCATCTCGACGCATGCGGCGGCCACCGGGCCGCCGCCGGGCTGGCGATCCGGCGCGAGGCGGTCGAGCCGTTCCGCCGGGCGTTCCTCGACTACGCGGCGAAGACCCTCCGGCCCCGGCAGCTCGTCCCGAGCCTCACGATCGACCTGGAGGTCGACCTCGGGGCGGTGGACCGGCGCTTCCACCGGGCGATGGAGGCGTTCGCCCCCTACGGTCCCGGCAACCCCGAGCCGGTGCTGGCGATCCGGGGGGTCTCGCCGCGGGGCTACCCGCGGATCGTGGGGGAGGACCATCTCAAGATGGTCGTGGCCGACGGCGGGCGGACCCTCGACACGATCGGTTTCAACCTCGGGGGGCTCCTCCAGGAGCTCGACTTCCATCGCGGCTCGCTCCGGATCGCGTGCCGTCTGCGGGAGAACACCTATCTGGGCCGCGCCACGCTCCAGGGCCGGCTGGTGGACGTGCAGGTCGCGGGATGAGCCCGCGGGAGGCCGGCCCCTGCGCGTGATCGCCGGCCGCTACGGCGGGCGCCCTCTGAAGAGCGCCGGAACGCGGGGGCTGCGCCCCACCGCCGCCCGCGTCCGGGAGGCGCTCTTCTCGATCCTCGGCCGCGAGGTGGAGGACGCCCGGGTGCTCGACCTCTACGCCGGAACCGGGGCGCTATCCATCGAGGCGTTGAGCCGTGGGGCGCGCGAGGCCGTGTGCGTGGAGCGCTCCGGCGGCGCGCTCGGCGCGCTCGAGTCGAACCTCGCCGCGCTGGGGCTCGAGGAGCGGGTGCGGGTGGTCCGCGGCGAGGCCCTCGCCTTCTGTCGTCGTCTGGACGACACGGCCGAGCCCTTCGACCTCGTCTTCGCGGATCCCCCCTACGCCGAGCCTCTCGACCCGATCCTCCGCGAGGTGGTGGAGCGGCCGTGGTGGACGAGAGCCTGCGTGGTGGAGCACGCCGCCGACCGCGAGCCGTCCGCCACCGGGGCGGCGGAGGAGACCGAGACGCGTCGCTACGGAGACACCGCATTGAGTATCTTCTGGAGAGAATGAGCGCCGACACCGATCCCACCGTCGGACTGTACCCCGGCACGTTCGACCCGATCACCCGGGGCCACGAGGTCCTGATCGAGCGGAGCCTCCGGGTGGTGGACGAGCTCGTCGTCGGGGTCGCCGCGGACACCACCAAGGAGCCCCTCTTCGGCCTCGACGAGCGGGTGGAGATGATCCGCGCGGTGGTGGGCGGGGAGGGTCCGATCCGGGTCGAGGGTTTCGAGGGGCTCACCGTGGAGTTCGCGCGGAGCGTCGGGGCCCGCGTGATCCTGAGAGGCCTGCGAGCGGTCTCGGACTTCGAATACGAGTTCCAGATGGCGCTCATGAACAAGAGCCTCGCCCCGGAGATCGAGATCCTGTTCATGGCGCCCGACGCGACCTACTCCTTCCTCTCCTCCAGCCTGGTGCGGGAGGTCGCCAGGCTGGGTGGCGACGTGGGGGAGTTCGTCGCCCCCGTGGTGGCGGAGCGCCTGGCCGCCAGGTTCGGTACCCCGTAATGGCGGCTGGGACCCGGTTCCCGAACCTGGACGGGATCACGGCGTCGGCCACCCTCGAGATGTCCGCCCGGGCGAGCGCGCTCGAGGCCTCCGGAGTGGACATGGTGTCGCTTTCGGCCGGCGAGCCGGACTTTCCCACGCCCGGCTACATCGTGGAGGCCGCGGTGCGCGCGATCCGGGAGGGGGAGACGCGGTACCCGCCGGCCGCCGGCCTCCCGGCCCTCCGCTCGGCGATCGCCGCCCACCTCAACGAGGCGTGCGGCGGCGCCTGGGATCCGGGGCGGATCCTCGTCTCGGTGGGGGCGAAGCAGGCGCTGTTCGACGCGATCTTCACCCTGTTCGGCCCCGGTGACCGGGTCGTGGTACCCGCGCCCTGCTGGGTCTCCTACGTCCCGATGGTGAAGCTCGCCCGGGCGGAGCCGGTGATCGTCGAGACGACCGCGGACAGCCGCTTCAAGCTCCCCGCCGAGCGGTTGAGGGAGGAGCTCGAGGCCGGCGCCCGGGGGGTCGTTCTCAACTCGCCCTCGAACCCGACGGGAGCCGTCTACGACGCTGACGAGCTCGACGCGATCGTGGCCGCCGCCGAGCGGCACGGGGCGTGGGTGGTCGCGGACGAGATCTACCGGGAGATCCGCTACGAGCCGGGCTTCGCGTCGCTGGCGGCGCGGGCCGACGGCTACGAGCGGATCGTGGTGGTGGACGGCTTCTCGAAGGCGTACGCGATGACCGGCTGGCGGGTGGGGTTCGCGGCCGCCCCCGAGCCGGCGATCGGGGCGATGACCCGCCTACAGGGCCACCTCAACACGAACACCGCCCGCCCCTCCCAGCACGCCGCGCTGGCGGCGCTCTCCGACGAGGAGGCGCGTCGCCAGGCCGTCGGGACGATGGTGTCGGCCTTCGCTCGCCGCCGCGAGCTGCTCTTCGACGCGGTCGAGGGGATCCCCGGCCTCGTCCCGCTGCGGCCCCGGGGCGCGTTCTACCTGTGGGTGGAGGCGGGCGACTGGTGCGACGCGCTCGGGGCGGGATCCGCGACGCTGTGCCTCGATCTCCTGGAGAACGAGCACCTGGCCCTGGTGCCCGGCTCGGCGTTCGAGACCGAGGGGCACCTCCGCCTCTCGTTCGCGGCGTCCGACGAGGAGCTCGCGTCGGCGGCGGAGCGGCTGGAGGTGGCGGCGAGGCGACTCGGGGGCGGTGGATGAGCGGAGTGGAGCCGGTCCCGCGGGAGGTGCGCCGCCACACCGAGGGACCGGCGATCGTCGTCGAGGCGGAGGGCGATCTCGTGGTGACGAGCGAGACCGCGCTCGCCGAGGCGGTCGAGGAGGCTCTCGAGGAGGGGAACGGGGTCGTGGTGGACGCGTCGGGGCTCACCCACGTGGACACCGCGGGCCTGGCGCTCTTCGTGCACCTGCGCGCGCGGTGCGCCGAGAAGGGGGGAGATCTCGTCGTCGCCGGGCTGCCGGACACCTTCTCGGACATCGCGGACCATCTCCGGCTCGAGAGGGGCGTCCCGCTCGCCGAAGACGTCGGGTCGGCGATCGACCGGCTCGGCCGGTGAGCCCGCGCGGCCGACCACCCCTCTCCCAGCACTTCCTTCACGACCGGACGACCGCGAGGCGGATCGCCGAAGCCCTGCGGGCTCCCGAGGGGGCCCGGGTGCTGGAGATCGGGCCCGGCCGCGGCGCTCTCACCGAGCACCTGCTCGAGCGGGGATGGTGCGTGACCGCGGTGGAGCTGGACGAGGAGCTGGCCGACGCGCTCGAGACGCGGTGGGGGGAGCGCGCCGGTCTGGAGGTGGTGCGACGGGACGTCCTCGACTTCGAGCCCGACCCGGGGTCGGGTCCGTGGTGGGTGATAGGAAACCTCCCCTACGCCATCACCTCGCCCACGATCTTCCACGTGCTCGGATGGGTGGAGCCGGCCGGGATCCACGAGATCGTGTTCATGGTCCAGCGGGAGGTGGCCGATCGGCTGGCCGCCGAGCCCGGCACGAAGGCGTTCGGGGCGCTGAGCGTCGGCGTCCGGATGGAGGCCGACGTGGAGCGCCTCTTCGACGTGCGACCGGGGAGCTTCTCGCCCCCCCCCGACGTCGTCTCCTCCGTCGTCCGCCTCGTCCCGCACGAGCGGTGGGACCTCGACGCCGGCGGGAAGGAACGGTTGAGAACCCTGGTGCGCGCGCTCTTCTCCACCCGCCGGAAGCAGATCCAGAAGGGGCTGCGGGTGGCCCCGGGACTCGCGCTGGACCGGGAGGCCGCGGGCCGGGTGGAGGAGGAGACGGGCCTGGACCTCCGGCGCCGGCCCGAGACCCTGGATCTGGAGGAGTGGGTGAGCCTCGAGCGAGCGGTGAGCCGGGTCGGCGGCTTTTCCGCGTGAGGGCGGGGTTTTCCACACTTTCGGTCCCCGCCGGGGCAGGAGGGGCGCGATCGTCACACCGGGGGAATAGCGCGTTCCGGGGAGCGAATAGAGCCGCTGATCTATACCGTAGCTGGAAGAAACGGTCGCAACTCCTTATGCCGCAGGCACTTCGATATGAAAGCGATTGTGTCATGTACGTGACGGACCCGGTCTGACCACGAGCGCGGTCAGGCCGTCGGTCCGAAAAATCCACGATTCACACGGGAATGTGGATAAATGTGGACAAATCGTTCATCGGGACGCCGGTCGGAGGCCCCTTTCTGCCTCGCGGGCGACCCTGCGACCCTCCTCGACGTCCACCTTCCACAGCAGCAGCCCGCCCGCCACGAAGAAGAACAGGACGGTGAGGATCGCCTGCCGGCTGGAGCCGGTGAGCTGGCTGGTGAGCGCGAACGCCGCCGGGCCCGCGATCCCCGCGAACTTCTCGAGCACGGCGTAGAAGCCGAAGAACTCGGACGACTTGTGGCTCGGGATCAGGCTCGCGAAGAGCGAGCGGCTGAGGGCCTGGCAGCCGCCCTGCACCATCCCGACGAGGATCGCGAGGAGAAAGAAGTGGAGCGCGGTCTGCATGAAGTAGGCGAACGAGACGATCCCCACGTACACGCCCAGCCCGGAGAGGATCGCCGGTTTCGTCCCGACGCGGCCCGCGATCGCCCCGAAGAGGAACGCGAAGGGCACCCCGATCAACTGGACCAGGAGAATCGCGAGGAGCATCGCCGTCCGGTCGAGGCCGATCTCGGCGCCGTAGATCGACGCCATGCGGATGATCGTCCCGATGCCGTCGTTGTACACGAGGAACGCGACCAGCATCAGCAGGGCGTGGCGGTAGCGCCGCAGCTCGCCGAAGGTCTCCCGCAGCCGCTGGAGCGCGACCCGCAGCGCCCGCTGACCGGGGCGCTCGTCGGGCTCCAGGTGGCGGGCGGGCTCGTCGACGCGGAGGAACAGCGGCACCGAGAAGAGGGCCCACCACACGGCGACCGATACGAAGGCGATGCGGGCGGGAAGGGTGGCGTCCGCTCCCACGGGCGCGGGCAGGCCGAACGCCTCCGGCCACTGGATCCACGCGATCTGCGCGACGAACAGGATCGAGCTTCCGAAGTAGCCGGTCGCGAACCCGGCCGTGGAGACGCGATCCATCTCCTCCGGCGACGCGATGTGGGGGAGCAGCGAGTCGTAGAACACGAAGCTGCCCTGCGCGCCCACGTTCGCCAGCGCGAAGAGGGAGGCGCCCAGAAGCCAGTCGCCGCGCTGGACGAACCAGAGGGCCGCCGTGGACCCGACGCCCAGGACGAGGAAGGCGGCGAGCGAGCGCTTCTTGACGCCGGCGTAGTCGGCGAGCGCGCCCAGCACCGGAGCCATCACGGCGACGGCCCCGAGCGCGATCGAGGTGGTCCACGCGAAGCGGCGGGTGGCCTCCGCGTCCGCGAGGGGGCCGGCGGCCACGTCGGTGAAGTAGATCGGGAAGATCGCGGCCTGGATCGTGAGGACGAACGCCGAGTTCGCCCAGTCGTACAGCGCCCAGGCCCGCAGCTCCGGCCGGTGGAGGCCGAGGCGGGCGAGAAGGCCTCTCTCGGAGGCCCCGCCGGGGTCACGGGAGGACATCGGAGCCGTAGCATAGGCGCCGAGCGCCTCCTCGTCGACGACCGCTTGACCGGGAAGAGCGGAGGTCCGTATACTCGGCCCTCTTGTGAAACAGTTCACAAACTCTCGCGCCGACCGGAACCGGTGACCGAGAAGATCGCCGACTCCACCATCCGCAGGTTGAGCCTTTACCTGCGATTCCTGGACGAGTACGAGGCGTCCGGAACCCCCACCGTGTCGAGCGAGGACCTGGCCGCGAAGGGGGGCGTGACCTCGGCCCAGGTCCGCAAGGACCTCTCCCATTTCGGTTCCTTCGGAAAGCGCGGCCTCGGCTACCCCGTGGCGGAGCTGCGGGCTCGTCTCGAGACGATCCTGGGGCTCGACCGCCGCTGGCGGGTGGGCCTGGTCGGCGCCGGTCGGCTCGGAGCGGCGCTGTTCCAGTACGAGGGGTTCCGGCGCCGCGGGTTCGAGATCGTGGCGGTCTTCGACGACGATCCCGACAAGATCGGGACCGTCTGGGACGAGCTGACGGTGGACGACGTGGCCGATCTCGACCGGATCGTCGCCGAGCGGGAGGTGGAGATGGGGATCGTCGCCACCCCGGCCGACGCCGCCCAGGGGGTCGCCGACGGACTCGTGGAGGCGGGCGTGGCCGCGATCCTGAACTTCGCTCCGCGCCGACTGGAGGTACCCGACGGGGTCACCCTCCGCGACGTGAACCTGGTGGTGGAGCTCGAGGCCCTCTCCTTCGCCCTGACCCACCCGGGCGAGGTGGTTCCGGTCCGGTAGGCGGAGCGCGATGCGGCGGATCCCCGGGACGAGGCTCGTCACCGTCAGCGGCACCTGCTCGGAGGTGGGAAAGACCACCCTCGTGTGCGAGCTGCTGGCGAGGCTGCCGGGATGGGCCGGAGTGAAGGTCACCCGCGGCCACTACCGCTCTTGCGGGCGCGATCCGGAGACGTGCTGCGTGAGCCCGCTGCTGGGCGACGAGCCGCGGGTGTTCGCCGACCGCGCCGACACCGACGTGGAGGGGAAGGACACCGGCCGTTACTGGGGCGCGGGAGCGCGGGAGGTGCGGTGGGTGGTGGGTCGCCGCGGCCAGGAGTCCGAGGGGTTGGGGCGGGCGCTCGACGACCTCGCCGGTGTCCCCGGGGTCCTCGTGGAGGGAAACGCGGTGGTCGGGTCCGTCGACCCCGATCTCGCGCTGATGGTCGCCCACCCGGGCCAGAGCGAGGTGAAGTCCTCCGCCGTCGCCATCCTCGACCGGATCGACGCGCTCTACGTGCCGGAGGGCACCGCCGCCCGGGCGGCGGCGGACGATCCCTCGCCGCTCGTGGGGGCTCCGGCAGGCACGCGCGCGTGGCCGGTGTGGGGCCCGGCGGGCCTCGACCTCCTGGCCGACCGGTGCCGCGGACCCCTTGGATAGCCCGGCGGGTCCGCGATACCGGCTCACCGTCCGGGCCCAGGCGGTGTGTCTCGGGGAGGAGGGGGTGCTGTGCGCCATCCACGAGAAGGGCGGGGAGCGGTACGGGGTGCTGCCCGGCGGCCACGTGGATCCCGGGGAGTCGCTGCGGGAGGCGCTGGCCCGGGAGCTGAGCGAGGAGACCGGGCTCGTCCTCCACGACGCCCGGCTGTGGGCGGTGAGCGAGTTCCACGGGGCGGGACGCCACGTTCTCGACTGCTCCTTCCTCGCCACCGACTGGAGCGGGAGCCCGGTGCTCGGTCACGACCCCGAGGCCGAGGGCGCGGCGACCCTGGTCGGGCTCCGGTGGGTCGGCCGCGACGAGCTCGCGGGGCTTCCCCTCCGTCCGGGCGTCGTGGCGCGCCGGCTCCTCGAGACGTGGGGCGATCCCGACGCCCCGGCGGCCTATCTCGGCGTGGAGAAGGCGTGAGCGGGACGAGCGGGCGACCGTGGTGCCGGCTTCGTTGGCGCGCTTCGGGGCCGCCGGGTAGCTTCGTCGTCTCGCCAGGACCGACACGGACGATCCGACCGACGACCCCGAGAACATGGCCGAGCTGACCCAGTCGACCCGATACGATCCGAGCGCGATCGAGGCACGGTGGTACGAGACGTGGCGCGATCGGGGCTACTTCCACCCCGACGCCGGGGAGGGGGCCGCCCCGTACACGATCGTGATGCCGCCCCCGAACGTGACCGGCGTCCTCCACATGGGTCACGCGCTGAACAACACGATCCAGGACGCGCTGATCCGCCAGCGGCGGATGGCCGGGCGCCGGGCCCTCTACCTGCCCGGGACCGATCACGCGGGGATCGCCACCCAGAACGTGGTGGAGCGGGAGCTCGCCGAGGAGGGGAGGACCCGGGACGATCTGGGCCGCGAGGCGTTCGTCGAGCGGGTGTGGGAGTGGAAGGAGCGGTACGGCGGGGAGATCTACGACCAGCTGGAGAAGCTGGGGGTGTCCTGCGACTGGGGGCGGGCCCGCTTCACGATGGATCCGGGCCTCTCGCGGGCGGTGCGCGAGGTGTTCGTCCGCCTCTACGAGGACGGCCTGATCTACCGCGGCAAGTACATCATCAACTGGTGTCCCCGATGTCGGACCGCCCTCTCCGACGAGGAGGCGGAGAAGCACGAGCAGGCCGGCAAGCTGTGGTTCGTCCGCTACCCCCTCGCCGACGGGGAGGGCGGGCTGGTGGTCGCCACGACCCGGCCGGAGACGATGCTCGGCGACACCGCCGTGGCGGTGCACCCCGAAGACGAGCGATACGCGCACCTGGTGGGGAAGACCGCGATCCTCCCCCTGGTGGGACGCGAGCTGCCGATCGTGGCCGACGACTTCGTGGATCCCGAGTTCGGCACCGGCGCGGTGAAGGTGACCCCGGCCCACGATCCCAACGACTTCGAGATGGGCGAGCGGCACGCTCTCGAGCGGGTCGACGTGCTCGAGCCCGATGCCACGATGAGCGAGGCGGCGGGCGGGTACGCGGGCCTCGACCGCTACGAGGCGAGAAAGCGGATCGTCGACGATCTGGAGGACCGGGGACGGCTGGAGAAGGTGGAGGCCCACGAGCACGCGGTCGGCCGCTGCTACCGGTGCGACACCGTGGTGGAGCCCCGCCTCTCCGACCAGTGGTTCGTGAAGATGAAACCGCTGGCCGCGCCGGCGCTCGAGGCGTGGCGCGAGGGGACGCTCTCCTTCACCCCGGAGCGGTGGGGCAAGGTGTACGAGCACTGGCTCGAGAACGTCCGCGACTGGTGCATCTCCCGGCAGATCTGGTGGGGCCACCGGATCCCCGTCTGGACCTGCGGAGAGGGTCACGAGTTCGCCGCCCGAGAGGACCCCGACGTGTGCCCCGAGTGCGGATCCGAGCGGCTCGAGCAGGACCCCGACGTGCTCGACACGTGGTTCAGCTCGTGGCTGTGGCCGTTCTCGACGCTGGGGTGGCCGGAGGAGACCGAGGACCTCCAGACGTTCTACCCCACCGACACCCTGGTCACCGCCAGCGAGATTCTCTTCTTCTGGGTCGCGCGGATGGTGATGGCGGGCTACTACTGCATGGACGAGTGCCCGTTCTCGGACGTCGTGATCAACGGCACCGTGCGGGACCATCTGGGGCGGCGGATGTCGAAGTCGCTCGGCAACGGGATCGATCCCCGCGCGGTGATCGACGAGCACGGCGCCGACGCGTTGCGCTATACCCTGCTCGCCTCGGCGCCGACCGGCACCGACCTCAACCTCGCGATCGAGGACTTCGAGATGGGCCGCAACTTCGCGAACAAGCTGTGGAACGCGACCCGGTTCGTCTCGATCCAGCTTCCCGAGACGTTCGAGCCGCTGCCGCGCGAGAAGCTCGCCGGGCATCCCGCGGTGACCGACGCCGAGCGGTGGATCCTCCATCGGCTCGACGAGACGACCCGGACGGCCACCGCGCGGGCCGAGGCCTTCCGCCTCAACGACGCGGCCCTGGCGATCTACGACTTCCTGTGGCACGACTTCTGTGACTGGACGATCGAGTGGTCGAAGGCGCACCTGGAGGGGGATCGCGGGGAGCTCGTCCGATCGGTCCTGGTGGCGGTGCTCGAGCGGAGCCTCCGGCTCCTCCACCCGATCATGCCGTTCGTGACCGAGGAGCTGTGGCAGCGGCTCCCCGAAGCGTGCCGGACCGGAGAGTCGATCGTCGTCGCCCCCTGGCCCGAGGCACGGGGGTGGGACTTTCCGGCCGCCACCGAGTCGATGGCGCTCGCCCGCGCGGTGATCGCGGCGATCCGGAACCTGCGCGCCGAGTACCGGGTGGAGCCCGGGCGCCGGGCCCCGGCCACGGTGGTGGCCGCCGAGCCCGAGGCGCGGGAGCAGCTGGAGCGCCACGCGGACGACATCGCCCGGTTGGCGGCATCCAGCGGCGTGCAGGTTCTCGCCGAGGCGCCCCGGGAGGAGGGCACGGTGAGCCAGGTGGTGGAGGGGCACGTGGAGGTGTCGGTCCGCCTCGCAGACCTCGTCGACCTCGAGCGCGAACGCGAGCGGCTCGACGGGGAGATCGCGCGGACCCGATCGCTGCTCGAGGCGTCGCGCGCCAAGCTGGCGAACGAGCAGTTCGTGGAGAAGGCGCCGGCCGAGGTGGTGGAGCGCGAGCGCGAGAAGCAGGAGGATCTCGAGCGGGCGGTGGAGCGGCTCGGGAGCCTGCGCGCGGCGCTCGGAGAGTAGGCGGCTTGAGGGGACCGCGGCGGGGACTCGGAGCGGCCGTAGCGGTGGCGATTCTGCTCGGCGCGCTGGGAGCGGGCCTCGGAGCGTGCGCCAGCGAGGGCTTTCCGCCGGGCGGCCCCGTGGACAATGCGCCCCCCGTCCTGGTGGAGTCCGATCCCGCGGACCGCTCCGTCAAGGCCCAGCCCGACCAGGCGATCCGGCTGGTGTTCGACGAGGTGCTCGATCCCCGGCAGCTGCGCCGGATCGACGACCTGATCCTCGTCAATCCCGACACCCCCGATTTCGACATCTCGATGGACGACGAGCGGATCGTCCTCGCCCCCACCGGCGCGATGATCGACGGGATCACCTACATGGTGACGGTGCTCCCGGGGCTGGCCGACCGGAACGGTAACGCGACCACCGAGCCGAGGACGATCCTCTTCTCGGTCGGTGGGGAGACTCGCATCACCCTTTCGCTGGTCCGGGCGCGGATCGTCCGGGACTCCGTTCCCGCGGTCGGTGCCCGGTACCTGTTGGAGAACACCGAGACGGAGTTCGCCTACCGGATGGTCGCGGACTCGCAGGGCCAGGTGGAGATGGAAGCGGTGGCGTACGGACCCTACGTGGCCACGGCGTGGCAGGAGCTGTCCCGTCCCGAAGGGTGGCAGATCACCGAGGAGCCGGGCGCCCGTGACACCTTCGTGCTCGGGCCGGGCCGGCGGGCGCACGACGCGACCTACCGCATCTCGGTCCGGGACACCACCCCCCCTCTCGTGGAGGTGGTCGAGACGATCGACTCCCGTCGGATCCGGGTGGAGGTGGACGACAGGCTCGTCGGCGAGGCGGCCCCGCCGCCGAGCGAGATCCGGCTGTGGGTGGGACCGTCGACCGAGGAGGTGGGGCCGGAGGTGCGCCCCGACTCGATCCCGCTCGACCGGCAGAGGGTCCGAAGCGTGCCGGTCGCCGAGGTGGAGCGCGCCGGGCCCTCGTCCCTGGAAGTCGTGGCGGCGGTGCCGCTCGATCGGGACCGATGGCATCGGGTCGAGCTGGTGGGGGTGGAGAACGTGGACCGTCTCGCGGCCACGCCGGCCGGCGGGCTCGCGTTCCGGCCCCGGTATCCCGGCCCCGCGGTGTGGCCCTCGGAGCCGGTGCCCTGGCCCGAGTGGACGCCGGAGCCGTGACGGCGGCCCCCGACGCGCTCCGACGGATGCCGGCGGTCCACGCCTGCCTGGAGGCTCCTCCGGACGGGGTGCGGTCGGCGGGAGCCGGTGAGCGCCTCGAGCGGATGGCCCTGGAGGCGGCGCTGCGGGCCGTTCGCGAGGAGCTCCGCGCCGATCCCGAGGCCCATCCCACCGAGAAGGCCGCCCGGAGGGCGGTGGAGCGTCGGTGGGTGCGGGAGCTTCGCGATCTGACGCGGCCGGCCCTCGGCCGGGTGGTGAACGCGACCGGGGTCGTGGTCCACACCAATCTCGGCCGCTCGCCGCTCGCCGAGGAGGCGATCGAGGCGATGCGGGTGGCGTCGGAGGGATACACCGTGCTGGAGTACGATCTCGAGTCGGGGCGGCGCGGGTCTCGCTACGATCACGCGGCCCGGCTCCTCCGGTCGTGGAGCGGGGCGGAGGACGCCCTGGTGGTGAACAACAACGCCGCGGCGCTCCTGGTCGCGGTCGACGCGCTGGCGGCGGGCAGGGAGGTGATCGTCTCGCGGGGGGAGCTGGTCGAGATCGGCGGCGGCTTCCGGATCCACGAGGTCGTGGCCCGGAGCGGCGCGGGGCTGGTCGAGGTGGGCGCCACCAACAAGACGCATCCGGAGGACTACCGCCACGCTCTGGAGGGCGGGAACGTGGGCGCGATCCTCAAGGTCCACCGCTCGAACTTCGCCGTGGAGGGGTTCGTGGCGGAGGTGGGGCTCGAGGCTCTCTGCCGGATCGGGGCCGAGCACCAGGTCCCGGTGGTGTTCGATCAGGGGACCGGGATCCAGGAGCCGGTCCCCGGGGCTCCGGAGGAGCCGACCGTGGCCGACGGGATCGCCGCCGGGGCGGCGATCGTGTGCGCCAGCGGAGACAAGCTGCTGGGCGGCCCGCAGGCGGGGATGCTTTTCGGAACGGAAGCGGCGATCGGGGCGGTGCGAAGGAATCCGCTGCTCCGCGCGATGCGGGTCGACAAGCAGACGCTCGCCGCGCTCGAGGCCACGCTCCGCCTCCACCTGACCGACCCCTCGTCGATCCCCGTGCGGCGGATGATGGCCGCCGGCCCCCGGGCGCTCGAATCCCGGGCCCGCGCGCTCAGGGATTCGCTCGACCCCGCGGCCCGCGTGGCGTGCGAGGTCGCCCGCCACGACGGCCGCGCCGGCGGGGGCACGCTGCCCGGGGTGGCGCTCTCCGGCTGGGCGATCCGGGTCGCGCCCGAAGCGGGCCCCCCCCACGCGCTGGCCCGGGAGCTCCGCCGGGGCGATCCGCCGATCGTCGCGCGCGTGGCCGACGACGCCCTCTGGCTCGACGTTCGAACCCTGCTTCCCGACGAGGACGAAATCGTGACCCGTCGATTGAACGACCTGCTGGACCCCCCAGGAGGAGGATCCCGATGAACCGCTCCCTCGCGACCGCGTTCCTGGCAGCCACGCTCTCCATCACGGTATTCTGCGCGCCGGGCGGCGCCCAGACCGACCTGCCGCTCGATACGATCGAGATGCCGCCCGGCTTCGAGATCGCCGTCTTCGCCGACGATCTCCCCGACGCGCGCTCGATGACGCGGTCGGAATCGGGCGTGATCTACGTGGGAACCCGCCGGGAAGGGAACGTCTACGCCGTGGTCGACGGAGACGGCGACCAGGTCGCCGACCGGACGTGGACGATCGCGAGCGGGCTCACGATGCCGAACGGCGTGGTGTGGAAGGACGGCGCGCTCTACGTCGCCGAGGTGAACCGCGTATTGCGGTACGACGGCATCGACGACCGGCTCGGGAATCCCCCCGCGCCGGTGGTGATCCGGGACGACTACCCGACGGACCGGCACCACGGCTGGAAGTACATCGACTTCGGTCCGGACGGGTGGCTCTACGTCCCGGTCGGAGCGCCGTGCAACATCTGTCTCTCCGAGGACCCGATCTACGCCACGATCACCCGCATCACCCCCGACGGCTCCCAGCGCGAGATCTACGCAGAGGGGGTCCGAAACACGGTCGGGTTCGACTGGCACCCGGAGACCGGCGTGTTGTGGTTCACCGACAACGGCCGCGACCGCCTCGGCGACAACCGTCCCCCGGACGAGCTGAACCGCGCCCCCGAGCCGGGCCTCCACTTCGGCTACCCGTTCTGCCACGGCGGCGAGATCGCCGACCCCGAGTTCGGCGACCGCCGTCCCTGCTCCGAGTTCGTGGATCCGGTGCAGAACCTCGGCCCCCACGTGGCCGCTCTCGGGATGCTCTTCTATACCGGGGAGCAGTTTCCGGCCGAGTACCGCGGCCAGGTGTTCATCCCCGAGCACGGGTCGTGGAACCGGAGCGAGAAGATCGGCTACCGGGTGACCCTGGTGCGGCTCGACGGGGAGGGGAGGGCGGTCTCCTACGAGCCGTTCGCCACCGGCTGGCTGCAGGGCGAGGAGGAGTGGGGCCGCCCGGTCGACCTCCTCCAGATGCCGGACGGCTCGATCCTCCTCTCCGACGACGCCAACGGGGTGATCTACCGGATCTCGTACGGGGGATAGAGTCCGTTCGGTTGGTGCCGGGGTCTTTCTCGCGCGCCGAGAGAAACGCCGTTAACGCGTAAACGACGGAAACGAGACGGGGGCCGTCGTGGCGTAGCGGGTCCCGTGCGGCGTAAACGGCGTTTCTCGGTAAACGGCGTTTCTCCGGGGGAGGGAGCCTCCCCCCACGCGCCGGTGCCCGACGCCGACCCCGTTGCTCCGCTCCCGCGTCGCACGGTAGCTTCGTTCTCCCATGCGGTGGACCCGAGCCTTCGTCCCGACCCTCAAGGAGGATCCCGCCGACGCCGAGGTGGCGAGCCACCGGCTGATGGTGCGGGCCGGCATGCTGCGCCCGCTCGCGCGGGGGATCTACTCCTACCTGCCGCTGCTCCAGCGCACCCTCCGGAAGATCGAGCGGATCGTTCGGGAGGAGCTGGAGCGGATCGGGGCCACCGAGCTGATGCTCCCGATCCTCCATCCCGCCGGGTTGTGGCGGGAGTCGGGACGGTGGGAGGTGTACGGGCCGTTGATGATGCGGCTCGAGGACCGCCACGACCGTCCCTACGCGCTGGGTCCCACCCACGAAGAGGTGATCACCGACCTGGCGCGCCACGAGCTCCGCTCCTACCGCGACCTCCCGCTGTCGCTCTTCCAGATCCAGACGAAGTTCCGCGACGAGATCCGGCCCCGCTTCGGGATCATGCGGGCGCGCGAATTCTTGATGAAGGACGGCTACTCCTTCCACGCCGACGAGGAATCGCTCCGCGAGCACTACCGGGAATACTTCGACGCGTACAGCCGGATCTTCGAGCGGTGCGGGCTCGACTTCCGCGCCGTGGAGGCGGCCTCGGGTGCGATCGGCGGCGAGGTGAACCACGAGTTCATGGTGCTGGCCGAGACCGGTGAGAGCGTGGTTCTGGCGTGCGGGGCGTGCGGCTACGCCGCCACCTCCGAGCGGGCGGAGGCGGTACCCGCGGCCCACGGTCTGCCGCCCGACCACGCCCCGGAGCCGCTGGAGCGGGTGGAGACCCCCGGCCGGACGACGGTCGCGGAGGTCGCCGAGCAGCTCGCCCGCGAGCCCCACGAGTTCGTGAAGACGCTCCTGTTCGAGGCCGACGGGGAGACGGTGGCGGTGATGGCCCGGGGCGACCGGGAGGTGAGCGAGGCGAAGCTCGAGTCCCACCTGGGGGCCGCCCGGCTGGAGATGGCCGGCCCGGCTCGCGTCCGGGAGGTGACCGGCGCGGAGGTGGGCTTCGCCGGGCCTCACGGCCTCCCCGGGGACATCCGGATCGTGGCGGACTTCTCGCTCGCCGGCCGGGGTGACCTGGTGGCCGGGGCGAACGAGACCGACTTCCACGTGACCGGTCTCGAGATCGGCCGCGACGTGGAGCCCGACGAGTGGGCCGACGTGATCGAGCTGCGGGGTGGTGATCCGTGCCCGCGGTGCGACGGTGAGCTCGACGAGAGCCGGGGGATCGAGGTGGGCCACATATTCGACCTCGGCACGAAGTACTCCGAGGCGATGGGCGCCACCTTCCTGGACGACGCCGGGGAGGAGCGGCCGTTCCTGATGGGGTGCTACGGCCTCGGGGTCACCCGGGTGGCGGCGGCCGCGGTCGAGCAGCACCACGACGACGACGGGATCGTGTGGCCCGTCCCGATCGCCCCCTACGAGGTGGAGATCCTGCCGCTCAACATGGACTCAGCGGAGGTGGTGGATACCGCCGAGCGGATCTACGACGCGTGCCGGGCCGAGGGCGTGGAGACCCTGCTGGACGACCGCGACGACCGGGCCGGGTCCAAGTTCGCCGACGCCGACCTGGTCGGGATCCCGTGCCGGGTCGTCGTGGGGGACCGGGGGCTCGCCGACGGCGTCGTGGAGGTCGCCTTCCGGGCGGCGAAGCGGGATCTCGAGCGGATGCCGCCCGAGGATGCCGTCGACCACGTCGCGTCGCGGGTGCGGCTCGAACGCTCGGGTGGATGAGCTCGACACCGCCGAGGCGCTCGCGGTCGCCCGCGAGGCGACGGCCGAGGGGATCGCGGCGCTCGAGGAGGCGCGGGAGCGGACCGGCCGCGGGCAGGCCGCCGAGAAGCGCCCGCGCGACCTGGTCACCGAGGCCGACCACGAGGCGGAGCGGCGGATCGTGGCCCGGCTCCGCGAGGCGTTCCCGGGCCACGCCTACCTCGCCGAGGAGGGGGGCGGCGAGAAGGGCGGCCGCTATCGGTGGGTGATCGACCCGCTCGACGGCACCACGAACTACGTCCACGACTTCCCCGTCTACGCGGTTTCGGTGGCGCTGTTCGACGACGAGGAGCCGGTGGTGGGGATCGTCGTGGACGTGGCGCGGGGGGAGTGGTTCACGGGGCGGGCCGGGGCGGGGGCGGCGGTGGACCGCGGTGACCCCGGGGAGGCCCGCCCGATCTCGGTCTCCGAAAACGACCGGTTGCCGACCGCCCTGCTCGCGACCGGCTTCCCGTTCCGCTACCCCGAGCAGCTCGACCGCTACCTCGATACGTTCCGCGCCCTGTTCCGCCAGACGAGCGACGTGCGGCGGGCCGGATCGGCGGCCCTGGATCTGGCGTGGGTCGCCTCGGGACGGGTCGACGGCTTCTGGGAGCTGGGCCTCTCGCTCTGGGACATCGCCGCGGGTGAGCTGCTCGTCCTCGAGGCCGGCGGCCGCGTCACCGACTGGGCCGGTGGAACGAGCCACCGAGAGAGCGGTTGGATCGCCTCGGGCAACCCCACGGTCCACGACGCCATCGTCCGCACGCTGGAGCCGTGGGCGCCGTGAGCGCGGGACGACGCCTCCGGGTGGGCGTCCTCTTCGGCGGCCGCTCGAGCGAGCACGAGGTGAGCCTCATGTCCGCCCGGGCCGTACTGGGGGCGCTCGATCCCGACCGCTACGAGATCGTCCAGATCGGGATCACGAAGCAGGGCCGCTGGGTGGTGGCCGACGACGCCGTCGACCGGCTGATCGAGCGTGCCGAGGCGGCCGGCGCTCTCGATGGGGATCCGGAGGGGACCGCCGCCGTGGCGCTGCTGCCGGACCCGGGCCGCGAGGGCGCCCTCGTCCGGCCCGAGAGTCCCGCCGGCCCTCCCGCCCTCGGCGGCCCGATCGACGTCCTGTTCCCGCTGATCCACGGCCAGACGGGGGAGGACGGAGCGCTGCAGGGCCTCTTCGAGCTCGCCGGGATGGCGTACGTCGGCGCCGGGATCGGGGGAAGCGCCGTGGGGATGGACAAGGCGCTCGCCAAGGCGGTGTGGCGCGCCGAGGGGCTGCCCACGGGCCCCTACCTCGTCGTGCGGGCGGAGGAGTGGCGTGCGGATCCCGGAAGGTGGAAGGGCGAGATCGCCTCCCAGCTCGGGTTCCCGTGCTTCGTGAAGCCCGCCAACTCCGGCTCCTCGATCGGGATCACCAAGGCGCACGTGCTCGAGGAGCTGGCGGGCGCGATGGACGAGGCGCTGCGCTACGACACCAAGCTCCTGGTGGAGACCGGGATCGACGGCCGCGAGCTCGAGTGCGGGGTGATCGGCAACGAGGAGCCGGAGGCGTCGGTGGTCGGCGAGGTCGTCCCGGGCCACGAGTTCTACGACTACGAGGACAAGTACTTCGACGACGCGGTCGAGCTCGTGATCCCGGCCGAGTTGCCCGGGGACACGGAGGAGCGGGTGCGGGAGCTGGCGGTGGCCGCCTATCGCGCGATCGACGCGGCGGGGATGGCACGGGTCGACTTCTTCCTGGACCGGGAGCAGGATCGGGTCCTGCTGAACGAGATCAACACGATCCCCGGCTTCACCCGGATGAGCATGTTCCCGCGCCTGTGGGAGGCGTCCGGGGTGAGCTTCGGCGAGCTGTGCGATCGCCTGATCGAACTCGCGAGGGAGCGGCGGGAGCGGCGCGACGGGCTCCGCTGGACCCGCTGAGCGCACGGGGTCCGCGAGTTGCTAACCCCGCGGGGCGCGAATAGCTTTATCGACCCGATCGCCCCGTTTGTTTGGCCCGTGGTGTAACTGGCAACACGCTTGACTCTGGATCAAGAGATTCCTGGTTCGAATCCAGGCGGGCCAACCAACCTCCCGGCTCGGAAACGCGGTTCCATGAGCGAGAACCCGGAACAAGTGATCATCCTGGGGTCGGGCTGCGCCGGTCTCACCGCCGCGATCTACGCCTCGCGGGCCAACCTGGAGCCACTGGTCGTGACCGGCGTGGAGGTCGGCGGGCAGCTCTCCCTCACCACCGACGTCGAGAACTATCCCGGCTTTCCCGAGGGGATCCAGGGCCCGGAGCTGATCCGGCGGATGCGGGAGCAGGCGGAGCGCTTCGGCGCCCGCTTCGTCTCGGGCGACGCCACGAAAGCGGACCTCTCGTCCCGGCCGTTCCTGATCGAGGTCGAGGGCGAGCCGTACCGCACCCGGGCGTTGATCGTGTGCTCGGGCGCCTCCGCCCGGATGCTGGGGATCCCCGGAGAGGATCGACTCCTCGGCCACGGCCTCTCCACCTGCGCCACCTGCGACGGCGCCTTCTTCCGCGACCAGCACGTGATCGTGGTGGGCGGGGGCGACAGCGCCATGGAGGAGGCGATCTTCCTCACCCGCTTCGCCCGCAAGGTCACCGTCGTCCACCGGCGAGAGGAGCTGCGCGCCTCGAAGATCATGCAGGAGCGCGCGCTCGCGAACGACAGGATCGAGTTCCTGTGGAACTCCCACGTCACCGAGGTCCTCGGCGAGGGACAGGTGGAGGCGGTCAGGCTGTGGAACAACGAGACCGACGAGCGGTGGGAGATGCCGATCGACGGGGTCTTCCTCGCGATCGGGCACGTCCCGAACACCGAGATCTTCCAGGAGCAGCTCCCGATGGACGCCCAGGGGTACCTGATCCCCAAGGAGGAAGGGCGCTCGCTCACCGATGTCGACGGGGTGTTCGTGGGCGGCGACGTGCACGATCACCTGTACCGCCAGGCGGTGACAGCGGCGGGCGCGGGGTGCCGGGCCGCCATGGACGCGGAGCGGTACCTGGAGCGGATCGGGGCGGCTGCCGCCCCCACCGCCGGGGCCCCGGCGGAGACGGGCTGAGACCGTCTTGGGGTCCTCGATGCGGGCGGTCGTGAAGGTGGACGAGCGGGGGGGGGAGCCCGGCACGGAGGTCCGCGAGGTCCCGATGCCCGAGCCCGGCCCCGGCGAGGCGCGCCTCAAGGTGCGGGCGGCCGCGATCTGCGGCTCCGACCGCCACATCTACCACTGGGACCCCTCGGTCCGCTCGATGATCGATCCGCCGAGGGTCTACGGCCACGAGTTCTGCGGGGAGGTGGACGCCCTGGGCCCGGATCCGGGACGCGACGACCTCGATCCCGGAACGTTCGTCTCCGCCGAGATGCACGTGGTGTGTGGCACCTGCCGTCAGTGCCGGATCGGCCGGGCCCACGTGTGCGCCAACACCGAGATCGTGGGGTTCCACCGGGACGGCTCCTTCGCCGAGTACGTGGTCGTCCCGGCCGCCAACGTGGTGACGCTCGATCCCGAGGTGGTGCCTCTCGAGGTGGGCGCCTTTCTCGACGCCCTCGGGAACGCCGTCCACACCGTGCAGGACCACGACCTGACCGGCACCGCCGTTGCGATCCTCGGGTACGGCCCGATCGGGGCGATGGCGACCGCGATCGCCGAGCACGAGCGGGCGGCGCGCGTCTATGTGCTCGACGTCTCCGAGCGGGCCCTCGCGCGGGCGCGGGCCTGGAAGGCCGACCACGGGGCCGACGGCGTCACCGTCCTGCCGAACGGAGGGGACGGGGCGGCGGAGGCCACCGAGCGGATCCTCGAGGAGACCGGCGGGGGGGTCGACCTCGTGCTCGAGATGTCCGGGGCCGAGGCGGCGATCAACCAGTCTCTCCGCCTCGCCCGCATGGGGGGGGCGATTTCGATGCTCGGCATCCCCACCGACGCGGCGATCACCATCGACGACTTCGCGGGCGACTTCATCTTCAAGGGGTTGCGGATCGACGCCATCATCGGCCGTCGGCTCTTCTCCACCTGGGAGCGGATGCTCGACCTCCTCGCCAGCGGGTTGGACGTGCGCTCGCTGGTGACCCACACCTACGACGGCCTCGACCGCTTCGTGGAGGGGATGGAGGCGTTCGACGCCCAGGAAGCGCTCAAGGTGGTATTCTATCCGGACGGAAGGAGTGCGTGACGAGATGTCCAGGGATTCCAACGGGTTGATCGGGCACCTGGAGGAGGAGCTCCGGGCGCTCCGGGAGGCCGGGACCTACAAGGAGGAGCAGGCGCTCGAAAGCCCTCAGCGGGCGGAGGTGACCGTCGAGGGGCGCGACGTCGTGATGCTCACCTCCAACAACTACCTCGGCCTCGCCGACCACCCCCGGATCCGGGAGGCGGCGAAGCGCGCCATCGACGAGTGGGGGTACGGGATGGCGTCGGTGCGGTTCATCTGCGGCACCGACACCCTCCACCTGGAGCTCGAGGAGCGGCTCGCGGAGTTCTTCGACACCGAGGCGGCGATCCTGTACACCTCCTGCTGGAACGCGAACGAGGCGCTCTTCTTCGCCCTGCTGGACGAGGAGGACGCGGTCTTCTCCGACGAGCTCAACCACGCCTCGATCATCGACGGGATCCGACTCTGCAAGGCGAAGCGGTACCGCTATCCCCACGCCGACCTCGACGCGCTGGCGGAGCAGCTCGACACCGACGACTCGCGCCACCGGATCGTCGTCACCGACGGGGTGTTCTCCATGGAGGGCGAGATGGCGAAGCTGCCGGCGCTGGTGGAGATGTGCCGGGCCCGCGACGCCGTGCTCGTGGTGGACGACTCCCACGGCACCGGCGTCCTCGGCGAGCGGGGCCGGGGCACGATGGAGGAGCTCGGCGTCCACGGCGAAGTCGACGTGGTCACCAGCACCCTCGGCAAGGCGATGGGGGGAGCGGTGGGAGGCTTCGTGGCCGGCCCGGCCGCGGTCGTCGACATCCTCCGGCAGCGCTCGCGCCCGTACCTCTTCTCGAACGCGGTTCCGCCCATGGTAGCGGCCGCCGCGCTCGAGGCGTTCGACCTGCTCGACGAGGAGCCCGGGCGGGTCCAGCGGTTGCGGGACAACACCGCCCACTTCCGGGAGAGCCTCCGCGAGCGCGGCTTCGACGTCCCCGAGGGGATCCACCCGGTCGTCCCCGTCATCGTCGAGGAGACCCCGCTGGCGATCCGGATGTCGGGCGAGCTTCTCGAGGAGGAGGGCGTCTACGTGTCGGGCTTCGGCTATCCGGTGGTGCCGCGAGGCGAGGCCCGGCTCCGAGCCCAGATCTCGGCGGCCCACTCCACCGACGAGCTCGATCGGGCGATCGAGGCGATCGCCCGGGTGGGGGAGCGTCACGGGGTGATCGGATGAACGGCGAGCGGCGAGACGACGTGCTCCACACCCACGAGCTGACGGTGTGGCGGTTCGTCCTCAACGACCTGCTGACGAACGGCTTCGTGGTGCAGGAGAACGACACGGGAGCGCTGGCGATCGTCGACCCCGGCGCGCGCTCCGACGACCTGATCGCGGCGGCGGAGGAGTGGGGCGGAGACGTGCGGGCGATCCTCGTGACCCACCTCCATGGCGACCACTGCGCCGAGGTGGGGAAGGTGAAGGCCGCCTTCGAGGCCGCCGAGGTGGTCGCGCCTCCCGGCGGGCCCTTCGAGGTGGACCGCCCGATGGCCGGCGGCGAGACGCTGGAGTTCGGCGCGCGGACGATCCAGCCGTGCGCCACGCCGGGCCACTCGCCCGAGAGCCTCAGCTACGAGATCGGCCCCCACGTCTTCGTGGGGGACTTCCTCTTCCGGCTCGGGAGCGGGCGGACCGACGGCCCCGGCGCCTCGACCGAGGACCTCTTCGAAACCGTCCGCGAGGTGTTCCTCGACATGCCGGACGACACGATCCTTTGGTGCGGCCACGGGCCCCCCTCCACGGTCGGGGAGGAGCGGGAGAACAACCCCTTCTGGCGAATCGCCCGGGAAGGCTCTCCCGGGGGCCCGGTGGACGAGGTGGCCTATCGCGGGAAGGCCGTGCCCGTGCTCGCCTGGGCCGACGACTACGATGGGGGCCGAAAGGCGCTCATCGAGCTTTCCGATGGCGGCCGGGTGATCGTCCCCGGAAGCCAGGTGGATCGGACGGGATAGGCCCCCTGCCGGCCGGCGCGGTGACCTTCCTGTTCACCGACATCGAGGGGAGCACCGAGCTGTGGGAGCGCGATCCCGGATCGATGCGAAGCGCGCTCGCCCGCCACGACGAGATCCTGCGACACGCGATCGAGGAGCGTGGCGGGAACGTCTTCAAGACGGTGGGGGACGCCTTCCACGCCGTCTTCTCGTCGGCGGAGGCTGCGGTCGAGGCCGCGGTGGAGGCCCAGCGCGCGCTCCAGGCGGAGCCGTGGTCCACCCCGGAGCCCTTCGCCGTCCGGATGGCGCTCCACTGCGGCGGTGCCGAGCTCCGCGAGGGGGACTATTACGGCCCCCCGCTCAACCGCACGGCGCGGATGGTGGACGCCGGCCACGGCGGCCAGATCCTGCTCTCCCGGGCGATCGAGCGGCGCGTCGGCGAGCGGTTCCCCGAGGGCGCGGCCCTGCGGGACCTCGGGGAGCGGCGCCTCAAGGACCTGACCGAGCCCGAGCGGATCTTCCAGCTGGTGGTGGATGGCCTCCGTGCCGACTTCCCGCCTCTCCGTACGCTGGACGCCCGTCCCCACAACCTGCCCGCCCGCACGAGCTCGCTGGTGGGCCGCGAGGAGGAGATCGCCCGGGTGCGCTCGCTCCTGCTCGACGAGGACGCGCGCCTCGTCACCCTGATCGGGCCCGGCGGCACCGGGAAGACCCGGCTCGGAATCCAGGCGGCGGCCGAGGTGATCGACCGGTACCGGGACGGGGCGTGGCTCGTCGACCTCGCCTCCGTGCGGGAACCCGAGCTCGTGGCCGGCGAGATCCTGCGGATCCGCGACGCCCGGCCGGAGGCCGACGAGACGGAGGTCGATGCCCTCCGACGCCATCTGCGCGATCGGGAGATGCTCCTCGTCCTCGACAACTTCGAGCAGGTGGTCGAGGCCGCCCCCCTCGTCGCCGAGCTGCTCGAGGCGGCCCCGGGCCTGACGATCCTGGTGACCAGCCAAGCGGCGCTCCGGATCCGGGGGGAGCGGGAGGTCTCCGTTCCCCCCCTGGCGGTGCCGGATCCGGGCGAGGAGGACCCCGATCGGCTGCTGGGGAGCGAGGCCGTGGCGCTGTTCGACCAGCGGGCGCGCGCCGCGGTCCCCTCGTTCCGCCTGAGCGAGGAGAACGCGGCCGCGGTCCGCGACATCTGTCTGCTGCTGGACGGTCTGCCGCTGGCGATCGAGCTGGCCGCGGCGCGGGTGAAGCTCTTCGCCCCGAAGGCGCTGCTCCGTCGATTGGAGGAGAGCTTCGACGTTCTCGCCACGGGGGGACGGGATCTGCCGGAGCGTCAGCGCACCCTCCGCGGGGCGCTGGAGTGGAGCTACGACCTCCTCGCCGAGACCGAGGCGGCGCTCTTCCGCCGGCAGGCGGTCTTCGCGGGGGGATTCACGCTCGAGGCCGCCGAGAGCGTGTGCACCACCCCGGAGGACGAGCTGGACGTCCTGGACGCGCTCACCTCGCTGCTGGACAAGAGCCTGCTGCGGCGGGTCGAAACGGACGGCGCGCCCCGCTTCGAGCGGCTCCGGACGATCCGGGCCTTCGCCGTCGAGAAGCTCGAGGAGAGCGGCGAGGCGGATCGCTGGCGCGGCCGGCACGCCGGGCACTTCGCGGTCTTCGCCGACCGGATCGACTACGGTGGGTCGGAGGGCCGCGGCACACGGGAATGGCTGGAACGGCTCGATCGCGAGCTCGACAACCTCCGCGCGGCGATGGAGTGGGCGCTGGAGCGGGGTGAGGCGGGGATCGCGCCGCGGATCTGCGCGATCCTGCCGGCGGTGTGGTTCCTCCGCGGAGTCGGGGAGGAGGGGCGGCGATGGCTGGAGCGGACCCTCGCTCTCGAGGACAGCCTGGAGGCGCGGGGACGGGCGCGGGTGCTCAACCTGATCGGCCGGCTGGGCCAGGTGGAAGGCGACAACAGCCCGGAGGTGGTGGCGCGCTTCGAGGAGAGCCTCGAGATATACCGGGAGGTGGGCGACCGGTCGGGAGAGGCCCGGGCGCTCATGAATCTGGGCAACGTCCGTCGACGCCTCGAGGCGTTCGAGCAGGCGCGGGGCCTGTTCGAGGAATCCCTCGGAATCTATCGCGGGATCGGCGACCACTTCGGCGTCTGCTCGGCGCTGATGAATCTGGGCGATCTCGCCAACGCCCGGGGCGATGTGGAACGGGCCCGCGAGCTGTTCGCCGAGGCGCGCGACACCGCGCGCGCCGGGGAGAACCCGATCGCGCTCGCCTACGCCCTCCAGTACCTCGGGCAGGTCGCCCTCGAGACCGACGAGCTCGAGCGGGCCGCCGACCTGTTCGAGGAGAGTCGCGCGATCTTCGAGGACCTCGGCAGCGAGCCGGGCACCGCGTGGTCCGACTACTACCTGGCCACGGTGGCGCGCGAGCGCGGAGATCGGCGGCGTGCGCGCTCCCGCTACCTGGAGGCGCTGGAGTGCTTCCGCGACGTGGAGTATCCGCCCGGGATCGCGGCCTGCCTGTTGGGTTACGCCACCCTCGACGCCGAGGCGGGACGGTGCGAGCGCGCCGCCCGTCTTCTCGGAGCCGCCCGGGCGATCCGCGCCCGGGCCACGACGTCGGTCTCCCCGATCGAGACCGAGGCGGCCCGTCTGGTGGAGCGGGCGTGCCGGGAGGCGCTCGGGGAGGGTGCGTTCGGGCGCCTTCAGGGGGAGGGCGCGGAGATGTCGCCCGCCGGTGCGATCGCCCTGGCCGCATCGACCGGAGAGGGCGTCCCGTCCGGGGAGGGGCGCGGCTAGTACGACCCCGCGGCCTCGAGCCGCTATATTGGAACCCTTCCGCGAAGCGACTCTTCCCCCTCGTCAGAGAACCCGCGCGATGATCACCGTCTCCGGCCTCGCCAAGGCGTACGGCGACCGCACCCTGTTCGCCGACGTCGACCTCCACCTCCGGTCGGGGTGCCGCTACGGCCTCGTGGGCGCGAACGGATCGGGCAAGTCCACCTTCCTCCGGATCCTCGCGGGCGAGGAGCGGGCGAGCGCGGGGACGGTGACGGTCCCGAATCGCGCCCGGGTGGGGACCCTGGACCAGGACCGCTTCGTCCACGACGCCACGGCGATCCTCGACGTGGTGGTCTCGGGGCACGAGGAACTGTGGGAGGCGATGCGGGCGAAGGAGGAGGTGCTGGCGGAGGCCGACGAGGGGTTCGACGCCGACCGTTTCGCGGCCGCCGAGGAGACCATCCAGCGCCTCGATGGTTACGCGATGGAGGCGAGAGCCGCCGAGATCCTCGAGGGTCTCGGGATCCCCGCCGGGGTGCACGACCGCCCGCTGGCCACCCTTTCGGGAGGCTTCAAGCTGCGGGCGCTGCTCGCCCGCGCGCTGGCCGCGGACCCCGACGCGCTCCTGCTGGACGAGCCGACGAACCACCTGGACATCGTCTCGATCCGATGGCTGGAGAGCTTCCTCTCCGGCTACGACGGATGCCTGGTCGTCACGAGCCACGACCACCGCTTCCTCGACCGGGTGAGCTCCCACGTCCTCGACGTGGACTACGAGACGATCACCCTGTACCCGGGGAACTACTCCGCCTTCGAGGAGGCGAAGCGGGACGAGCGGGAGCGCCGCGAGGCGGAGATCGCCAAGAGGGAGGCGGAGATCGCCGATCACATGGCGTTCGTCGAGCGGTTCCGGGCCAAGGCGAGCAAGGCGCGGCAGGCGCAGAGCAAGCTGAAGCGGATCGAGCGGATCGAGATCGAGCCGCTGCCGAAGAGCTCGCGTCGCTATCCCACGTTCCGCTTCGAGCAGCGGCGGCGGAGCGGCAAGGTGGCCCTCGAGGTCCGGGGGATCTCGAAGTCCTTCGGGGAGAACCGGGTGCTCGCCGACGTCTCCCTGAAGGTGCGCCGCGGTGACCGGGTCGCCGTGATCGGGCCGAACGGGATCGGCAAGTCGACCCTGCTGAAGATCGCCACGGGCCGGCTCGAGCCCGACGCCGGCGAGGTGGAGTGGGGCTACGAGGCCCACCCGGGCTACGTGGCGCAGGACCACGAAGAAGAGATCGGCGGGAAGGAGAGCGCCGAGGAGTGGCTGTGGCGGGCGTGTCCCGGGAAGGGACGCGGTTTCGTCCGCAGCCGCCTGGGGCTGGTGCTCCTCACCGGGGAGGAGGCGCTGAAGCCGCTGGACGCGCTCTCCGGAGGAGAGGCGGCGCGGCTGGCGCTGGCCCGGCTCGGGGTCGAGCGACCGAACGTGCTGGTGCTGGACGAGCCCACCAACCACCTCGACATCGAGGGGGTGGAGGCGCTGGTCGAGGGACTCGAGGCGTTCGACGGGACGATCCTCTTCGTCTCCCACGACCGGTGGTTCGTGGAGCGGCTCGCCACCCGGATCGTGGAGCTCGCCCCCGACGGGGTGCGCGACTTCGACGGAGACTTCCGGTCCTACGTGGCGTGGCGCGGCGAGGAGCGGCTGGACGCGGGGGACGGCCGGATCGCGGTCCGCCGCGAGGACGCCGTCGAGGGCCGCTCCGAGAGGGGGCGTCGCGGCGGCCGGGGCCGTGGCGGGGACGCGGAGCGCCGGGAGGCCCGGGAGCTCCGACGCCGCCTCGGCGAGCTGCTCGAGCGGCGCGACCGGCTGGTGGAGGAGCTCGAGGCCGCCGAGGGACGCCTCGAGGCCCTCCGGGAGCGCTTCGCCGAGCCCGGCCTGTACGAGGCCGCGAGTCGGGAGGAGATCCGGGAGTTGCAGCGGGAGGAGAGCGAGGCGGCCGGTCGGGTCGAGGCCCTGGTGGGGGAGTGGGAGGAGCTCGAGCGGACGCTGGAGGCGCTCGACGTCGACGGTCCGGCCTCCCGGTGATCTCCTACCGCCTCCGCGTCTTCCTGCTGCTCACGGCCGCCCTGGTGGTCGCCCTGGTGGGATGGAGCCTGTGGCGGTGGCGCGCCCGGGCCCCCCAGCGCGACGCGTGGGAGCGGATCACCGAGCGGATCGCCGTCCAGGGGACGCGGATCGACTCGCTCGAGGGGTCGATCGCCGCCCTGGAGGACACCGTCGCCGCCGAGCGGGAGCGGCTGGAGTCGATCGGCGAGCGGATCGGCCACTACGAGGGGAGCGCCGTCGACGACCGGCTCCCCACCCCGGAGTACCGCCGCTACCGAAGCGCGATCGAGCGCCACAACGAGGTGGTGGAGCGCCACAACGAGGATCTCGCCCGGCTCCACGAGGTCTACGACCGCTACTCCGCCCTCGTCGACAGCCAGAACGCGCTGATCGACAGCGCGAACGCGCTCCAGCGGCGGGCCGCCGAGGAGGGGTTCCAGCTGCCGGAGGCGGAGCTGGAGTAGCCCTACTCCCGCCGCAGCGCCTCGATCGGGTCGAGGTTCGCCGCCTTGCTCGCCGGCCACAGCCCGAAGAAGATGCCGATCGCGGCGCTGAAGCCGACCCCCACGACGAACGACCACACCGGCAGCGAGACGGGGAAGTGGACGAGCCGGGAGACCCCCGCGCCGAGCGCGCTGCCGAGCGCCACCCCGAAGATGCCGCCGATCGCGGTGAGGGTGGTCGCCTCCACCAGGAACTGCCACAGGATGTCGCGCCGCCGGGCGCCCATCGCCTTGCGGACCCCGATCTCGCGGGTCCGCTCGGTGACGCTCACCAGCATGATGTTCATCACCCCGATCCCGCCCACCATGAGCGCGATCGAGCTGATGACGATCATCGCGAGAAAGACCGAGCCGGTGATCTGGTCCCACAGCTCGAGGAAGCTCTCCTGGGTGACGATGTCGAAGTCGTTCTCCTCGCCCGGCCGCAGGCCGTGGCGCCGCCGCATCGTCCACGTGACCTCCTCCCGGGCCTCCTCGACCGCCCCGACCCGGGGCACGATCGTCATCATGATGTTCATCTCGGGGTCGTCCTCGAAGTCCCGGTGGAAGGCGGTGTAGGGGATCACCACCCGGTTGTCCTCGGTCTGGCCCGCGAGCAGGAACACCTCCTCGGCGAACACGCCTGTCACCCGGTACGGGAACTCGCCGATCCGGATCGTCTTGCCGACCGGATCGACATGGGGGAAGAGCTCCTCCGCCACCCCGGCTCCGAGCACCACCACCCGGTTGGCGTTGCGCACCTCCACGGGCGAGTAGAAGCGCCCCTCGGCGATCTCGGCGGCGAACACCTCGGGGTAGCTCTCGCTGGTGCCGACGATGTCGAGCTCGACCCGGTTGCCCCGGTAGGAGAGAGACCGCCGCTCGGGGACGGGCTCGTTTCCGAGCATCACGTCGTGGTTCCGGACCGACGGGAGGTCCGCGATCGCGGCCACGTCCCGCTCGGTGATCTCGGGGCGGCGCTCCAGGCGCAGGAACTCCCGCTCGCTGGAGATGATCCGTCCTCCCCACTTCCGGAGGAAGAGGTGGTCGGCCCCGATCTCCTCGATCTCGCCTACGATCTCCTCGTCGAGGCCCCGGATGAGCGAGGTCATTCCGACGATGGCGGTCACCCCGATCACGATCCCGAGGATCGTGAGGAAGGAGCGGAGCTTGTGCTGCCGCAGGGTGTGGAGGGCCATCCGGGCGCTCTCGGCGACGGAGGCGGCGCGCTCGCGCGCGGAGCGCGCGCCGGCGGGTCGGCGGCGCGGCTCACTCATGGCGGAGCGCCTCGATCGGGTCGAGCCGGGCCGCCTTGGCGGCCGGATAGAGGCCGAACACGATCCCCACCACCGAGGCGAGGCCCACTCCAAGTGCGATCGACCACCATGTGACCGCGTAGGGGAGCGGGGTGAGCCCGCTCACCACGACCGCGATCGCGAAGCCGAGGCCCACCCCGATCACCCCCCCGATCGCCGAGAGGGTCACCGCCTCCATCAGGAACTGGCGCATGACGTCGGCGTGGCGGGCCCCCACCGCCTTCCGGATCCCGATCTCGCGCGTCCGCTCGGTCACCGCCACCAGCATGATGTTCATCACGACGATGCCGCCCACCACGAGCGAGATCGCCACGAGCCCGACCAGGGCGGCGTAGATGCCGGTGGTGACGTTGCGGTACAGCGCGAGGAACTGCTGGGAGGTGATGAAGCCGAAGTCGTCGGGCTGCCCGGGGCGAAGCTTGTGGCGCCGCCGCATGATCGTCCGCGCCTCGTCGATCGACTCCTGGACGTCGCCGGGATCCGCCGCCTCGATGTGGATGTCCACGTTGGCGCGTCGGTCGAAGATCTTCTGCCACGTGTCGAGCGGGATCACCACGAAATCGTCCTGGGTGATGCCGAAGGTGGTCGCCTGCTCCTCGGAGACCCCCACCACGGTGAAGTGGCGGCCCCGCACCCGGATCGTCTGGCCGCGCGGGTCGCGGGTGGGGAACAGCTCGTCGGAGACCTCCTTGCCGATCACCGCCACCGGTCGATCGGATCGGATCTCGACCGGGCTGAGGTGGCGCCCGAGGCCGATGTCGAAGGTGGAGAGATAGGGGTATTCCGAGCCCACGCCCCGGATCTGCATGTCCTCCAGCTTCTCGCTCGCCCCCCACACGTCCTCGCGCTGCTCGGCCACGGCCGCCACGTGGGCGAAGGTCTCCCCCTCCCGCGCGAGGGCCTCGGCGTCCTCGTCGGTGAGCTCCGGCCGGTTCGCCGCGTCCATCATCGCCCGCACGTCGAACACCTCGTTGGTGCCGATCCGGTCGAGGACGAACACGTTCGAGCCGCGGCCGGTCACCAGCTCGCCCACCTTCCGGTCGAGGCCGTTGATCACGGTGACCACGGCGATGATCGAGGTGACCGCCACGATGATGCCGAGGAGCGTCAGGAACGCGCGCAGCTTGTTGGCGCGCAACGACGCGAACGCGGAGCGGAGGGCTTCGGCGGCGTTCACGCCCAAGGGACCGGCATCGGGCGCCCTCGGTTCAATCCGGCCCGGGGCTCACCGGACGATCCGGACCCGATACTCGAGGACGGTCTCGCCGTCGGCGGGAACGTTGAGGGTCCACCGCGCGGTCTCCGCGTCGACCCGCTCGTGGGAATGGCTCTCCTCCACGATCGTCCACTCCCCGGGGAAGGGCTCGTACACCTTCACGATCCGGGCCCGCCCGTCGTGGTTCCGCACTTCGATCCTCCATGCGACCTCGCGGGAGCGGTCCCCGAGACGCTCGAAGGCGATCTGGCGGCGTTCCGCCACGACGTCGAACGAGGAGCCGATCCGCAGCCGGATCCGCTCGCCGGCCGGAGTGTGGGGAATCGGCGCCTCGCCGGCGAACTGGAGGGTGCCGCGATCGTCCTCACGGTAGGCGTGGACGACGCCGGAGGGGAGGGGCTCGCCGAGGCCGGCCGCTTCGGCGTTGTCGAACGAGATCCACACCTCGGGATGGTGCAGCGCCGCCGCTTCGGGGTGGCTCTCGGCGATCCAGCCGGGCCGGCCGCGGAGGATCAGCTCGGCCTCCACCGGCACCTCCACGGTCTCGAAGAGCGCCGCCCGGGTCGTCTCGTTCCGGCCGAGGGTGACCGGGCGATCGAGGGTGTAGAGGTGGACCGCTCCGAGCTCCTCCCGGGCGAGGTCCGGGGCCGCCTCGGCGGCCATGCCTCGTGCCTCGGCGAAACTTGGCCGGGGAATGCGGCCCTCCCCCACCCGGCGGACCTCGCCGGCCACGAGCTGCAGGGTGGCGTCGGGCCACGAGACCCCGCTTCCGTTCTCCACCGTGACGGATCCGGAAAGCGCCATCGTCTCCCCGTCGGCGGCGAGCACGCCGGTGTAGTCGGCCGACCACCCGAGGCCGCCCGTGAGGTAGCTGGCGGTGAGGGCGTCGGCGGGAAGGGCGTCGGCGAGCTCCCATCTCAGCCGGGGCTCCCCCGACAGCTCGCCCTCGGGCGCGGGCAGCTCCACCGCCCCGGGCCAATCGACGAGAAGCCCGCCGTCGACCCGGAAGACCGGCCCGTCGGCCGAGACGAGGGTGGCGCTTCGCCGGATCCCCTCCGGGGAGACCAGCGTGACCCGTCTCCCCACGGACCCGGAGAGCAGCGAGCTCTCGGAGGCGATCCCGGCCTCGAGCGCCTGGAGCTCCACGGGTACCCTCCGTCCGTCGGACCGGAGCACGGTCGTGCCCGGGTCGAGGGCGGAGGGAAAGCCCGTCCACACGATCGGTCCGTCGACGCCCGCTCCCACCCGCCGGGTGTCGCGGACCTGGGCGAAGCCCTCGTAGACCGTGATCCCGAGGTCCATCCGGCTCTCGGGGGTCACGACCGTCTGTGCGGCGGCGGGGGAGGCCGCGAGCCCGAGGAGCAGAAGGACGACGGCGATGGATTGCGCACGCATTGGGGACCTCCGATCGAGTGGGCGCGGGCGAAGCGGGAACGGGTGGAGTATCCGGCTGGTCCGGCGGCTCGGCAAGCCGCTACACTACGGGCGATCATGCTCCTGGGAGCCCACATGTCGACGGCGGGCGGTCTTCCGACCGCGTTCGAGCGCGCCGAGCCGCTGGGGTGCACGGCGGTCCAGATCTTCACCTCGAGCCCGCGGAGGTGGAAGGGGCGGGACCTCTCCGAAGAGGACGTCGCCGCCTTCCGCGAGGCGTGGGAGGCCTCCTCCTGCGAGGAGTGCTTCGCCCACGACATCTACCTCACCCGGCTCGGCACCCGGGACGAGACGATCCTCGAGATGTCGCGCGAGGCGTTCGTCCGCGAGCTCGAGACGTGCGGGCGGCTCGGCCTCTCCGCGCTCGTCTTCCACCCCCTCGGGGACGCCGACTCCGACGAGGAGGCCGTCCTGGACCGGGTCGCCGACTCCCTGAACCTCGTCCTCGACCGGGTGGAGGACGGGGGCACCGTGGTGTGCCTCGAAACCACCGCCGGCCAGGGCTCCGACGTCGGCTACCGCTTCGAGCAGCTCGCCCGGATCCTGGAGGGGGTCGAGCGGGCCGACCGGGTCGCGGTGTGCCTCGACACCTGCCACGTCTTCGTCGCGGGCTACGACATCTCCACCGACGCCGGGTACGAGGAGACGATCGACGCGCTGGACGCGGCGGTGGGCCTGGAGCGGCTCCGGGCGATCCACCTCAACGACTCGAAGCGCCCGTGCGGCAGCCGGGTGGACCGCCACACCCACATCGGCCGCGGCGAGATCGGCGAGGGCGCCTTCCGACGGGTCATGACCGACCCCCGCTTGGCGGGGATCCCGAAGGTGATCGAGACCCCCAAGGTCGACGACATGGACCGGGAGAACCTCGCGCTGCTCCGCCGGCTGGCGGGCGAGGAGGGAGCAGGCTCGTAGCTCACCCCTCCCGCCGGGCGGTGGCCGGAGCCTCGGGGGCGGGCTCGCCCGGCTCGGCGAACTTCAGCAGCATCCGGTCGGCGAGGTGGCGGCGCCCCTCCCAGAAGCTGGTGTGGGGGTCGTCCGGGTTGCGGAGGATGTCGCTCTCCCCCACGTACTCGAAGCCCGCTTCGGTGAACTGGTCGATCACGGTGCGCTCGCCCATCCGGTGGGTCTCCATGTCGTGGCCGCGGGGCTGGCCGAGCCGGAGCTCGACGACGCCGACGGTGCCCCCGGGCACCAGGGCGCGGTGGAGCGCGTCGAAGAGCGTCCCGGGATCCTCGAACAGGTGGTAGCCGCGGACGATGATGGCGTGGTCGACGGAGTCGGCCGGAAGACGGGAGAGGGAATCCACCAGGACCACGTTCTCCGCCTGCGAGAGGTCGCCCCGCTCCAGCCGCGCCTCGAGACCGGGGGAGTACCCCTGCGCGTACACCGTTCCGCCGGGTCCGACCCGCTCGCTCAGCAGGTACGTGTTGTAGCCCGAACCGGCGAAGATGTCGACGACGGCATCGCCCCGCTCGATCCCGACGAAGTCGAACAGCTGCTGGGGCTTCGAGCCCTCGTCGCGCGCCACCTCGTCTTCCCGTGAGGGGATCTCCTCGTCGGCTTCGGCGGCTCCCGCGGTGTCGGCCTCGGCGGCGGCGAGAGTGTCGTCGGCGGTCTCCTCCGGCTCGGTTTCCGGCCCCTGGCCGCCGCAGGCCGCCAGGGAGAGGGCGAGGAGGGAAGCGAGGATCGGGGCGAAGGTGCGCATGGGGACCTCCATCTGGATAGCGAGGGACGCGGACGCGGTGATACGTTCCGTCCCCTAAGATGAGCCTCCACCCCACCCGCGTACCAGCGCCCCGGAAAATCGCGGCCAAGTTCCTGGGCGGATTCGTCCCGGCGGTGGCGTATCACTTCGGTGTGCTCGAGATCCTCGAGGAGCGGGGCTTCGCGCTGCGGAGGGGCTTTCGCGACCGCGACGAACCGCGCGAGACGGGCCCGCCGGGAATCGACCTCGTGGTGGGCTCCTCGGCGGGAGCCTTCTTCGTGGTGGCCGCCTGCGCCGGCGCGAGCCGGGAGGAGCTGATCGGCGCGGTGGCGGATCCCGACGTGGCTCCCTTCCGCGGGGAGGATCTGGGCCGGGGCGACGGGCTGACGGTGAAGGTCCTGAAGTGGCTCCGGGACGGGCCGCGGGCCTCCTGGAGCGGGCGGCGGACGTGGAAGTCGTGGGCCGCGGAGAACACCCTGAACGTGCTCTTCCCCCTGTGGCGCCTCGACGCGATCGAGCGGTATCTGCGCGAGGAGGTGCTCCGCGAGCGGGACTGGCCGGACCTGCGCACCGAGGCGGCGATCCTCGCGGTCGACCTCGACCACCCGGTCACCTACATCGCGGGGGAGCAGGAGTCCCCGGTGCTCGCGCTGCTGCGCCGGGAGCCGGTCTCGCCCGAGGCGGTCCACACCGTCCTCGGCTCCAAGGGAAAGCGGGTCGTGGCCGCGTTCGAGGCCGCCGGCGTCGATCCCGACCACGAGGCCCTCGCCCCGTACCGGGTGCACCCGGAGCTGCGGCGCTCCGCGGTGTACGTCCGCGGGATCCCGATGGAGTGCGCCGCGGCCGGCTCGATGGCCACCTACCCCTTCTACGAGCCGGTCCCGTTCGCCTACCGCGACGGAACCCCGTACCGGATCGGCCACTATCCCGTCACCGTGATCGACGGCGAGGATCGAAACCCGTTCACCACGGACGTGGCGGAGGAGGCGGGCTCGGACCTCGTGATCGTCTCCTCGATCAGCGCCCCCTATCGGTACCTCCACGGCCTCGGCTCGCTGTCGGGCCGGGGCTACAGCGACCTCCACCAGCAGAAGACCGCCCACGGCCGGGACGCGAAGCAGGAGGACGTGGTCCGCGCCCACACCGAGCAGCGGCACCTGTTCCGGGCCGCCCGCTCGATCCTCGTCGAGCACGGATGCCCGCGCGAGGCGATCGAGCGGCTCGAGGAGGAGTTCCACCGGGTGGTGTGGATCAACAACCTCCGGATCCGGATCAGCCCGGATCCCGACGTGGCGGCCGAGAACCGGATCCTCCAGGAGCTCGACCCGCTCGCCTTCGATCCCGAGGGGGTGCAGCGGGCGGTCGATCTCGGGCGGATGGTGGCCCGGAGGGTCCTGCGGGACTACGTGTTCGAGTTCCTCGACTGATCCCGCGTCTGGAACGTCCCGCGCCGCCCGGTTAGATTTCCCGTATGCCGTTGCGCGTCAACGAGATCTTCTACTCCGTGCAGGGCGAGTCCACCCAGGCGGGCCGCCCCTGCGTATTCGTGCGCCTCACTTACTGCAACCTGCGGTGCACCTACTGCGACACCGAGTACGCGTTCTTCGAGGGCGTGGAGCGCTCGCTCGACGAGATCGTGGAGACGGTGAAGGGGTACGGCTGCGACCTGGTCGAGGTGACCGGCGGCGAGCCCTTGATCCAGAGGGAGACGAACGCCCTGATGGAGCGGCTGCTGGCGGAGGGGCTCGAGGTGATGCTCGAGACGAGCGGGGCGTGGGCGATCGAGGAGGTGCCCGACGGCGTGCGTATCGTGATGGATCTCAAGACCCCGGGCAGCGGGATGGTGGCGCACAACCGGTGGGAGAACCTCGACCACCTGGGTCCCGACGACGAGATCAAGTTCGTGATCTGCGACCGGGGCGACTACGAGTGGGCCAGGGGGGTGATCGGAGAGCACGACCTCGCCGCCCGCCATCCGGTCCTGCTCTCCCCCTCGTTCGACGAGCTCGACCCGCGCGAGCTGGCGGAGTGGGTGCTGGAGGACGCCCTCCCGGTCCGCTTCCAGCTCCAGATCCACAAGCTCGTCTGGTCGCCGACGGCCCGCGGGGTGTGAGGGAGGAGGCGCGCCGCGAGGAGGCGGCCGAGCTCGACGGGGAGATCCTCTCGGCGATCGGCCGCGGGTGGAGCGACCCGCTCGACGAGGGGGAGTTCGATCGCCTCGCTCGAGCCCTCTTCGCCCACCAGTTCCGCTTCCATTCGGTCTACCGCCGGTTCTGCCTGCTCCGGGGGGTCGCCGCGCCCGCGGACGTGCGGACGTGGCGGGAGATCCCGCCGGTGCCGGCCGGGGCGTTCAAGATCGGCCGGTGGGCCACCTTCCCCCCGGAGGCCGAGACGGTCGCCTTCCGGACTTCGGGGACCACCGGCGAGGGCCGCGGCGTCCACCGGTTCGAATCGCTGAGCCTCTACAACGCCGCCATCGTCCCCTCCGCCCGGCGGTTCCTGGTGCCGGACCGCGAGCGGATCCGGCTGCTGATGGTGAGCCCTCCGCCGACGGCGGCCGCCGACTCCTCCCTCGTCCACATGCTCGCGGTGTACCGGGAGGCACTGGGCGCTCCGGGGAGCGCGTTCTTCCTGGCCGGTCGGGAGGGAGACGGGGCCCTCCGGACGGAGGCGCTGGAGGAGGCGCTGGAGCGGGCCGGGGCCGAGGGGGAGCCCGTGGCGGTGGTGGGAACCGCCCTGGGGATCCACCACGCGCTGGAGGCGCTGGGACCGCGGACGCGGCCCCTTCCACCGGGCAGCCGCTCGATGGTCACCGGGGGGTTCAAGGGGGTGCGGGTGGACGCCGACCCGGCGTCGATGGCCGACCGGATCGCGGAGCGGCTCGCCATCCCCCGCTCCCGTCAGATCGAGGAGTACGGGATGACCGAGCTGTCGAGCCAGCACTACACCGCGGAGCTTCGCGCGGCGCTGGGCGGGGAGCCCGAAGTGCAGGAGCCCTCCGCCTTTCGCCGTCCTCCGTGGACCCGGATCCGGGTCGTCGACCCGATCGGGGGAAGTGAGTTGGCCGACGGCGAAGTGGGCGCCCTCGTGCACGTGGATCTCGCCAATCGGGGGAGCGCGGTGGTGGTGCAGACGAGCGACCTCGGACGGCGGGTGGGGCCCGACGCCTTCGAGCTCCGGGGTCGCTCCCCGGGCGCCGAGGCGCGCGGGTGCTCGCTGGCGGCCGACCTGTGGCTGAGCGGCGGTTGATCGGGGCGGAGGAGGCGCGCTCCCGGGCCGCGTCGCTGCGGGAGGCGGGGCGGGCGCTCTCCGAGCGGCCGATCTCCGAGGTGGTCGCCGCGGTGGCGGAGGCGTGCGCCCGTTGGGCGGATCCATCGGATCCGGGCCGCCGCGCCGGCGTGGACGCGCTGGCCGACCACTTCGGCGTCCCTCCCTCCGCCGTGGAGCCGGTCCTCGAAGCCGCCTTCCCCCGATGGAGCGAGCCGGCCCTCCTCGATTGGATCGAGGGCGAGCTCGGCGACGTCGGGGCGCTCGACGGCTTCGTTCCCCTCGGGGGGACGGCGCGTCGCGCGATCCCTCCCCGCATCCTGGTCGTCCTCGCCGCCCGGGGGGTCCCCACCACCCCCGTCGCGGACCTCCTGTCGGGGCTGTGCGTCGGCGCGGCCACCTGGGTGAAGCCCGCGAGCGGCGCCGACGACCTGGTCCGCCGGTTCGCGGACACCGTGGCGGAGATCGATCCGGAGGTGGGGGAGGCGGTGGAGACCGCCGGGTGGTCCAGGGAGCGGGAGGAGGTGGGCCGGGCCGTGCTCGGAGAGGCGGAGACGGTGGTGGCGACCGGGGATCGTTCCACCATGGAGCGGATCCGCGCCGCGGTCCCTCCCGAGACCCGGCTGGTCCTCCACGGCCCCCGGATGTCGGTCGCGATCCTGACCCGGGAGGCGATCGACGGGCAGCGTGAGGCGGCGATCGGAGCCCTGGCGGACGACGCGGCCTTCTCGGGCCAGCTGGGCTGCCTGTCGCCGGTGGTGGCCTACGTGGAGGCACCGAAGCACGCGGTCGACGAGTTGGCGGCGCCGGTTCGGGCGGCGTGCGAGGAGCGGTGGCCGGCCCCCGCCCGCCGCGAGGCGGACGCCGCCGAGAGGGCGAAGTGGGCGGAGTGGACGACCCTGGCGTCGGTGGAGGCGGCCGCCGGCGCGGGGGGCGCGGTGGCCGGGGGAGCCGACGCCGCCTGGACGGTCCGGGTGGGATCCGGTGGAGGCGCCCCGGAGCCGCCCCCGGTTCCGCGGGCGCTCGTCCTGGTGCCGGTGGATTCCGCCGAGGAGGTGGCGGAGCGGTGCGCCCGACGGAGAGGCGGGATCGCGACCGTGGGGGTGGCGGGGGGAACCGGCGAGCGGATCGAGGCGCTGGCGCCCGCGCTCGCCGCCGCGGGGGTGGAGCGGGTGTGCCGGCTCGGAGAGATGCAGCGCCCCCCGCTGGCGTGGCGGCGCGACGGGCGCCCCACCCTGGGGGATCTCGTACGCTGGGTGGATCTCGAGGGGAGGGAGAGCCCGCCCTAGTCGATCTGCTCGACGTTCACCGCCTGGGGTCCCTTGGGGCTCTGGGTCACCTCGAACTCGACCTCCTGGCCCTCGCTCAAGGTGCGGAATCCGGTGCCGACGATATCGCTGTAATGGACGAAGATGTCGCTGCCGTCCGGGCGCTCGATGAAGCCGAACCCCTTCTGTGCGTCGAACCACTTCACCTTGCCCTGCTCGGTCACGGGCTTGGCCTTGCCGAAGAGGTTCTTGAGCATTCGGCTGAAAGAGAAGCCCCCGTTCGAACCCATGGAAAACCTCCGAAACACTTTCGAGAAAGGAGTCGATATGAGGAATCGTAAGTGTATTGAACAACACCACTTACGATATACGATAAGTCGACTCGAAAGGAACGAGGCGACGTTTTGAATATACGTTCGCGTGCGGGAACGGGCAAAAGGTGCGCCCGGTTGGCCGGGCGGGCCGCGCCGCCTATGTTTTCCGGGAATCCCCGACCGCCAGCGCACATGGAAGGAGACCGATGGAGCTGACCGAGCTCGAGCGCGCCCGCATCCGGGCGCTCGTCGAGGACGCCCGAGGCGCCCGGCCCGACGATCCCGTCCTCGCCTCGCTCGCCGCCAAGCTGGCGGGCGGCGGGGGACCGGCGTTCGCCAAGTACGCCGAGGTGCTCGAGTCGGCCGGAGAGGCCGACCCCGGGGTCGGCGACCGGGTCCGGAGAGCGGTCGCCGAGGGCGAGCGCCTCGCCATTCGATACACGGCAAGCTCGACCGGCGAGACGACCGAGCGCGTCGTGCGCCCCTTCAACATCCACTTCTACGACGGGCGCGAGTACCTGGAAGCGTTCTGCGAGCTCCGGGGGGCGGATCGGGTCTTCGCGGTGGGGAACATCGAGGCGATCCTCGAGCTTCCGGACCGCGAGAGGTAGGGTTTCCCTAGGGCGGTCCCGGGGCCAGCGCCATCCGGTCGAGCTTCCACTCCCCGGCGATCTTCTCCCAGCCGATCATGTAGTTCCACTCGCGCCTCATCCCGGCCCCGTCGGGGGTGGTGCCGGCGAGGAGGGAGGTCCCGGTCTCCCAGGCCACGTCCCCGGATCCCGCGACGACCACCCGTTCGGGCTCGAGGGAGAGGGAGGCGCCGGCGGGGGGCGTGGCGCGGCCGATGACGAACCGGTCGATCTGCGCGCCGGGCACGAACTCGACGAAGTCCCGGGAGTGGAGGCCGACCAGCGTCTTCGCGTCGTGGCTCTCGTACGCCTCGATGTATCGGGCGCGGAGGGAGTCGATCCTCGCCCGCTCCTCCCCCGCCCGGTCGGTCGCGCCTCGTCCACAGCCGATCGCGACGAGCGCCAGGACGATCGCCAGGGTCCCCCGTCTCACATCGAGCCCGTATCGGATTCGGTGGGGCGGGTCTCCTCCTCCGGGCTCTCGGGGCCCGCGGCGGGGCCGGACCCCTCCAGCGTGGTCGGAACGGACACCGCCGCGTCGAGCTTCCACTCTCCGTCCACCTTCTCGAAGGCCACCAGATAGCGGGAGCGTTCGGTGATCGACTCGCCGGCGGGCGTGGTGGCGGAGAAGGTGGTGGTTCCGGTGCCGTACGCGACGTCGCCCGCGTCGGCGATCACCAGCTCGCCGGGCTCGATCGTGAACGAGACGTCGGTGAGAGAGTCCGCGAAGGTCTCCTCGAACACGCCGCGGACCGCCTCCCGACCCCGGACCGGCTCCTCGTCGGGAACGTGAAGGATCGCGTCCTCGGTGTAGAGGCTCGCGATGGCTCCGGCATCGGCCGATTCGAAGGCGCGCTCGTAGCGCACGCGGAGGGTGTCGATCGCCTGCTGCTCGGTGCGGGCCTCCACGGCGACCGTGTCGCCCGCGGGTTCTGCGGGCTCCTGCTCGGCCGCTCGCTGCTGGCAGGCCGCCGCGACGAGCGCCACGAGGACGGGGACGATCCAGGAACGGTACGACGATCTCATCTTCGGCTCCCTGTCGGTGAGACTCGATTCTGCCGGGCGGAGGCGTCGGTGGGGCCCGTCGGGCGAGCGGGGACGGGTCAGCGCAGGTCCACCTCGACCGGCGCGCGCTCGGCCTCGTCGCGGACCTCGAAGAACTCCCGCTCCCCGAATCCGAGCAGGCCGGCGATCAGGTTGGTGGGGAACATCTGGATCTTGGTGTTGAACCGCATCACGGTGTCGTTGTAGAACTGCCGGGAGAGAGCGATCCGGTTCTCGGTGCCGGTGAGCTCGTCCTGGAGCGCCATGACGTTCTCGTTCGCCTTCAGCTCGGGGTAATTCTCCACGACCGCGAAGAGCTGTCGGAGCGCTCCGGTGAGCATGTTCTCGGCTTCGGCCTGCTCGGCGGGCCCTTCGGCCGAGACCGCCCGCGAGCGGGCGTCGGTCACGCGCGTGAGCACCTCTTCCTCGTACTCCATGTAGTCCCCGACCGTCTCGACCAGATTGGGGATCAGGTCGTGGCGCCGCTTCAGCTGGACGTCGATCTGGGCCCACGCGTTCTCCAGCTGGTTGCGGAGGGTGACCAGGCTGTTGTAGGTGACGATGGCCCAGCCGGCCACGAGCACGAGGACGCCGAGCAAGGCGAGCAGCACGAGTCCGATTCCGATTCCCAGCACGGCACCTCCGGGCGGCGAAGAGGGTCGGACCGAGAGTACCCCGAGGGGGCGGGCGTGTCAACGGGAACGCCGGATGCGGCGCCGCCTCCTCTCCAAAGCCTATATTGGCTCCGATGCCCGTCGTCGACCAGATCTCCGTGTTCCTCGAGAACCAGCCCGGGCGGCTCGCCGCGCTGTGCGAGGTGCTCGCCGACGAGGCCGTGAACATCGAGGCGATCATGGTCCCGAGCGGGACCGACTACGGCATCGTCCACCTGGTGGTGGATCGCCACGAGGCGGCGTTGCAGGCGCTGGAGGCGCGCGCCTACCGCACCTACACCAGCCGGGTGGTCGACGCGACCCTGAAGGACGAGCCCGGAGCGCTCGCCGGGCTGGCCGATCGCCTCGCCGGGATGGGGGTGGACGTGAAGTACGCCTACTCGGCGGTCTCCGGCGACCGCGGCCGGCTGATCCTCGCGGTCTCCGACGTCGAGGAGGCGGAGCGGATCCTCGAGGAGTAGGCGCCCGCCCTATCCCCCCCGCTGCAGCTCCGGGGGGTAGGCGAAATCGGCCTCCGGAACCCGCACCACCAGGTCGTCGTACACCCGCAGCAGACAGCAGAGGCGCCACCCCCGCTCGACCGCCTCCCCCAGCTGGACCCGCTCGGCGGCGGCCACCGGGGGCACCCCGTCGGCGCCCTCCACGACCTCGACCCGGCACGTCGAGCACAGGCCCAGACCGTCGCAGTCGTGCACGATGGGCACTCCCGCCCGGACCGCGGCCGCGGTCAGGTAGGTGCCCGCCGCCACCGCCACCTCCTCCTCGTGGGGGAGGACGCGCACCCGGACCTCCCGCTCGCTCATCCGGCCGCCCCCCGGTCGTCCAGCACCGCCTTCGCGGCCGTCTCCCCGCTCCGGACCGCTCCCTCCATCGTCGCCGGCCATCCGGTGTCGGTCCAGTCGCCGGCGAGGTAGAGCCCGTCGGGGTGGAGGCGCGGTCCCGGACGGCGCCCGCGAAGGCCCGGCCCCGCCCGGAAGGTGGCGCGGGGCTCCTTCACCACGGTCCACCGGAGGCGCCGGGCGGCCTTCCGTCCGGGGAACAGGCGTCCCACCTCCTCGTCGCACGCGTCGGCGAGGGTATTCTTGGGAAGGTCGATCTCCTCGTCGGCGGCGCTGAGCGAGATCCCGAGGCAGTGCCCCCCGGCCTCCCCGGCTCCCAGAAGGGCGGACCGGTCGAAGATCCACTGGAGCGGGGAGCCGAAGACGCCCGCGAACGGCCGGGGAGAGACCGGCCGGTCGTACCACAGGTACACGTTCACGATGGGGGAGGAGCCGATAGCGCTCCAGCCGCCGGCGGGGCGCAGATCGGTGGGGATCACGGCGTCCGCCTCCCGGGGGGCCACCGCCACCACCACCGCGGCGGCCTCGAGACCCTCGCCGGCCGGCGCCTCGACGGCCCAGCCCCGGCCGGCCGGGGCGATCCGCCGCACGGGCGTCCCCAGGTGAAGCTCCACACCGCGGGCTTCGAGAGCGCGGCGGGCGGGCTCGCCGAGCGCCTCGCTGAGGCCCCGCGCCGGCAGCCACAGGGCGCCGTCGGCGCGGCCCCGCCACAGCCCGCGCTCCAGCAGGAAGGCGCTCAGCCGGAGATTGGCCCCGGCCACGGGCACGTTGAGAGCGGGGCGGACCAGCGGCTGCCAGAAGCGCTCGATCGTCTCGGGCGGCGCACCGCGTCGCGCGAGCCAGGCGCCCAGGGAGAGGTGGTCGAGGTCGTGCCGGCCGCCGGCGTTCGAGCGGACGAGCGCGGCCACGTCCCGGGCGACCCTCACGCGCGCGGCCGGCCCGAGGTGGCGATACCCGAGGAGGCCGGCGAGCAGGTGGAATGGAGCGGGCAGCGGCGCGGCCCGCAGCTCGGCCGCCCGCCCCCGGCCGTCGAGAACCGGAAGCGAGAGGCGCCGCTGGCGGACGAACGCCCCGCGGGGAGAGTCGATCCGGTGCATCAGGCCGCGCAGGCGGACGCAGGCGCCCACCAGCACGTGCTGGCCGTTGTCGACCACCGCTCCCGAGTCCGGATCGCGGAACGAGTACGCCCGGCCGCCGAGAAAGGGGCGCCGCTCGTAGAGGACGGCCCGGTGTCCGGCGTCGGCGAGATCGAGCGCGGCGGCGATCCCCGCGAGGCCGCCTCCCACCACGGCGACCGCCCCTCCGGTGGAGCTCACGGGGAGGCGGACCGGAGCAGCGAGGCGCGAGCGGCGGCGGCCACGACCCGGACCGCCCTCTCGCCCCGGGCCAGCCGGACCCTGCGGCGCAACGGAGCGCGGGGATCGCGGGCGATCCGCTCGAGCAGCCCCCGGTAGACGGCCGCGAGGGCGGCCGGGCACGGGCGGGTGGCGCGGGGGAGGCGGCGCAGCAGCGGATCGGCCGAGCCGTAGAGGCGCCGGGCCCGTTCGACCTGATGGAGCACCAGGCCCTCCCAGCCGGGCCCGGCGTGCCCCTCGGCGACCGACTCCGGCGAGATCCCGAAGCGCTCGGTCTCGTCGCGGGGCAGGTACCATCGGCCCGCGCGGGCGTCCTCGCGGACGTCCCGGAGGATGTTGGTGAGCTGCACCGCGTACCCCAGCTCCTCGGCGGCGGCCTCGGCCTCGGCTCCGCCGCCCCCGAAGATCCGGAGCCCGATCAGCCCCACCACGCTCGCCACGCCGTGGCAGTATTCCCGGAGCGCCGGCCAGTCGGGATAGCGGGCGGTGTCGAGGTCGCGCCCCACCCCCTCCAGCAGCTCGTCGAACCGACGGGGATCGATCCCGTACCGCTGCGCGGCGTCGGCGAGGGCGGCCCAGCGCGCGTCGGGGGGGTCCCCGTCGAAGGTGGCCTCGAGGTCGCGCTCGAGGGCGGAGAGCCGCTCGCGCCGGAGCTCCGTCGCGCCCTCGGCGTCGACCGCCCGGTCGGCGGCGGCGGCGAACCAGTACACCGCGCAGAGGGCCGCCCGGCGATCCTCCGGCAGCAGCCGGATCCCCGCCCAGAAGGAGGAGCCCGCCCTCCGGGTGGCGACGCGGCACGCGTCGTAGCCCGCCTCGATCGCGAGGCGCCCGCTCATCCCCGGGTCGGGGCCGATACGCCCCTCCGCGGCGCCCGGAGGAGCTCGAGCCCCGCGATCGTCCGCCGGCGGGTCACCCCGACGGTGGGGCGGGAGGAGAGGGTGTCGTAGCCGGCCGCGGCGACCGCGTCGCAGATCGCCCACCCTCCTCGCGAGAACCCGCGGACCAGGGGGCGGGTGCGGGCGGGCAGCCGGTCGGCCAGCGGCCACCCCCGGATGAGCCACTCGCGGGCCCGCTCCACGAGCTCGGCCACGAGGCCCCGGAGGGCGGGGGACGCGGAGGCGCGCTCGAGCTCCACGCCGGGATCGACCCCGTGGCGGGAACAGGCGTCGAGGGGGAGGTAACAGCGCCCGTTCTCGCGGTCCCGGGCGAGATCCTGCCAGAAGTTGGCGAGCTGGAGGCCGATGCAGGTCGCGTCGGCGTACACGTGGAGCCCGCTCTCGTCGAACCCCAGGGTGCCGAGCACCATCCTCCCCACCGGGGTGGCGCTGTGGCGGCAGTAGTCGAGAAGCGCCGCCTCGTCGGCGTAGGGCTCGAGTCGCTGATCCCGGCGATTCGCCTCGATCAGCAGGAGGAAGGGGGTGGGCTCGAGGTTCCGCCGGCCGGCCGTCTCCGCGAGCGCGCCCAGGATCGGCCGGTCGGCCGGCGGGGCGCCCTTCAGGGTCGCGCGGACGTCCCCCTCCCACCGCCGCAGGGCGGCCCGCCGATCCCCGGGGAACTCGTCGCCCAGATCGTCGGTGGTACGGCAGAAGGCGTAGACGGCCGCCAGGTCCCGGGCGAGCTCCCGGGGCAGAAGCGAGGAGCGCACCGGGAAGTTCTCGTAGTGGTCGCGCGCGAGATCCAGGCAGCGATCGTAGGCGGCGTCGTCCATGGAGGGGAAAGCTACCGGGGCGCGTATGCCCCGTCAGGTCTCGACGTTCCGCCGGCTGCACCCCGGAGCCCGGTGGGCTATGTTAGCGGCGAACCCCGATCGGAGGCGTGGCCGTGCTGACCGCTTTCATCCTCGTCACCGTCGAGCGCGAGCACCTGGAGACCCTGGGCGACCGGATCGCCGGGGTGGAGGGTGTCGCCGAGGCGTACACGGTGACCGGTCCGTGGGACTTCGTCGCGATCGCCCGCGTGCAGGAGCACGAGGACCTGGTCGAGACGGTGACCCGCGGGCTGGCGCGCCTCGAGGGGATCGTCCGCACCGAGACCCTCATCGCCTTCCAGGTCTTCTCCCGCCACGATCTCGCCCGCATGTGGTCGCTCGGGCTCGAGCCGCCCGAGGAGTCGCCTCCGCCCACCGGCGCGTGAGCCGCTCCCGCTCCGGCGGGGCGCGCCGCTCCGACACCGGCCGCGCCACCCTGATCGTCATGTTCGGAATCGGCGTGAGCCGCGTCTTCGGGCTCGTCCGGGAGCAGGTCATCGCCTACTTCTTCGGCCGCGCCGCGGCGTACTCCGCGTTCGTCGCCGCCTACAAGGTCCCGAACCTCGTCCGGGTCCTCCTGGGCGAGGGGAACCTGTCGGCCTCGTTCATCCCCGTCCTGGCCGAGGCGATGAAGGACGAGGACGACCCCGAAGCCGCCCGGCGCCTCTCGAGGGGGGTTCTGGGGCTGCTGCTCGCGGCCGTCGGCGTGGTGACCCTCGCCGGCATGGCCGCCGCGCCGGCGCTCGCGTGGGTCGTGGCGCCGGGGTTCGACCCCGGCCTCCGCGAGCTCGTCGAGCGGCTGATCGTCGTGCTGTTCCCGACCGTCGCGTTCATGGTCGGGGGCGCGTGGTGCATGGGGGTGCTCCACGCCCACGGGCGGTTCTTCTGGCCCAACTTCGCGCCGATGTTCTGGTCGGTCGTCTCCGCCGGGGCGCTGATCGCCTTCGTCGGGCGCGTCGACATGGACCCCGTCTACATCCTCGCGTGGGGCGTGGTCGCCGGCAGCGCGGTCCAGCTCGCCGTGCAGCTGCCGGCCACGAAGGCCGCACTCGGCACCCTGATGCCGGGCCGGGGCTGGAAGGACCCGCGCGTGAAGCGCGTGGTGGCGCTCTTCCTTCCGATGCTCCTCGGCACCGGCGTGGCCCAGATCTCGACCCTGGTCGACATCCAGATCGCCACCTTCCTGACCGAGCAGAGCGTGGCGACGCTGGCGTACGCCCAGCGGCTCTACACGCTGCCGCTGTCGCTGTTCGGCGTGGCGATCGCCCAGGTGGCGCTGCCCACCCTGGCCCACGAGGCGGTCGGCCGGCCGCCGGAGGCGATCCGCGCCGAGCTCGACGAGGCGTGGCGCCGGATGGCGTTCTTCCTCGTCCCCTCGACGCTGGGGCTGGCGGCGTTCGGCCGCCCGGCGATCTCGCTGCTGTTCGAGCGCGGGCGGTTCGACGCCGCGGACACGACCGCGGTCACCTGGGTCCTGGCCGGCTACGCCGCCGGGCTTCTGGCGTACGGGAGCGTGCGGCTCCTGGCCACCGCGTTCTACGCCTTCCAGGACACCCGGACGCCGGTCGAGGTGGCCGTCGGCGCGCTGGCGGTGAACGTGGCGCTGGGGATCGCGCTGGCATGGGCGATCGGTACGCCGGGGATCGCCGTGGCGACGGCCAGCGCGGCGGCGGCGAACGCGGCGATCCTGGCGGTTCTGCTCCGTCGCCGGATCGGCCGGCTCCTCGAGCCCGGCGCCGCCGGAGAGACGCTCCGCGTCGTGGCCGCCGCGGTCGCGGCCGGCGCGGGGGGCCTCGTCCCGTACCTGGCGATCCTCGAGCGGTGGCCCGACTGGGGCCTGGCGGCGCGGCTCGGCTCGACGGCCGGGCTCTACGCCGGCGTCGCCGCGGCGTACTTCGCGGTGGCCGGTCTGCTCGGGGTGCGCCGGGGCCGCCGGTTCCTCGGAAGGTTGACGGGATGACGGACCCGCCGGGGATCGGCCCGATCCGCGACGCGTTCCACCGCCCCGGGACCCGGGCGTACGTCGTCGTCCACACGACCGTCTGGGTCCTGATCGTCGCTTCGATCGTCCTTCTGGCCGTCGAGCTGGCCGTCGAGCCGGGGCCCGCTCTCGAGCGATGGGTGACCCGCGCCGATCGGGCGATCCTGTGGATCTTCGCCGCGTTCCGCGACAACGCGCTGCTGTTCGGCTTCGCGCTCTCGCTGCTGGGGGTCACGGTGCTGCTCGGCGGGGGGACGCTCTATCTCGTCGAGGCCGGGCCGAACCCGGACGTCGACGACCTCGCGGACGGCTTCTGGTGGGCGATCGTGACGCTGACCACGGTCGGCTTCGGCGACATCAGCCCGGTCACGCCGGTGGGGCGCGTGGTCGGCGCCGCGCTGATGGTCGCGGGCCTGTTCAACCTCGCCTTGTTCGCCGGGATCGTGGGGAGCACATTGCTCGGAGCCGTTCTATCGATACGGGAGGAGCAGTTCCGGATGGCGGGGACGATCGACCACGTGGTGATCTGCGGGTGGGACGCCGGCGCGCTGGTGATCGGGCTCCAGGACCGGCCCGACGAGGAGCACGCGATCAACCCGCCGGGCGACCGGGTGGTCGAGCCCGACGACCGGCTCGTCTCCCTCGCCCGGACGGCCGTCCTCGAGCCGGAGGGGGCGCCGTGATCGAGGCGTGGCTCGCCACCGGCTGGGGCGCGGCGGGGATGGCCGTCGTCTCGGCGCTCGGGATCTACCTGGCCATGGTGATCCTCACCCGGATCGCCGGGCTCCGGTCGTTCTCGAAGATCTCCTCGTTCGACTTCGCGGTGACGGTGGCGATCGGCTCGGTGCTGGCGACCACGATCGTCTCCGACGACCCGCCGCTCGCCCGGGCGGCGATCGCGCTGGCCGCGCTGTACGGGATCCAGATGGCCGTGGCGTGGCTCCGCACGCGCTCGGAGGCGGTGCGCCGCGGCGTGGACAACGCGCCGCTGCTGCTGATGGACGGGAAGCGGATCCTCCACGGGAACCTGCGGAAGGCGAAGCTGACCGAGGCCGACCTGCGCGGGAAGCTGCGCGAGGCGAACGTGCTGACGCCGGAGCAGATCCGGGCGGTCGTGATGGAGTCGACCGGCGACGTGAGCGTCCTACACGGCGACGCCGACGGCCCCGACCTCGACCCGAGCCTGCTGGAGGGGGTCCGCGGCGCGAGCGAGCCCGACCGGGGCGACGGGCTGGCGGTCGACCACGCCGACGACCGGCGCGGCCACGAGGACGGGGCCGGTTGAGCCGCGGTCCCCGCGAGCGCGACCTGGAATCCGGGCGAGATCGAGTGCCACAAACGTCGACGGAAGCTAGATTTACGATCCCGTGACCCGACTCGAGGAAACGATCTCCCGGCTCCCGCGCAAGCCCGGCGTCTACCTCTTCGAGGACGCCGCCGGGGACGTCGTGTACGTCGGCAAGGCGGCCGACCTCCGGGCCCGGGGGCGCAACTACCTGGCGCCCGCCGCCTCGCTGCCGCACAAGACCCGGGCGATGCTGCGCCGGGCGGTCGACCTCGACTACATCGTCACCGAGACCGCCGCCGAGGCGCTGCTGCTCGAGTCGAACCTGATCAAGGAGCACGACCCCCGCTTCAACATCATCCTGCGGGACGACAAGTCGTACCCCTACATCAAGGTCACCCTCCAGGAGGACTTCCCCCGCGTCTACGTGACCCGCCGGGTGGTGGACGACGGGGCCCGCTACTTCGGCCCCTACACCCGGGTGAAGCTGCTGCGGCGCAACCTGTCGATGATCAAGGATCTCTTCCCGGTCCGCTCGTGCCGCTACGACCTGCTGGAGGAGGCCCCCTCCCGGCCGTGCCTCGACTACCACATCGACCGGTGCGACGCCCCGTGCGTGGAGTACGTCTCGAAGCAGGAGTACCGGGCGATGATCGACGACGTCGTCGCCTTCCTCGAGGGGGACACCTCCGCCGCCCGGCGGATGCTCGAGGCGCGGATGGAGCGGGCCGCCGAACGGCTCCAGTACGAGCGCGCCGAGGGGTACCGCCGCCAGATCGAGCAGCTCGAGGAAATCCAGCGGGGCCAGCGCGTCTCGAGCCTCTCGGGCGAGGACCGGGACGTGGTGGCGCTGGCCCGGATCGGGGACGAAGCGATGGGACTCATCCTGAAGATGCGCTCGGGGCGCCTCCTCGGGAAGCAGCACCACGCGCTCGGCAACGTGGAGGGGGTCGCCGAGGGGGAGATCCTCTCGCTCTTCCTCGTCCGCTACTACCTCCGGGGCGACGCCTCGGGGATCGCCTCGGCCCCGCCGGGCGAGATCCTGCTCCCGTTCGACTTCGAGGACCGGCCGCTGCTCGAGGAGGTGATCCGCGAGCGGGCCGGCCGCGCGGTCACCCTCCGGGTGCCCGAGCGGGGCGAGAAGGCGAAGCAGGTGCGCCTCGCCGAGAAGAACGCCCGCTACCTGCTCGAGGAGCGGCGGCTGGAGCGACGGAAGGAGACCGAGCGGGCGAGCGAAGCGGTGCTCGAGCTCCAGGCCGAGCTCGGCCTGGACCGGATCCCGCGCCGGATCGCGTGCGTGGACGTCTCCACGATCCAGGGGCGCGACTCGGTGGGCTCGGTCGTGACCTTCGCCAACGGGACACCGCGCAAGTCGGGATACCGTCGCTTCAAGATCAAGTACGTGGAGGGGCAGGACGACTACGCCATGATGGCGGAGGTCGTGGAGCGGTACGTGCGGAACCTCCTCGACCACGACGAGGACCCGCCCGACCTGTTCGTGATCGACGGGGGGAAGGGACAGCTGAGCGCCGCGCTGAAGGTGCTCGAGGAGACCGGCGTCCGCGAGGAGGTCGACGCGATCGGCCTCGCCAAGCGGGAGGAGGAGATCTTCCTGCCGGGGCGCGGCGAGCCGGTGTGGCTCCCGCGGCGCTCCCCGGCCCTCCAGCTCGTCCAGCACGTGCGGAACGAGGCCCACCGCTTCGCGGTCGCCTATCACCGGAAGGTCCGCTCGAAGCGGACGATCGCCAGCGAGCTGAGCGCGATCGAGGGGATCGGGCCGAAGCGCCGCGCCGCGTTGCTCCACCACTTCGGCTCGGTGGAGCGGATCCGCGAGCAGCCGGCCTCGGAGATCGCCAAGGTGCCCGGCTTCCAGCGGGCGCTCGCCCAACGGGTGAAGGAGGCCCTCGAGGCGACCGACACCGCAGTGGCGGCGACGGACCGGGAGGCCGTCGAAAAGCTCCCGTGACCGCCGCCGAGCTCACCCGCCGCATCAAGGCGAAGGCGCTCGCCGTCGGCTTCGACCTCGTGGGCGTCGCCCGCGCCGGGCGGGTCGACGAGGCCGACCGCCTCCGCGAGTGGCTCGACCGCGGCCACCACGGCACGATGTCGTGGATGGAGAACTGGTTCGAGAAGCGGGTCGATCCCCGCGAGCTCGTCCCCGGGTGTCGCTCCATCGTGGCGGTGGGGCTCGTCTACCACACCGGGGAGGAGGGCCCCGGCCCCGAGACCGCGCGGGTGGCCTCCTACGCCCGGGGGGAGGATTACCACCGGGTGTTGAAGGACAAGCTGTACGCGCTGCTCGACTTCTGCCGGGAGCTCGACCCCGAGGTCGAGGGGCGTCCCTTCGTCGACTCGGCGCCGGTGATGGACCGCTACTGGGCCGAGCGGGCGGGGCTCGGATGGCGGGGGAAGAACACCCTTCTGCTGAACAAGCGGCTCGGCTCGGACCTCTTCCTGGGCGAGCTCCTGCTCACCGCCGAGCTCGTGCCCGACCGTCCCGCCGCCGACCACTGCGGCACCTGCACCGCGTGCATCGACGCCTGCCCCACCGACGCGATCGTGGAGCCGCGGGTCCTCGACGCGCGGCGGTGCATCTCGTACTGGACGATCGAGCACCGCGACGCCCTCGATCCCGAGCGGCAGGACGCGGTGGGGGAGTGGCTCTTCGGCTGCGACGTGTGCCAGGAGGTGTGTCCGTGGAACCGGAAGGCTCCGGAGGGGAGCGAGCCACGCCTCCAGCCCCGCGCGGGAACGTGGCCCGAGACCCTCGACGACCTCCTGCGGCTCACCGAGGAGGAGTTCGACGAGCGGTTCGCCGACACCGCGGTGGAGCGGACCCGCCGCCGGGGGCTGGTGCGAAACGCGGCGATCGTGGCGGGCAACACGGGCCTCGGATCGGTGGAGGCGCTCGAGGTGGCCGCCGGGGACGACGACCCGGTCGTGGCCGGGGCGGCCCGGCGGGCCCTGGAGAAACGGGCCGCCACCGTCGCCTGATGCGGGCGCTGCAGCCCCGGGAGCCCGGCGCCCCCTACCCCCGGCTCGGCGCCGCAGGGGAGGGGCGCGACCCCCGCCCCCGGGGGTCGGGGGGGGGGGCCCCCCACCGTGGGCCGCCCCGCAGTC